>NZ_JBHVZA010000022.1:119214-163453 GCF_042880275.1 Streptomyces sp. NPDC058308
CCTTACTTGGGGGGCCCGCCTCTTTTTTTTAATAGTCACTGGCCCCCCCCCAACCCGTTTCCCCCGGGCCCGCCCCCCCCCCCGGGGGGGGGCCGGGCCGCGTCCGCCGTCACGGCGTCAGGGTCTGGCCCAGCCGGGCACCCGCCGGGGTGCCGAGGAGCGTGCGCCCGTAGTAGACGCCGCTCGCACCAGGAACGCCCGAACTTCCCGCGTCCAGCTGGAGGATCGTGCCGTCGCCCGCGTCCTCGCCCTCGACGCCGATGGCCAGGTCCGCGCGGCCGGAGCCGGACAGGTCCGCCAGGGTCACCGACGAGCCGAGGCGGTCGCCGGGCTCCGTGGAACCGGGAACGTCGGGCTCGTCCTGCGAGAAGGCCTTCGCGCCCGTGCCGGTGAGGCCGGCCGATGAGCCCTTCAGGAGGAGCGAGGTGCCCGCGTCCTTGCGGTTCTTCTCCGCGCGGGTGATGTCCTCGTCGGGGGCGCCCGCCAGGACGTCCGCGTAGCCGTCGAGGTCGTAGTCGCCCGCCGCGACCGACCAGCCCATCGCGTCGCCCGCCTCGGCGGCGCCGGGCACACCGGACGTCGCCTGGTGGACCGTCCGCATGCCGGTCGTCGTGAACCCCGTCGAGGTGCCCGGGACCACCGTGACCTGGCCGCCCGCGTGGGCGCCCGACTCGGAGGTGTACGGCTGGCCGATGACCAGGTCGTCGTAGCCGTTGCCGTTGACGTCGCCCACGGCGACGGACCGGCCGCCGGGGACGGAGAGGACGCCGACCCGGCTCAGCCCGGAGCGGCCGCCGCGGAACCAGGCGACCTTGCCCTTGCCCGCCTGGTCGCGGTAGGTGAGCGCCACGTCCGCGTAGCCGTCGCGGTTGAAGTCGCCGGAGGCGGCGTCGGGATACGCGATGGCGGTGTCGCCCGAGGTGAGGCTGCCGCCCGACTCGTGCTCCGGGTCGAGCCGCGCGGCCCACGAGCCGCCCGTGCCCGTCGCCACGGCGAAGACGTCCGCCCTGCCATCGGCGTTGAAGTCACCGGAGGCGACCGCGGAGCCGAACTTGGCGCCGGGGTAGTGGAAGTCGGGCGAGAGCTGCATGTCCGTGCCGGACGTGAACTTCGGGCCGTACAGCATCGTGACCGCGCCGCGGTCGGCGTGGCCCGAGGTGTCGTCCTCGCCGGGCGCGCCGATGACGAGGTCCGCGTGGCCGTCGGCGTTCAGGTCGCCCCACGCCGTGGCCGCGCCCCAGTTGTCGCCCGTCTCCGAGGTGCCGGGGACGCCGGTGCTCGCCTGGGTGAGGGAGATGCGGGACGCGCCCACCGGACCGCCGAGGCCGCCGGGTACGACGGTGACCCGGCCGCGGCTCGACGACGCCTTCGGGGTGCCCGCGACCAGGTCCGTGATGCCGTCGCGGTTGTAGTCCGTCGTGGGGATCGCGGAGTTCCTGCCGACGGTGCCCGCGTAGCGGCGGATCTCGCCGAGCCCGGAGAAGAGGTTCTTGCCGGGGCAGAGGGTGGTGAAGCCGTCGCGGTGACCGGAGACGGTCCGCAGCGAGGCCTGCTCGCCCTTCTTCCACACGCCCGTGTCGTCGGCGGCGGTCAGCGTGACCTTGCCGGCCGGATCCCCGCCGTACTGGCCGAGCTTCCAGGCCGCCACGCGCGCCACCGACTCCAGGGCGGCGCGGGTCGGCTTGCCCGCGGGCTTGCCCGTCGCCGGGTCGCCCTCGAAGTCGCCGAGGACGGCGATGCCCGTCGAGTCGCCGTTGAAGCCGTAGGTGTGCGCGCCGCGCACGGGCAGGTCGGTGCCGCCGCCGCGGCCCTCGAATATCCGGCCGCACTTGTCGACGAGGAAGTTGTAGCCGAGGTCGTTCCAGCCCTCGGTCTCCACGTGGTACGTCAGGAGGCCGCGGACCAGCGCCGCCGACTCGGCGCAGCTGTAGTCGTTCGTGCCGGTCGTGTGGTGGACGAAGACCGCCTTGACCTTGTCGTTGTACTCCGGCGGGTCCTTGACGAGGGACTCGTCGGCGCCCCAGGCCGCACGGTCGATCACGGGCGGCCGGGTGACGGTGGACGCCGGGGGTGTCGGCCTGGTCGGGGCGGGGTCCGGGGCGTCGGGGGCCTCGTCGGCGGGGGCGTCACCGTAGGGCGTCTCGTCGGCGGGTGTCTCGTCGACGGTGAACGCCGCGGGGGACATGCCCGTGCCCGCGCGGCGGTCGAGCGAGGGGTTGCGCGCCTCCTGGGACGTCACGCCCGGATCCACGAGGTTGACCTCAAGTCCCTTGGGAAGCTCGTGCGTTGACGTACCGTCGGCCGCTGCGACGCGGACCTCCACGCCGTCCGAAGGGCCGACCCAGAGCGGATCGGACGCGGCCCGCGTGCCCGCCTCCGCCTTCTCCGCGGGATGCGTCCGAAGGTCCAGGGAGCGCCAGCCGGTCCAGGTGCCGGAGCCGAGGGCGCGCGTGCGGACCTGGGCGGTGCCGTCGAGCTCCGCGGTGGCACCGCTCCAGGAGACGCCGAGGAGCGAGAACTGCTCGGTCGACGTGCGGGAGAGGCCCCGCTTCGCCGCGCCGTCGCCCCGGAGCGCCAGATCGTGCACGCTCGCGGGCCGCTTCGCGCGCGGATCGGCGCCGGGGCCCTCCCCGTCGGCGGGGCCGGCCACGGCGTACGTCACCGCCCCGGCGCCGCCCAGCACGACGGCCCCGATCGTCAGCCACGCCCTGCGCTTCAGACTCAGCGGTCTGTACGCATGCGTGGTACGCGCCTTTTCACGCGGTTTGCGCGGCCTCAATTACCCCACCCCTCAGCGAATTTCAGGTGAACTCAGCGAGTTCGTACGACTGATCGACGCGGCAAAGGGTTGTAGCGGGGCGGGTGATTTGTCGCGTGATGTATCCCGCACCTATCCGGTGTGACGCCCGGGCGGGCCGGTGCGCTGGGTCATGTGACAGGTGTGCGGTTGTCGCGCGAGTCGGGGCTGCGACCTGGCGGCTCTGTGAGCGTGACATTTCCGCTCCCGGCGGCGCAGTCGACCGTGGAGGCGCAGCCGCCGTGGACTGTGCCCGGGTCGACCGGATGGGAGCGGGTTGGGCCAGGGTGGGGGACCTCGTCGCACGCAGCCGTACGACGAGGAGCTCGGCAGGGCCGTCGCGGCGGCCCAGGAGGGGGACGAGGCCGCTTTCGCGGTCGCGTACCGCCTGGTCCAGCCGGGGCTCGTCGGCTATCTGCGCGGTCTCGTCGGCACGGACGGCGAGGCGGCCGAGGACGTCGCCGCCGAGGCGTGGCTGGAGATCGCCAGGGACCTCGGGAGGTTCCGCGGGGACGGGGCGGGCTTCCGCGCCTGGACCGCGACGATCGCCCGGCACCGGGCCCTCGACCACCTGCGCCGCCAGAAGACCCGCCCGCGGACCACCCCGCTGGAACAGGACCTCCTCGAACTCCCGGCCCCGCACAGCACATCGGCGTCGGCCCTGGAGACCCTCTCGACCGAACGGATCCTCCGCCTGGTCGCCACCCTGCCGCGCGACCAGGCGGAGGCCGTACTGCTGAGGGTGATCGTCGGCCTGGACGGCCAGTCCGCGGCGCGCGTGCTCGGCAAGCGCCCGGGCGCGGTACGGACGGCCGCGTACCGGGGTCTGCGGAGACTGGGCGAACGGATGCGCCGCGACGGTGCCTGAGCGGAGCGTGTGCGCGGATTCCAAACCGCGCCTGGGTGAATTCCAGGACGACGCTTTCCGTCGAAGTAGACTTAGACGAAAAGCGTCGTAGTCGATGAGTGGGAGAGCGAGTGAAGGAGAGCTTGCTGGCCAAGCCGGACGATGTGGTCGACCGGAACCGGGAGTGGGATCTGCTCGCGGAGTTCCTCACCGATCCGGATCCGGCGATGCGGCTCGGCATCGTGTCGGGTCGGCGCCGACATGGAAAGTCTTACCTTCTGCAGGCCCTGTCCGAGCAGGTCGACGGCCTGTACGTCACAGCGGTCCGGGAGGAGGGGCGGCTGCCCGCGATCCAGCGTTTCAGTGACGCGGTTGCCGCCCACGCCGGCCTGCGACCAGGGAGTCTGCGGCTGACCGACTGGCGTGACGTCCTGTCCAACGCCCTTGATGTGACCGCCCGTTCGTCCCACCCGCTCCTGGTGATCGACGAGTTGCCGTACCTGCTCCAGCACTCACCCGAGATCCCGGGCCTGCTCCAGCAGCTCTACGACGAGCGCCAGCGCGGCGCCCGGCCCGGCGCCGGGCCGGGCCCGCGTCTGATCCTGTGCGGCTCCGCGATGAGCGTCATGCACGAACTGCTCTCGGGGACCAAGCCGCTGCGGGGCCGTGCCGTGGTCGATCTACGGCTGGGTGCCTTCGACTATCGTCACAGCCGGACCTTCTGGCAGATCGCCGACCCGCTGACCGCGCTGAAGGTGCACGCGGTTCTCGGCGGGGCTCCCGGCTACCGGCCGGTGGCCGCCCGTCCGCATCCGGACGAGGGCTTCGATGCCTGGCTCACCCGGACGCTGCTCGATCCGGGCCGGGCAGTGTACTCACGCACCGAAACCGAGTACCTGCTGCGCGAAGATCCCAGGATTACGCAGCACACCCTGTACTACGACATCCTCACCGCCATCGCGAACGGCGCCACCACCCCCAGCAAGATCGGCGCTGCCCTGGAACGCCCGCGCAACGCCGTGGCCCACCCCCTCGGAGTCCTGGAATCCACCGGCTATATCCGGCGCGAACAGGACATCCTCCGCTCCAGGCACCCTGTCATCACGCTCGCTGACCCCGTGATCCGCTTCAACCAGCTCATCACCCTCCCGCAGGCCGCTGCCGTGGAGCAGGGTTTCGCCGAGCAGGTGTGGCAGCAGGCCGCTCCGACCTTCAACTCCAAGATCCTCGGGCCGCACTTCGAGGACCTGGCCCGCGACTTCACCCGTCGTTACGCCCACACCCTGTTGCCCGGTGGACTGCCCGGCCCGGTCGGTACCACCGAGGTCGCCGACCAGGCCGCCCGGACGAAGCACGAGGTGGATGTCATCGCCCTGGCTGCCGGTGAGCGCCCGCAGGCACCCCGCGCGAGGATCGCGCTCCTTGGCGAGGCGAAGGCGACGGCCGCCCGCCGTGGGACCGGTGACCTGGAGCGCTTGGAACGCATCCGTGCCCTGCTCGCGGATCAGGGGTACGACACCGCTGCCACCACTCTGGCCCTGTACTCGCTGCACGGTTTCTACCCCGATTTGGTCGACCTGGCCAACCGCCGTGACGATCTCCTCTTGGTCGATCTGCCTGCCCTTTACGGCACCCCGTAAGTCGCCATGCGCTCGGCGAGTTCGGCCGGAGGCCGGAGTACGGACCGCGCCGCCGCGATCAGATACGAGGACCGAGCTGCCGGCCGGGGCCGCCACCCCCCACAGGAGAGGCCCCGGCCGGCACACGGTACGAACCGCGTGCGGTCCGTACTCCCTTCAGCGCCGCGCGTGCGCTTTGTGTCACACCGCGTTCTGTCACCCGCTAGTTGCACGTTGTACAAACATGGACGTAGGCCCGTCCCAGCCCGTAGCGTGCTGCTTCGCGCCGGGGCCGGGCGCAGATCTCCGAGTGTCAGGATTGAGAGAGTGCTGGGGGACGACGCGGAGCTGACCGCCGCGGTGCTTGCGGCGCAGGACGGGGACGAAACTGCTTTCCGGACTGTGTACCGCTCCGTGCACCCACGGCTGCTGGGATACGTACGCACGCTCGTCGGCGATCCGGATGCCGAGGACGTGGCCTCCGAGGCGTGGCTGCAGATAGCGCGCGATCTGGAGCGGTTCAGCGGTGACGCGGACCGGTTCAGGGGCTGGGCGGCGCGCGTCGCGCGCAACCGCGCCCTCGACCACCTGCGCATGCGCGGCAGGCGCCCCGCCGTGGGCGGCGACGAGACGGAGCTGGCCGGGAAGCCGGGCGACGCGGACACCGCCACAGAGGCGATGGAGTCCCTCGCCACCGGCGAGGCCCTCGCCCTCATAGCCCGGCTCCCGCAGGACCAGGCGGAGGCCGTCGTGCTCCGCGTCGTCGTCGGACTCGACGCGAAGAGCGCCGCCCAGACCCTCGGCAAGCGCCCCGGAGCCGTCCGCACGGCGGCCCACCGCGGCCTGAAGCGGCTCGCCGAGCTGCTCGGCTCGCAGGGCGCGGACCCCAGGGACGCGCTCGACGCCGTACCCCCTCAGCGAGAACCGCGCGGGTGCGCGGTGACGTCCGGCGGTGTGACGCAATCGCGTACGCGGACGCAGAAGGACATGTGATGGCCGACGAGCAGCACAAGTGGCTGGACCGCGACACGGCGGAACGTTTGCTGCGCGGCGAGCCCCTCGAAGGCATCGACCCCGGCGCACGCGCGCAGGCCGACCGGCTCGCCCAGGCACTGGCCGCGCTGGCCGAGCAGGACCGCGGCGCCGCCCCGGAGCGGGCGGCCACCGACCTCCCCGCCGGCACCGAGACCGGCGCCGTCGCCGGAGCGGCCGGTCACAGACCCGGCCCGCTCTCCGGTGAACTCCCGGGCGAGGCCGCCGCGTTGGCCGCGTTCCGGGCCGCCCGCGCGGAGCTCCCGCAGGACGTCGGGAGCCGTTCGAGGACCGCGCCGTACGCGAGCGCCGCCCATCGCGATGCGGCGGGCGAGACCGTGCGCCTCGGTCGTGCCGGAAACCGTCCGGGGCCCAGCCGCTGGGGCCGCCCGGTCCGCTTCGGCATCGCCGCCGCCCTGGCAGCCTGCATGATCGGCGGGGTCGCCGTGGCCGCGGGGACGGGCGTGCTGCCCTCGCCGTTCGGCACGCACGCCGACCCCGGTCCCGCCGTCTCCGCCACGTCCGCCGCCACCCCCGAGGAGCCGTCGGCCGCCCCGTCGGACGACGAGCGCGAGCCGTCCGAGGACCTGGCACCGGACGAGAGCACGGCGCCCGACGACGAGCCGACGCGAAAGCCGCAGGACGGCCCGCCGTCGGAGGCCGAGGCGGACGACGGCCCCACCGGCGCCCCGCGGCAGCCGGACAGTGCCGCCCCGCCGCACCGCGACGAGGCCAAGGGCTGGTACCGCAAGGCGGTGGCCGCCTGCCGCGCCTATCGCAGCGGTGAGCTGGACGGCGACAAGCGGCGCCGCCTGGAGGAGGCGGCCAGGGGCCCGGCCCGCGTGGAGGAGTTCTGCGGCCGGGTCCTCGGCGGCCGTCCGGGCGGCGGGCACCAGGGCGGTGGCAGGGGCGGCGGCGACCACGGCGGCAGCCACGGCGGCGAGGGCGGCGACGGGGAGAACGGCGGCGACGAGGGCGGCAGCTCGGGCGGTGACAGCGGCGGCGCCCCCGGGCCTCCCATGTCCTCGCCGTCCGTACCGCGGACTACTCCCACGGCCCCCACGGGCTCGTACAGTCCCCTCCCGCACCTGCCGTAGCGGGCTCCCGGACCCGGGTGTGACGTTTTCGGCGGCGGTGGCGCAGTAAGAAGTGAGCCGACTGGTCATCGGCCCGCGCACGAGCCGGGGGTTCCCCCCGTACCTTCGGCTCCGTGCCCTCGGCGTGGGCGGGATACGTTCCCCCGATCCCGCCCACGCCGCTTTTCACCGGGGTTCGCCACCGGGGCACTTTTCGCCATCGGGGCACTTTCCGTCACCGGTCTTTCGTCACCGGGTCACTTTCCGCCACCGATCACTTGTAGATGACGACGCGGTCGCCGCTCCGCACCTGCGCGAACAGGCTCGCGATCTTCCTCTCGTCCCGTACGTTCACGCAGCCGTGCGACGCGCCGGAGTAGCCGCGCGCCGCGAAGTCCGACGAGTAGTGCACCGCCTGGCCGCCGCTGAAGAACATGGCGTACGGCATGGCGGTGTCGTAGAGCGTCGAGACGTGGTGCCGGGACTTCCAGTAGACGGTGAAGGCGCCCTCGCGGGTCGGGGTGTACTGCGAGCCGAACCGCACGTCCATCGTCGAGACGGCCTTGCCGTCGACCATCCAGGTCAGTGTGCGGGTGCTCTTGGCGATGCACAGGACCCGGCCGGTCAGGCAGCGCTTGTCCGGGGCGGCGGCGGGCATGCCACCGCCCGCGTACAGCTCGTACCGCGTCGGCTCGCGCGTCATGGCGACCAGCCTGCGCAGCGTGAGCGTGTCGGTGTCGCCGGTGCGGGGCAGGCCGCGTTTGGCCTGAAAGCCCTCCACGGCCCTGGCGGTGGCCTCGCCGTACGTCCCCGTGGGGTTGCCGAAGAACCAGGCGACCTGCCGCAGCCTGGCCTGCAGCTCCCGCACCTGGCCGCCGCGGTCGCCCTGCCGCATGAGCGTCATGGCGCGGGGCGGCGGCGGGGAGGGCGTCGCGGCGGGCGGGGGTGTGGCGGGCGAGGTGGGGGTCCTGGCCGGGGGCGGGGCCGGAGTCCGCGCCGGAGTCCGCGTCGGCGGCCGGGTGGCCGCCGTGCCCCGCTTGCCGTCCTCGCCGGACGGCCCCCCGCCCGTGTTGACCGCGACCGCCTTGCACCCCGCCGCCAGGACCAGCACCGCCACGGCCCCTGCCGATATCGCGCCCCTGCCCATCACGCTTCCCCGCGTTCGTAGACGACACTCGGGACGGCGGCCCGGACGACACCCGGAACGGCGCCCCTGGACACCACATCAGGAAGTGTTTCCCGGTTTGCCGCGAGTGACGCGTCCCGGGTGCGGGCGCAAGCTGGACGCATGACACACGAGTCGGAATCAGGACTGCCCATCGAACCCGTGTACGGCCCCGAGGATCTGGCGGGCTGGGACCCGGCGGAGAAGCTCGGCGCCCCCGGCGCGTATCCCTTCACGCGCGGCGTCTACCCGACGATGTACACCGGCCGCCCCTGGACGATGCGGCAGTACGCCGGGTTCGGCACCGCCACCGAGTCCAACGCCCGCTACCGGCAGCTCATCGAGCACGGCACGACCGGCCTGTCCGTCGCCTTCGACCTGCCGACCCAGATGGGCCACGACTCCGACGCGCCGATCGCGAGCGGCGAGGTCGGCAAGGTGGGCGTCGCCGTCGACTCGGTGGAGGACATGCGGGTCCTGTTCGACGGCATCCCGCTGGACAAGGTCTCCACGTCGATGACGATCAACGCGCCCGCCGCGCTGCTGCTCCTCCTCTACCAACTGGTCGCCGAGGAGCAGGGCGTCGCCGCCGCCGAGCTGACCGGCACGATCCAGAACGACGTGCTCAAGGAGTACATCGCACGCGGCACGTACATCTTCCCGCCCCAGCCCTCGCTGCGGCTCGTCGCGGACACCTTCCAGTACTGCGGGGCCGAGATCCCCCGCTGGAACACCATCTCGATCTCCGGCTACCACATGGCGGAGGCGGGTGCCTCGCCCGCGCAGGAGATCGCCTTCACGCTGGCTGACGGCATCGAGTACGTCCGTACGGCGGTCGCGGCGGGCATGGACGTGGACGACTTCGCGCCGCGCCTGTCCTTCTTCTTCGTGGCGCGTACGACGATCCTGGAGGAGGTCGCCAAGTTCCGTGCGGCCAGGCGGATCTGGGCCCGTGTGATGCGGGAGGAGTTCGGCGCGCGGAACCCGAAATCCCTGATGCTGCGCTTCCACACGCAGACGGCGGGCGTCCAGCTCACCGCGCAGCAGCCCGAGGTGAACCTCGTCCGGGTCGCCGTGCAGGGCCTCGGCGCGGTGCTCGGCGGCACGCAGTCGCTGCACACCAACTCCTTCGACGAGGCCATCGCGCTGCCCACCGCCACGTCGGCCCGCCTCGCCCTGCGCACCCAGCAGGTCCTCGCGTACGAGACGGACGTGACGGCGACGGTGGACCCCTTCGCCGGGTCCTACGTCGTGGAGCGGATGACGGACGACGTGGAGGGCGCGGCCCTCGACCTGATGCGCCGGGTCGAGGACCTGGGCGGCGCGGTGCACGCCATCGAACAGGGCTTCCAGAAGGGCGAGATCGAGCGCAACGCCTACCGCATCGCGCAGGAGACGGACAGCGGCGAGCGCGTGGTGGTCGGCGTCAACCGTTTCCGGCTCGACGAGGAGGAGCCGTACGAGCCGCTGCGCGTCGACCCCGCGATCGAGGCCCAGCAGGCGGCCCGCCTCACCCGCCTGCGCGCGCAACGCGACCAGCAGGCGGTCGACACGGCCCTCACGGCCCTGCGCGAGGCGGCAGAGGGCCACGCCAACGTCCTCTATCCGATGAAAGAGGCCCTGCGCGCCCGGGCCACGGTGGGCGAGGTGTGCGACGCGCTGCGGGAGGTGTGGGGGTCGTACGTACCGACCGACGCGTTCTGAGGGGCGGCCTCGGACGAGTGATCCGGAGCGGGATGCCCACGGAGGTGGTTACGCTCATGAAGAGTGCTCCCGAAAGGAGGCTGCTGTGGCCGTGATACTGCATGAGTCGTCGCTCGCCGATGCTGCCGACCGCCTCTGGGAAGAGCTGCCCGGACACCGGGTGGAGATCCTCAACGGGAGCATTGTCGTGACACCACCGCCGGATGGCTCGCAGCAGGAGACCTTGTCCTGGCTCACCGACGCACTCCATGACGCGGGAGCGCGAAAGGCGGGCCTCCGCTACCTGCAGGGCATCGGCCTCCGGCTGCCGACGGGCCCCGACGACTACGCGGTGCCCGACCTGTCCGTCGTCGATGACGACTACGAGAACGCGGTCGTCGAGAAGAACTGCTACGCCCCCCACGTGTTCCGACTGGTCCTGGAAGTGACGTCGTCCAACTGGGGCAACGACCTGGTGACGAAGGTCGAGACCTACGCCAGGGCGGGTGTCCCCGTCTACGTCGTCGTGGATCGCAAACACGGCGAGGTGCTGGTGCACTCGGGGCCCGCGGGCGAGGGGTACGGAGTCCGCTCCTGCTACCAGCGCGGCCAGACCTTCTCGCTCGCTCCCCACGTCGGCATCAGCCTCGACCTCCCTGTCGACACCCTCCTGGACGGCGACTGACAGCCGCCGCAGGGGGAGCCGGTGTCCGCAGTCCGGACGCTGTTCGGGTCGTTCCGTACGCGCGTGCGAGACTCCGGCCATGCTGGGTGTCACCGATCTTCCGACCTATCTCGCGGGCCTCGCGCTGATCATTCTGCTGCCGGGTCCGAACTCGCTGTACGTCCTCTCCGTGGCCGCCCGCCGGGGCGTGCGCACCGGCTACACCGCGGCCGCGGGCGTCTGGTGCGGCGATACCGTCCTGATGACGCTGTCCGCGGCCGGGGTGGCCTCGTTGCTGCAGGCCAACGCGGTGCTCTTCGGGCTCGTGAAGTACGCGGGCGCCGGGTACCTGGCGTGGCTCGCGGTCGGGATGCTGCGGGGCGCCGCCGCCCTGTGGCGTTCGCGGCACGAGAAGGCCGCGGACGCGGCGGGTGAGGGCGGCGGGGCCGCGGGGAGCGCCGCCGAGCGGCCGTTCCGCAGGGCTCTGGTGATCAGTCTGCTCAACCCGAAGGCGATCCTGTTCTTCATCGCCTTCTTCGTGCAGTTCGTCGACTCCGACTACGCCTACCCGGCGCTCTCCTTCGTCGTCCTCGGCGCCTTCGCGCAGCTCGCCAGCGTCCTCTACCTGACGGCCCTGATCTTCAGCGGGACCCGGCTCGCGGACGCCTTCCGCCGCCGCAAGGGCCTCTCGGCGGGCGCCTCGTCGGCGGCGGGTGCGCTGTTCCTCGGGTTCGCGGTGAAGCTGTCGCTCAGCAGCGTCTGAGGCGCGCCGCGGTCGTGGCGGGGGCCGGGGCCACGCTCGTCACCTTCGGGCGGTGAGCTCCCGGGGCGTGGGGGCCCGGGTGAGGCCCGAGCGGATCAGTGGGGTGAGCCGCTCCTCCACGAACCGGTTCAGGAGCCACGCGAGGACCAGCATCGCGGCGATCGTCAGGGCGAACGTCGCGTACGAGGGCAGGCCCAGGTGCCGGTGCAGCGCCTCCACCGTCACCCAGCCCAGATGCTCGTGCACCAGGTAGAAGGGGTACGTCAGGGCCCCGGCCACGGTCAGCCAGCGCCAGTTCACCCGGTCCAGATGGCCGAGGGCGATCACGAGGACCGCCGCGAAACCGGCCGTCACCACCGCGACGATCACGGACGCGGAGCGGTAGGAGAAGAAGTCCGGGTCCGGCGCGTGCCACAGCTGCTTGACCGCGTAGTGCTGGCCGATCAGCCAGCTCACGCCCGTGATGCCCCACGCCGTGAGGTCGCGGCGGTCCCGGTGGATCAGGTAGATGCCGATGCCGCCGATGAAGAACGGCGCGTACTCCGGCATCAGGACCAGTTCGAGCAGCGGCTCGTCGGCGGCCTCGGCGACGGCCGCGGCCAGCGTCCACACCGCGCAGAAGAGCATGACCCGGGCGCGGGTCGCGCCCGGCAGGACCACGCAGAGCGCGAACAGCGCGTAGAAGCGCAGCTCCGCCCAGAGCGTCCAGCACACGCCGAGCACCCGGTCCGCGCCGAGCGGCTGCTGCAGCATGGTGAGGTTGACCAGCGCGTCGCTGGGCGAGACCGTCCTGTACGCGACGGCGGGCAGCGCGAAGACCGCCGTGACCAGGACGATCGCCACCCAGTAGGCGGGCAGCAGCCGGGACGCCCGGGACGCGAAGAACGAGCGCAGGGGCTTGCCCCAGCCGCTCATGCAGATCACGAAGCCGCTGATGACGAAGAAGATCTGCACGCCGAGGCAGCCGTACGCGAACCATTCACTGGCCGTCGGGAACTGTTCCCTGGGCGAGCTGCCCCAGGCTCGGGCGATCTCGCCGTCACGGCCGCCGTAGTGGTAGGCGGCGACCATGAGCGCGGCGACAAGGCGCAGCCCGTCCAGGGCGCGCAGCCGGGGCTTCCCGCGGGCGGGCCGGGCGGTGTGGCCGGCGGCGGGAGCGGACACCGCGGCGGATATCGCGGCGGGCCCGGCGGTGTCCGTGGTGGCGGGCGGCGTCATCCGAGAGCGGTCCGCTTGAGCGAACGCTGCACCGAACGCGCGCGGCGGGCGACACGGCGGACGGCCGCGTTGCGCGGGATGAAGGCGAGCTGCGAGGGGACGGCGCCGGGCAGCGCGAGCGCGGTGAGGCGGCGCCGCTTGAAGTAGCGCCAGGTCGCGGGGGTGAGGTTCCGCGCGAGGTAGCGCTCGGCCTCGGGGCGCAGGCGGGGGTATATCTGCGGCTGCATCGCGAAGCCGACGGCCTTGAGCAGGTGGGTCAACTCACCGGTGCCCAGGCCCGGTTCGCGCGCCTGGACCGCCGCGCGGTCGGTGAGTTCGGGCAGCAGCGCGTCGACGATGGTGACCGGGACGCGGTTGCTGTTCTGGTAGGGCGCGAGGCGCTCCAGGAGGAGGTCCGTGCCGGTGCGGGCGGCGGGCAGGCCGTACAGCGCGGTCGCCGTGAGCAGCGCCGTGGAGAAGCAGCCGACGACGAGCACGGGCCGCATCCGCTGGTAGAGGACCTCGGCGAGTACGGGGGTGTCGAGCACCGTCAGCTCGACGCCGATCTTCCGCGCCTCCTTCTCCAGGGCGCGCGACCAGCGGGCCGGCGCCGTGGGGTGGGGCTTGAACACCACCTGGGTGTGGCCCAGTTCGGCCGCGCCGCGCACCATGCGGATGTGCAGCTCCTCCTCTTCCTCGGGCGTGAGGATGGAGAGCGCGGAGAGGTACTGGCCGAGGACGAGGGCGGGGGCGTCGACCTCGGGCAACTCGTGGTCCTGGGCGCCCAGTTCGGCGAGCACCTTCACGAACGCCTCGGTCGGCACCACATCCGGCTCCACCCCGAACTCGGTGAGGAGCAGCGGGGTGAGCCCCGGCACCAGGTCCAGGTGGAGCAGGCGCCGCACGCGGGTGCCGACCAGCGGGTCGAGCTTGTTGCGGGTGGGGCCGTAGCTCATCAGGCCGTCCGCGTAGACGTCGACGGGGACACCGGTGAAGATCTGGGCGAGGGCGAGCGCGGGGTTGACCTGGATGGACTCGACGGCCAGCTCGATGTCGTCGTCACCGAGGCCCCACAGCAGCCGGATGTAGCGCTCCCACAGCACGACGTCGTCGCCGCGCGGGGCCCAGCCGCCCGGGTGGAAAGGGGAGATGGCCTCGTTCCAGGAGCGCACCTCGTCGAACCGGCCGCGCAGCCGCTCGAACCCCGGCATCTCGTCCAGGGGCGTCGTCGTTTCGGGCGTCGCCGCGTTGTTGCTGACCAGGAGGATGCGGCGGTCGGCGGGGCCGAAGCGGTCGGCGTCCAGGGCGGCGGCGAGGGTCGCGGTGCCGTACAGCGTGGACGCCATGAAGATCTGCGTCGTGGCCATTACGCGGCCACCTCCGCCGTCACCGGACGCCGGCGCAGCCTGCGCAGCCGGGTCGCCCGCTGGACGTCCATGGAGTCGAGCGCGTCGTCGAGCACGCCCTGCGGCATCCGCTTCAGCGCGGCCGCACTCATTGACTTCAATTTCCGCGCCACGGATGGCTCGAACCTTTCGATGGATCCCAGATGGTGGGAGATGATCGCGCAGTAAGTGCGTACGGCCTTCGGCAGGAGTTCGTCCGCGTCGCGGTCCGCCGCGGTTTCCCGCACCACCTGGTCGAACGCCTTGATGAAATCGAGCTGGCGCACGTCGCCGATCTGCGTCAATGACGAGGCGACGCCGCGCCGGTAGAACACCCCGAGAAGGCTCACCGCGGCGAAGGATTCCGCCTCGCGGTGCAGCCGCCAGATCCAGGGCCGGTCCTCCGCGGTGCGCAGGCCGTCGGTGAAGTGCAGCAGGCCCCGGTCGGCGAGTCCGCGGTGGTAGATGCCCGCCCAGGCGTACGCGTAGTCGACGGACGTCGAGCGGTCGGCGGGCAGGATCACGTCGCGCGGATTCATCACCACGCCGCGCCTGCCGTGCGGGACACGGTGCACGGTGCGGGCCCGCGCGGTGCACTGCACATGGTCGGTGCGCACGAAATCGCACCCCAACTCCTCGATGCAGGCCAGGAGTTGGGAGAAGTAGCCGGGCGCGAGCCAGTCGTCACCGTCCAGGAAGGTGAGGTACTCGCCGCGCGCCGCGTCGAGGCCCGTGTTGCGGGCGGTCGCGAGGCCGCCGTTGGTCTCGTGTCGGAGGTGGACGGCGCCGGGAAGCTCGCGCGCCGCACGCTCCAGGATGTCCGGAGTCTCGTCGCGCGAGCAGTCGTCGACGAGGATGAATTCGAAGTCGTCACGTGCGTTCGCACGCAGACTCCGCAGGGTGTCGGGAGCGTATTGCTGCACGTTGTAGAACGGCACGATGACGGAGAGCTTAACCACGAGGGTGACGTTAGGTGGCAGCCCGTCATTCGGGTCGACCCGCAGTGGGATGGCAGGTGAACGACGCGTGGCGGAATGGTTAACCAGGCCGCCGGAAAAGCCGTTCCCGGGCTGATTCGCCATTCGTCGGCATGCTGTTAACCGTTTGTTGCACCCGAGTTGGGCCGCGAATCGAAATGTATTCCTAGCGTCTGGGACGTGCCAGCAAGCAACCAGAACCCGCTGCGGGTCGCCGTGCTCGCCGACTCCGATACGCGATGGAAATGGGGCGCTCTCACCGCGAACCGCATCGTATCGGGCGCTCGGTCCGACGGCGGCGCCCCCGAAGGCCACCGGCTCAGTGGGTATCTGCTCCGTGGCCGGGCCACCCCCACGCCCCGGCAGCTCGACGAAGTGGGCGTGCGCGCGGACTCCCTGCGCGAGGTCACCGCCGTCGAGTTCCTGCGCGAGACGGAGCGGGACGCACCCGACGTGATCGTCCTCGCCCTGGTGGGCGGGGCGGTCCAGGCGGTGCTGCACGGACTCGCCCGCATCTCCCAGGACGCCCGCCTCACCGGCGGCCGGGCGCGCCGCCCCGTCGTCGTCACCGGCTACGTCGGCGTCGTCTACGAGAAGCTCGCCGACGGCCTCCTCCTGCGGCACGGCGCGGACGTCGTCCTCGCCAACTCCCGCCAGGACGCCGAGCGCTTCCGCGCGGTGTACGAGGGGGTGGGCGCCGACGCCTCGGCGGTGACCGAGGCCGCGCTGCCGTTCCTGGGCGGCGCACCGTACGAGAAACGCGACGACGCGGACGAGAGGCGCGACGACGACGCGTACGAGAAGCGCGGCGACGCGGACGAGAAGCGGCACCCCTACACCGTCGTCTTCGCCGCCCAGCCCTCCGTGCCGGAGACCGCCGCGCACCGCACCTACCTGCTGCGCCGGCTCGCCGAGCACGCCCGGCTGCACCCCGACCGCGAGGTCCTGCTCAAGCTGCGCAGCAAGCCCGGCGAGCACACCACGCACATCGAGGAACTGCCCTACCAGAAGCTGGCGCAGCGCATCGACGGCGGACTGCCCGCCAACTGCCGCCTCGTGTACGGGCACATGGGCGAGGTACTTGACCGCACCGACCTCCTGGTCACCGTCAGCTCCACGGCCGCCCTCGAATCCCTGCACCGCCGCATCCCCACCGCGGTCCTCACCGACCTCGGGGTGCGCGAGGCGCTCGGCAACCACCACTTCACCGGCTCCGGATGCCTCGCCTCCTGGGACCAGCTGGACGCGGGCCACCTGCCCGAGCCCGACGAGCGGTGGCTGGCACGGCAGGGCGTCGCCGCCGACGGAGCGTACGAGAAGGCCTTCGACGCGGCACGCCAACGCGTCGAGGACCTGCTCGCCGAGGCGGCCGCGGGTGGCCTCGCGCCCCTCGCGCCCTACTACAGCCTCGGCACCGCCCGCGGCTATCTGCCCGGCATCCTCGCCCGCCACCACCTCGGCCCCGACGGCGCGCCGCTGCCGGGCGCCCCCGCCGCCGACAAGGACCCCGGACCCGTACGGCAGATCGTGCGCCGCGCGGCCCGCGGCGCCTACCGCCACGGAGTGCAGCGCGTGGCCCCCGTCATCCGGCGGATGGGCGAGCTGTGAGCCCCCGTCCCTTCCAAGGAGCCCCCATGCCCCACCCCGCCCCCGCGAGCGCACAGGACCGCCGCGTGCTCGCCGTCATCCCCGCCCGCGGCGGCTCCAAGGGCGTACCCGCCAAGAACCTCGCCCCGGTCGGCGGCGTGCCCCTGGTGACGCGCGCCATACGGGAGTGCCTGGCCGCACGGCTCGTCACGGACGTCGTCGTCTCCACGGACGACCACGTGATCGCCGAGGCCGCCCGCGCCGCCGGCGCCGAGGTGGTCCTGCGCCCCGCCGCGATCGCCGGCGACACCGCGACCAGCGAGGCGGCCGTCCTGCACGCCATGGACGCCCACGAGACGCTGCACGGCGCGGCCGTCGACGTGGTCCTGCTCGTGCAGTGCACCAGCCCCTTCCTCACCCGCGAGGACGTCGACAAGGTGGCCTCGGCGGTCGCCGAGCACGGCGCGGACACGGCCGTCACGGTGGCGCCCTTCCACGGCTTCGTCTGGCGCGACGCGGCGGACGACGCGGACGGCCCCGCCGAGGTCCCCGCGCAGCGCACCGACGCGGCGGGCGGCACGGCGACGCTCGCCAACTCCACCAGGACCCGCGGCGGTTACGGCGTCAACCACGACAAGTCGTTCCGCCCGCGCCGCCAGGACCGCCCCCAGGACCTCCTGGAGACCGGCGCCGCCTACGCGATGGACGCGGCCGGCTTCCGCACCGAGAAGCACCGCTTCTTCGGCCGCACCGAACCGGTCCGCACCGATCCCGCCCGCGTCCTGGAGATCGACGACCCGCACGATCTCGCCCGCGCCCGCGCGCTGGCCCCGCTCTTCGACGCGGCCCGGGCGGACGCCCTCCCGACCGCCGCCGACATCGACGCGGTCGTCCTCGACTTCGACGGCACCCAGACCGACGACAGGGTGCTGGTCGACTCCGAGGGACGGGAGTTCGTCTCCGTGCACCGCGGCGACGGACTCGGTATCGCGGCCCTCCGCAGGAGCGGCCTGAAGATGCTGATCCTGTCCACGGAACAGAACCCGGTCGTCGCCGCGCGCGCCGGGAAGCTCAGGCTTCCCGTCCTGCACGGCATCGACCGCAAGGACCTCGCACTCAAGCAGTGGTGCGAGGAGCAGGGCATCGCTCCCGAGCGCGTGCTCTACGTCGGCAACGACGTCAATGACCTCCCGTGCTTCGCCCTCGTGGGCTGGCCCGTGGCGGTCGCGAGCGCCCACGACGTCGTACGCGGCGCCGCACGCGCGGTCACCACCGTCCCCGGTGGTGAGGGCGCGATCCGAGAGATCGCCACCTGGATCCTCGGCCCCTCTCTCGACTCCCTCCACAGTTAAGGACAGTTCTGCCATGAGCTCCATCACCCCCATCGACGCCACCTCCCGCCTGCGCCGCTTCGGTTCGAAGACGGCCGGTCCCGGTCAGCCCGTGTACATCACCGGCGAGATCGGCATCAACCACAACGGCGACCTGGAGAACGCGTTCGCGCTCATCGACGTGGCCGCCGACGCCGGCTGCGACGCGGTCAAGTTCCAGAAGCGCACCCCGGAGATCTGCACCCCGCGCGACCAGTGGGACATCGAGCGCGACACCCCCTGGGGCCGCATGACGTACATCGACTACCGCCACCGTGTGGAGTTCGGCGAGTCCGAGTACCAGGCCATCAGCGAGCACTGCGCCAAGCGCGGCATCGACTGGTTCGCATCGCCGTGGGACACCGAGGCCGTCGCGTTCCTGGAGAAGTTCGACCTGCCCGCCCACAAGGTGGCCTCCGCCTCCCTCACGGACGACGAGCTGCTCCGTGCCCTGCGCGCCACGGGCCGCACGGTCATCCTCTCCACGGGCATGTCGACCCCGAAGCAGATCCGCCACGCGGTAGAGGTGCTGGGCTCCGACAACATCCTGATGTGCCACGCCACGTCGACGTACCCGGCCCAGGCCGAGGAGCTCAACCTCCGCGTCATCAACACCCTCCAGGCCGAGTACCCGAACGTCCCGATCGGCTACTCCGGCCACGAGACCGGCCTGCAGACCACGCTCGCCGCCGTCGCCCTCGGCGCCACCTTCGTCGAGCGCCACATCACCCTCGACCGCGCCATGTGGGGCTCCGACCAGGCCGCCTCGGTCGAGCCGCAGGGCCTCACCCGCCTCGTCCGTGACATCCGCACCATCGAGGCGTCCCTCGGTGACGGCGTCAAGAAGGTCTACGAGTCGGAGCTCGGCCCGATGAAGAAGCTGCGCCGCGTGGCCGGAGTCGTCGCCGAGAGCGAGAACTCCGCGGACGCCGAGCCGGTCGCGGTCTGAGCCTCTTACCGGGAGACGGACACCCAACGATGAGCCCCCGAGTCGGCCGAGGCGCCGACACCACAGCCGCGCCGGCCGGTGCGGACTCCACGCTCGCCTTCGTGGAGAGCCCGGTTCAGCTGCTCAACGTCCTGGAGTGGGCGCACGCCGCGGCCGCGACCGGCCCGGCCGGGGGCCTCACCGTCGTCGTCCTCTCCCCGAACGACCCCATGACGCGTGGCCAGCTGCGCCGCATGGCGCAGCTGGCCCGCGACGAGGGCGTCGAGGTCCGCTGGGAGGAGGCGCGCGGCGGCGCGTCGGCGCCGTTCCACACCGTCGGAGGCCTCACCGGCGCCCTGCGCAGAGCCGACCGGGTCGTCATAGGCGACCCGTTCTCCCGCTACGTGCAGCTCCTGCTCACCATCACCCGGGCCCGCTCCCTGGTCGTGGTCGACGACGGCACGGCCACCATGGAGTTCATCTCCCAACTGGCCCACGGCGAGCGGCTCCAGCGCTGGCACCGCAAGGGCGGCAGACCGGGCCCCCGCGACCTCCTCTTCGCCCCCGTCTCGGCGTCGGCACGCCGCCGCCTCACGCCCGGCGGGACGCGCACCGTGGAGGTCTTCTCCTCCATGCCGATCGACAGCGCGCCGCAGGGCGTGACCGTCTCCGTCAACGCCTTCGCGTGGACGAGGGAACGCTTCGGCCCGCCCCGCATCACGCGCGGCGCCGACCTGGTCGGCACGTCCCTGGTGGAGACGGGAGTGGTCGACCCGGACCACTACGTGGAAGCGGTCCGCGCCCTCTCCCTCGCCCACGGAGCCAACCGCTACTTCGCCCACCGCCGCGAGAGCTCCGAGAAGCTCCACCGGCTCGCGGTCGAGACGGGTCTCCAAGTGGTCCGCCCGGACCTCCCCCTGGAACTCATCGCCCGTCGCGGCCCCATCGGCCGCACGATCCTCAGCTTCCCCTCGACGGTCGTCCACACCCTGCCGCTCGCCCTGGCGGGCACGGAGGTGAAGGTGGCGGTCTGCGACATCGACCCGGCCTGGCTCACGGAGACGGCGTCCCCGCGCGCGCAGGGGTTCCTGTCGGGCGTGACGGGGACGGCACGGGACGTGCACCGCCTGACGTCGGTACGGCACGCGGCCCCGGCGTAACGAAGGACGGCTACGGGGGATTACGGGGTGAAGCGGGCCACGTAACGCCGCTGCCACGGGGTCTCCACGGCGCGCCGGTCGTAGTGCTCGCGTACGAAGGCGACGGCCTCCGCGGCGGGCACGCCGTCCAGCACGGCGACGCAGGCCAGCGCGGTCCCGGTCCGGCCGCGCCCGCCCTCGCAGGCGACCTCGACGCGCTCGTCCGCGGCCCGCTCCCACACCTCGCGCAGCAGCTTGCGCGCCGCCTCCCGGTCAACGGGCAGCCGGAAGTCGGGCCAGCGCAACCACCGTGCCTCCCACGGGACTTCGGCGGGCTGCTTCCCCAGCAGATACACCCCGAGACCGGGTACGTCCCCCTCGGGCAGTGGCCGCCGCAGCCCGCGCCCCCTGACGAGCCGCCCGGAGGGCAGCCGCAGTACGCCGGGTGCGCCGGGCCGCCAGGTCGGTGCGCTGCCGTGATCGGTCATGGGCGGACTCTAGAACACCGACCAGCCGGTCACGCTGGTGAAGTGGTCGAGCGCCGCGACACCCGCCACGGAGTTGCCGTACGCGTCCAGGCCCGGGCTCCAGACGCACAGGGTGCAGCGCCCCGGGATCACCGCGACGATGCCGCCGCCGACGCCGCTCTTGCCCGGCAGGCCCACGCGGTAGGCGAAGCTGCCCGCCGCGTCGTACGTACCGCAGGTGAGCATGATCGCGTTGACCTGTTTCGCGGCGCGCAGCGGCAGCAGGCGCGTGCCGTCGCCGCGGAGTCCGTGCCGGGCCAGGAAGGCGCCCGCGAGGGCGAGGTCGCGGCAGCTCATGCTGATCGCGCACTGCCGGAAGTAGTGCTCAAGGACGGTGGCGACGGGGTTGTCGAGGTTGCCGTAGCTCGCCATGAAGTGCGCGAGGGCGGCGTTGCGGTCGCCGTGCTCGGCCTCGGAGGCGGCCACCTCCGGATCGAAGGAGACGTCCGGGTTGCCGCTCTCCGCGCGCAGGAACTCCAGCATCGTCGTACCGGCGTCCCCGGTGAGGCTCTGCAGCCGGTCGGTGACGACCAGCGCACCGGCGTTGATGAACGGATTGCGCGGAATGCCGTTCTCGTACTCCAGCTGGACCAGCGAGTTGAAGGGGTTGCCGGACGGCTCCGTGCCGACCCGGTCCCAGATCCGCTCGCCGCCCTCCGCGAGGACGAGGGCGAGGCTGAAGGCCTTCGAGATGGACTGCACGGAGAACGGCACCTCCCAGTCACCGACCCCGTACACCTCCCCGTTGACGTCGGCGACGGCGATACCGAACCGCTCGGCGTCGACGTCCGCGAGCGCCGGAATGTACCGGGCCACCTGCCCCCGGCCCACCAGCGGCCGGGCGAAGGCGGCGACTTCTTCGAGAACGGCCTGGTAGTCCACAGCGTGAGCCTTCTGCAGGTACGACGCGACCGTTTCATCCTGAAAAGCCGCTGGTTACGGGGGTATGTCGTCGGTCCCCCCCCAGGATAACGCGTGCCTGGACGCCCGGCCTCG
Organism: Streptomyces sp. NPDC058308; assembly: GCF_042880275.1. Taxonomy (NCBI): domain Bacteria; kingdom Bacillati; phylum Actinomycetota; class Actinomycetes; order Kitasatosporales; family Streptomycetaceae; genus Streptomyces; species Streptomyces sp. NPDC058308. The sequence continues at coordinate 140,967 of NZ_JBHVZA010000022.1, forward strand.
ACGGCGGAGGCTACCGCTGCCGACCATCCCCACGTGCGCGAGCGGGGTCCCGGAGTGCGTGACCACGGGGCGCAGGCGGTGTCGCCCGCGCTCGCTGCCCCCCGTTCAGGGCGCGAGCTTTGCTCCGGAAGCGCGTGGCCGTCACGGGCGCACCCGGCCCTTCAATGTGCCTATCAGGGCGCCGAGTTGGACTCTGGACGTGGTGAGGGCGACTTCAGGGTCGTCGCTTTCGCGGAGGCGGATCGTTCCGTCGGGGGCGGTGGCGATGTTGACGCAGGAGGAGGCCTCCTGGCTGTACGTCGACTTCTGCCAGGCGAGTTCGGTCATGGCGGAGTGGGTTCCTAGGCTTCTTGAAGGAGCTGGGCGATGAAGTCACGGGACTTGACCGGTGCGAGTGCGGCACGCTCCATGCGGTCCAGGACGAGGCGATAGCGCTCCAACTGCGCAGGGGCGTCGATGAGTTCGCCTCCGTGGTCAGTGTCGAGCTGGACCGTGTCGAGTTGCCGCACCGAGCCGTGGAAGTAGTCGATGCCCTGGCCCGACGTGTGGAACGGGCCGCTGTCGAAGGGAACGACAGCGAGGGTGACGTGGTCGAGGTCACCCATGTCGATGAGGTGGCCCAGCTGATCCCGTACTGTCGCCCGGTCGCCGAACCGCATCCGCAGAGCCGCTTCGTGGATGATCGCCGTATAGGGCGTGGGCCGGTCACCGTGGAGTACGGCCTGGCGCTTTACGCGGTGGGAGACGCGGTGTTCGATCTCGTGCGGCTTCAGCTGAGGAACGGTCTGCTCGAAGAGGGCTCGTGCGTGCGCGTTCGTCTGGAGGAGGCCCGGAATGTTGATGATCTGGGCGACGCGCATCCGTGCTGCGTGATGCTCCAGCTCAGTCAGGTCCAGCATGCGCGGTGCCAGGATCTCCCGGTACTCCTCCCACCAGCCGCGCCGCCGTTCGCCGGGCATGGCGGCGAGGGCGTCGACCAGCTCGCTGTCCGTGCAGTCGTAGTGGCCTGCGAGCGCGCGCACACGGTCACCGCTCACGCCGTAGCGTCCTGCCTCGATGTTGCTGATACGGGACTGGGGGACGCCCAGGAGTGCCGCCGCTGCCGTGACGCTGAGATCGGCGCGCTCGCGCAGTCGGCGCAGTTCGGTACCGAGGCGCCGTCGACGCACCGTCGGCAGGGAACTCGGCTCGGGCATCAGCTGGTCTCCTCGTCCGCGCACACGTTGCATGGGTACCTCACACGAGGGAATAAGGTCTGCATTCCTCGTTGGTCATGGAATACAGACCACGTTACGCCCTACTGTGTGGCTCGACCCGCTCAACTGCCCCGCCCCGTAACCCGGAAGCGCACCGCACGCAAGACCCGCGGCATGCCACCGCCGAGCGCACGCAGTGAGCGAATCGAACTCCGCCCCCGAGGAGGCGACATGGCAACCGTATCCCCGCCCCACACCTGGTCGTACGCCCTTCACCTGCCCCACGACCCCCGGGCGCCCCGCATCGCCCGCATGACGTCCCGTGCCGTCCTGCCCGCGTACGGGTTGGCCGAACTCACGGACGTGGCCGAACTGTTGACGTCCGAGCTCGTCACCAACGCCTACCGGCACACCGAAGGCCCCGCCGGCCTGCGGCTGCGCGCGACCGAGGACCCGTACGGGCTGCGGGTCAGCGTGTGGGACACCGACCCGTACATCCCCGCCCCGTTCGACAGGCCCCCCTGCCGACGCGGCCCCCTGCGTGCCGTCCCGCACGAGGCCGTCGGCGGGCGGGGGCTCGCGCTCGTCGCGCAGTGGGCGCAGGCGTGGGGCGGATACCTGCTCGGCGACGACCTCTTCGGGCCGGGCGGCAAGCTGCTGTGGTTCGAGCTGAGGCTGCCGGAGAGGGGGTTGCCTTCGGTGGGCCGGTGTCTTTGATGGTCACCGGGGCCGCCCGGTTTTTTGCGGAGTGTGGCGGTTCCGGGCCGGGAGTAAAGGGCGCTCCCTTCGGTCGCGTCGGCTGCGCCGATTCCGCTGCGCTCCACCCTTGACTCCCGTCCCTCCACCGCACGTTGACCTTTGCCCCGGACGGCCAGGGTGGGGCGGCGGGCGGGCCTAGGAGGGTCATCCCCTTTCGCTGCCGGGTGCGGTCCGGCCCATCGTGGGCGGGTGCCCCGGTTCGCGCTCGGCCAGCCGCGCGGCCGCGCTGCTCGGGTCATCGGCTTTCGCGGCCGGGTGCGGATCGGTCCATCGTGGGCAGGTGCCACGGTCGGTGCGCGCCGGCAGGCACCCGGACCTTCCACTTTGGGGGGGCATGGGTCATCAACTTTTTCAAAGTTGCGAAGGGGTGTGCCGCGCGCCCCCCGCCATGCTCAATGCGCCGTCAGTTGTGCGAGCCCGCTGGGCCAGAACCTCGTGTTGGGTGGTGTCTGCGGGGGCGTGCGGGGCGTGACCCGGGGGCGCACGGCGACCCCCTTCGCAACTTTCAAAAAGTTGATACCCCGTCCCCCCCAGAGACGTGACTCGATGAGCCGAGCGGCTGACCGAGCCGCAACGGTGACGGTCACCGACGATGGGCCGGACCGCACCCGGCAGCGAGAGCCGATGACCCGAGCAGCAAGGCCGTGCGGCTGGCCGAGCGCGAACTGGGGCGGTCGGCCACGATGGGCCGGTCCGCACCCGGCAGCGAGAGGGGATGGCCCGAGCGGTGAGGCCGCGCGGCTGGCCGAGCCGTGAACTGTGACGGTCGGCCACGATGGACCGGACCGCACCCGGCAGTGAAAGGTGATGACCCTCCTAGGCCAGCCCGCCGCCCCACCCTGGCCGTCCGGGTCAAAGGTCAACGTGCGGTGGAGGGACGGGAGTCAAGGGTGGAGCGCAGCGGAATCGGCGCAGCCGACGCGACCGCAGGGAGCGCCCTTTACTCCCGGCCCGGAACCGCCACACTCCGCAAAAAGCCGGGCGGCCCCGGTAACCAACCGGTGCGGGCAAGCCGCAGCCTCCGTCCCTGACCGGCCCGGGGCCTAGCCCCGCGACATGAGGTGGCCCAAGGGCATCACGGCGTGCGGCCGGACGCCTCGTCGCACAGCGCCTTCTCCACGACCCCGTCCACGCGACCCCTGGCCACCTCGTCGTTCAGCTGCATCGTGACCGCGACGTTCGCCGCGCGGCCATCGTCCGTGGCGCCGCCCCGCGTCTCGTAGCCGGGGAAGCTGCCGCCGTGGCCCCAGTAGAGGCCTCCGCACGGCAGCGGCTTGCTCACGAGGCCCAGGCCGTAGCGGGCGCCGTCGCCGAACGTGGCCTCGGCCGGGACCGTCCTGCGCATCTGGGCGAGCTGGGCCCGCGGCAGCAGGTCACCGTCGAGGAGCGCGGTGAAGAAGCGGTTGAGGTCGGAGTTCGTGGAGATCAACTGGCCCGCCGCCCAGCCCCAGGAGGGGTCCGTCTCCGTGACGTCCAGCAGGGGCGCGTCCGCCGAGGTCCGGTAGTAGCCCTTGGGGTGCGGGCCCTTGATGGTCGCGTCACGGGGGGCCGGGAAGTAGGTGTGGTGCAGGCCGACGCGCTTGATGATGCGCCGGTCCATCTCCTCGGCGAGGGAGTGGTGGGTGACCTTCTCGATGATGAGGCCGGCCAGCACGTAATTCGTGTTGCTGTACTTCCACTTCTTCCCGGGCTCGAATTCGGACGCATGCTGCAGTGCGATGCGAACGAGCTCGTGGGGGGTGAAGTACCGGACCTCTTCGCCCAGGTAGTTGCTGTAGTTGGGGAGGCCGCTGGTCTGCTGCAGGAGCTGGCGGACGGTGATGCGGCGGCCGTCGTTGCCGTTGCCGCGGACGAGCCCCCGCAGGTAGTCGTCCACCGGGGCGTCGAGGCGGACCTTCCCCTCGGCGACCAGCTGCAGCATGACCACCGCGGTGAACGTCTTGGTGTTGCTGCCGATCCGCACCCGGCCGTCCATGGGCACCTTCGCGCCGGTCGCCACGTCGCCGACCCCCGCCGTGTAGTTACGGGTGCGGCCGTCGATGTCCTTGGTGCCCGCGAGCGCACCGGGCGCGTCACCGGCCCGCACCAGCGCGTCCAGGCCCCGCTGTACGGAGCCCGGTCCGGTGGTGGCGGACGCAGCGGACGCAGCGGACGCGGATGGCGTGGCGGACGTGGCGGAAGCGGCGGACGGGGCCAAGGCGCCGATCGTCAGGGCGCCGACGGCCGCCGCGGCCGCGACCGATACGGTTCTGCGCCGACCGCCGCGCCGCCGGGACGAACGGAACGTCTGCGATGCCTGCTCACGCACGGGCCAACTCCTGAGGATCGGGTGCATTGACGGGGAACCAGTGGCACAGGGGCTGTGCCGGGTCCAGCGTGTCCGGAAGTGGACCTCCGGGACGATCCCGCTACCCGCCCGGTCCCGGGTAGGGCTAACCCCCGGTGCTCCCCACCGTGCTCCCCACCGCCCTCCTCACGGTGCGGCCCGCCTCCCCCGTCCGGCGGACCCCGACAGCCCTCCGAGATGACGCGCCGTCGCCCGCCCCGGCGGCAGCATCGCACCCATGCCGAAAGTCACCGCTCTTCCCGGCGTCCCGCGCTGGGCCGCTCTCGCCGCGCACGCCGTACCCCTCGCCACCCTGCCCTCGGGGCTGTGGCGGGTGGCCCTCGTCGCCGGACTCCCCGTGGCCGCGGAGCCGCAGCGGGGCGCCGGTGAGGCCGCGTACATCCTGATGCTCAGCGTCGTATCGGAGGGGCTCGCGCTCATGACCCTCGGGCTGGTGCGGGGGTGGGGCGAGGTCGTGCCGCGGTGGATACCCGTCATCGGAGGGCGGCCCGTGCGGCCGCTCGCCGCCGTCGTGCCCGCCCTGTCCGGCGCCGCCGCGCTGTTCGGAATCCTGGCGTGGGCCTTCTACGCTCAGAGTGCCGGCCTCGGAGAGGGAAGCGGAGGCAGAAGCGGAGAGGGAGGTGTCACCGGGAGTGTGGACCAGACAGCCGTCCTGGTCGCGTGCTACGCCCCGCTGATCGCCTGGCCGCCCCTGCTCACGGCGGTCGCGTTGGCCTATTACAGGCGTCGCACGACTTACGCATCCCCCGAGACGGCGTAAAAGTTTACCCATCGCGACCAACGGTCATGCGCCACGCGGCCACATTTTCTTCCCCTATCGGGCTGAACTTTTGTTGATCGTGGGTCAGTTGACCGGTCTGTCGCCTTACCCTTCAAAGGGTGAACCAACTGATGTCCCGTGCGTCCGAAGAGGTGTCCGACGACGTGTCCGAATCGGAGTCCGCGCCGGCGGGCATGCTCCCCGGCGCGCTGCCCGAAGAGCTGCGCGCCGAACTCGTCGCCTTCCGCCGCGACTTGCACATGCACCCCGAGCTCGGCAACCAGGAGTTCCGTACCACCGCGGCCCTCAAGGCCCGGCTGGAGGAGGCGGGCCTCAGGCCCCATGTGCTCGGCGGCGGCACGGGGCTCATCTGTGACATCGGCACCTGGGACGGCGTACGGCCCATGCTCGCCCTGCGCGCGGACATCGACGCGCTGCCGATCCCGGACACCAAGCTGGGCGTGGACTACCGCTCGACCGTGCCCGACCGCGCCCACGCCTGCGGCCACGACGTGCACACCACCGTCGTCCTCGGCGCCGGACTCATCCTCGCCGAGCTGGCCGCCCGGGGAGAGCTGCCGCATCCCGTGCGGCTGATCTTCCAGCCCGCCGAGGAGGTGCTGCCGGGCGGCGCGACCGACGCCATCGAGTCGGGCGCTCTCGACGGCGTCGGCAAGATCGTCGCCGTGCACTGCGACCCCCGCGTCGACGCGGGCCGCATCGGGCTGCGGCACGGCCCCATCACCTCCGCCTGCGACCGCCTCGAGGTCTCGCTCGCCGGGCCCGGCGGGCACACCGCGCGCCCGCACCTCACCACCGACCTCGTCACCGCCGCCGCGAAGGTCGCCATCGAGGTCCCCGCTCTGGTCGGCCGCCGCGTCGACGCGCGCTCCGGGCTCTCGCTGACCTGGGGCCGCATCGAGTCGGGCCACGCGCCGAACGTCATCCCGCAGCACGCCGAGCTCTCCGGGACCGTGCGCTGCCTCGACCTCGCGGCCTGGCGCGACGCGGCCGACCTGGTGCACGGCGCCGTCCAGGAGATCGCCGACCTCTACCGCGCCAAGTCCGAGATCAACTACATCCGAGGAGTGCCGCCCGTCGTCAACGACCCGGTGATCGCCGACCTGTTGGGCGATGCCATGGCCGCGCGGCGCGGCGCGCGGTCCGTCGAGGACACCGAGCAGAGCCTCGGCGGCGAGGACTTCTCCTGGTACCTGGAGCGGGTGCCCGGCGCCATGGCCAGGCTCGGGGTGCGCAAGCCGGGGGAGCGGACCGTACGGGACCTCCACCAGGGCGACTTCGACGTGGATGAATCCGCGATCACCGTCGGCGTCGAACTCTTCACCGCCGCCGCTCTGTTGGACGCCGGGCGGTAGGGACGGCTGGTTCGGTAGGGCCGGTTGTGTACGACCCGTTCACGTGGACACAACCGGCCCTCGGCATGAAAAGCACCGCGAAAAGCACGAAGAGGTAACAGCACCGCGAAAACCCGTTCCCCTCGCTTTCTACGCGCGTTAATGTGCGCCGAAATCAGCGCCGTACGCGGCGCGTTGACGATCAAGGGGTGCTTCCTGTGCGTCGTCTCTCTTCGAATTCCCGGCGTCTTCGGCCGTCCCGTGCCCGGAATGCCCGCGCCACCCACATCACCGCGACGCTCGCCGTCCTCGCGCTCGCCGCCGCGGGCTGCGGCAAGACCAGCAGCGAGGCCTCGCAGGACGACGACGGCAAGGACAAGGGCTCCACGGGCTCGTCGTCGTACAAGGCCAAGGGCATCGGTCTCGCGTACGACATCGGCGGCCAGGGCGACCAGTCCTTCAACGACGCCGCCTACGCGGGCTACACGAAGGCCCGCAAGAAGTTCAAGATCGGCGGAGTGGACATGGAGCCGGGCGACGGCGAGTCCAGCGCCGACAAGGTCCAGCGCCTCGAACAGCTCGCCAGGCAGGGCTACGACCCGGTCGTCGGCGTCGGATTCGTCTACGCGCCCGCGGTGCAGGCGGCCGCCGAGAAGTTCCCCAAGACCACCTTCGGGATCATCGATGACAACACCGTGAAGGCGGACAACGTCGTCGACCTGGTCTTCCACGAGGAGCAGGGCTCCTATCTGGCGGGTGTTGCCGCGGCCGAGGTGAGCAAGGCCAAACACGTCGGATTCGTAGGAGGCGTGGACATTCCGCTCATTCACAAATTCGAGGCCGGATTCGTCCAGGGCGTGAAGTCGGTCGACCCCGAGATCAAAATCGAGAAGCGGTATCTGACCGAAAAGCCCGAGGAGGGCGGATTCTCCAGTCCGGACCGCGGACAGAACGCGGCGAGCGGACAGATCGAGGCGGGCGCGGACGTGATCTATCACGCCGCGGGACTGTCGGGTCAGGGCGTCATCCAGGAGGCCGGCTCGCAGAAGGTCTGGGCGATCGGCGTCGACTCCGACCAGTACAGGCAGAAGGCCCTCGCCAAGTACAAGCAGTACATCCTCGGTTCCGCCTTCAAGGACGTCGGCGGCGCGGTGTACGACCTGACGAAGTCGGTCGTCGAGGGCAAGCCGATGAAGGGCGAACAGCGCTACGACCTGAAGTCCGGCCGCGTCGGATTCTCCGACTCGAACCCGAAGTACGCCGCGATGAAGGACGTCGTCGCCGCCGTGGAGAAAGCCAGGAAGGACATCATCGGCGGAAAGGTCGAGGTGAAGATCGTCCCGTAGCGCGCGGTCCTGAGACGTTTTACGTAGTACTTCTTGCGGCGACTGGGCACCCCCTCCGAAGGGGGTGCCCACCCGTCGTTCGGGCACTCGACACCCGGTGGCCACAGCTCGATAACGGACCGGACAGAAGGGTTCTTATGTCAGGTCTACGCGCGTTACGCTGCGGCGAAATCAGCGCCAGGTGAGGCGCTGATGCGTGCTTGTACGTGCTTGTGCTTGCTTGACTCAAGGAGTTCGTCTCTATGCGCCGGGTGTCTCGAATAGCTGTCGCGGGCGCCGCGACCGCCGCTCTTGCGGTAACCGTCTCCGCCTGTGGTGGCACGTCCAGCGACGCCGCCGCGAGCAAGGACGACAAGAACAAGGGCATCGCCATCGCCTACGACGTCGGCGGCGCCGGCGACCAGTCCTTCAACGACGCCGCGACCGTCGGCATGAAGAAGGCCGCCAAGGAGTTCAAGACCGGCGAGAAGGCCGTCGAGCCGGTCGACGGCGAGTCCGACGCCGACAAGGCGCAGCGCCTGACGCAGCTCGCCAAGCAGGGCTACAACCCGGTCATCGGCGTCGGCTACGCCTACGCGCCCGCCATCAAGGAGGTCGCGGCGAAGTTCCCGAAGACCACCTTCGGCATCGTCGACGACGAGACGGTCAAGGCCGACAACGTCTCCGACCTGGTCTTCAGCGAGCAGGAGGCGTCCTACCTGGCGGGCGTCGTGGCCGCCAAGTCCTCCAAGTCCAAGACCGTCGGCTTCGTCGGCGGCGTGGACGTCCCGCTGATCCACAAGTTCGAGGCGGGCTTCGCACAGGGCGTCAAGGACACCGACCCCAAGGTCAAGGTCGTCAAGCAGTACCTGACCGAGAAGGCCGAGGACGGCGGCTTCTCCAGCCCCGACAAGGGCAAGACCGCCGCCCAGGGCCAGATCGAGAAGGGCGCCGACGTGGTCTACCACGCCGCGGGCCTCTCCGGTCAGGGCGTCATCGAGGCAGCCGCCGCCAAGAAGGTCTGGGCGATCGGCGTCGACTCCGACCAGTACAAGCAGGACGCGCTCGCCAAGTACAAGAAGTACATCCTGACCTCGGCGACCAAGGACGTCGCGGGCTCGGTCTACAACCTCGCGAAGGCCGTCGAGGACGGCAGCGCGAAGGGCGGCGTCGTCCGCGCCGACCTCAAGTCCGGCGGTGTCGCGCTCGCCGGCTCGAACCCCGAGTTCCAGAAGATGAAGGACGTCCAGGCCGCGCTGAAGAAGGCCGAAGCGGGCATCAAGGGCGGCAAGATCAAGGTCAAGACCACGCCGTAAGGCACGGCGCACGGCCGCCTTGCCGACTGCCGTAACGGCAGCGTGATTCTCGTGCAACGGGGTGTGGGGGACGATGGTTCACCCGCGCCCCGTTCGCGCGGGCCACATCTCAACACCCCCTGCAACGAGGCGAATTCGTGCAGGGACTTCCCGGTAGTAGCAGGGGCACTGCGCGCGTAGGCGGCCCCTTTCCTTCAGGCCCTTCAGGCCTTCTGGCCCCCGAGGAGAGTGCGCCATCGACGCGTCCACCAACCCTCCGCCCGTCGCCGTCGAACTCGTCGGCATCACCAAGCGGTTCCCGGGCGTCGTGGCCAACCACGACATCCGCCTGACCGTCCGCAAAGGCACCGTGCACGCCCTCGTCGGCGAGAACGGCGCGGGCAAGTCGACCCTGATGAAGATCCTCTACGGCATGCAGAAGCCGGACGAGGGCACCATCACCGTCGACGGCGAACAGGTCGCCTTCGCCAGCCCCGCCGATGCGATCGTGCGCGGCATCGGCATGGTGCACCAGCACTTCATGCTCGCCGACCAGCTGACGGTCCTGGAAAACATCGTGCTCGGCAGCGAGAAGCTGCACGGCATCGGCGGCGCCGCCCGCCGCAAGATCGCCGAGATCTCCGAGCGGTACGGCCTCGGGGTGCGCCCCGACGCGTACGTGGAGGACCTCGGCGTCGCCGACCGGCAGCGCGTGGAGATCCTCAAGGTCCTCTACCGCGGCGCCACCACGCTGATCCTCGACGAGCCCACGGCCGTCCTCGTGCCGCAGGAGGTCGACGCGCTCTTCGACAACCTGCGCGAGCTCAAGGCCGAGGGCCTCTCGGTCATCTTCATCTCGCACAAGCTGGGCGAAGTCCTCTCCGTGGCCGACGACATCACCGTCATCCGGCGCGGCACGACGGTCGGCACGGCGATCCCGGCCGAGACGACGCCCCGTCAGCTCGCCGAGCTGATGGTGGGCAGCGAACTGCCCACCCCCGAGACGGCGGAGTCGACGGTCACCGACCGCGCGATGGTCGAGGTCGAGAGCCTCAAGCTGCTCGCCGGGGGCGAGGCGGGCCGCGCGCTGCTCGACGACATCTCCTTCACCATCCACGAGGGCGAGGTCCTCGGCATCGCGGGCGTCGAGGGCAACGGCCAGACCGAGCTGATCGACGCGCTCATCGGCCTCAAGCACGCCGACTCCGGCGTGATCCGCATGGCGGGCGAGGACATCACCGCCGTGCCCACGCGCAAGCGCCGCGAGGACGGCATCGGGTACATCCCCGAGGACCGCCACCGCCACGGCCTGCTGCTCGAATCCCCGCTGTGGGAGAACCGCATCCTCGGCCACGTCACGGAGCGGCCGAACGCACGGGGCTTCTGGCTGGACCCCAAGGGCGCCCAGGCCGACACCCGCCGCATCGTTGAGGAGTACGACGTCCGTACGCCCGGCATCGACGTGACGGCCGCCTCGCTCTCCGGCGGCAATCAGCAGAAGCTGATCGTCGGCCGCGAGATGAGCCACAAACCGCGCTTCCTGATCGCCGCCCACCCCACCCGCGGCGTGGACGTCGGCGCGCAGGCGCAGATCTGGGACCAGATCCGCGAGGCCCGCCGCGAGGGCCTCGCCGTACTGCTGATCTCCGCGGACCTGGACGAGCTGATCGGCCTCTCCGACACCCTCCGCGTGATCTACCGCGGCCGGCTCGTCGCGGACGCCGACCCGGCCACCATCACGCCGGAGGAGCTGGGGTCGGCGATGACGGGTGCCGCCTCCGGTCACCTGGAACACCCCGAGTCCGGTGACGGCTCCGAGGAGGACGAGACCCGATGAAGAAGTTCGACAAGGAGCGCGTGCTCCTCGCGGTGGCCGGACCGGTCATCGCCCTGATCGTGGCCGTGGCGCTGACCTCGGTCGTGCTGCTCGCCTCGGGCAAGAGCCCGATCGAGCCGTACACCCTGATGCTGAAGCAGATCTCCTACTCCGACGTGCAGGTCCTGACCGTCAACCAGGCCGGGATGTACTACCTGGCGGCGCTCGCGGTGGCCATCGGCTTCCGCATGAACCTGTTCAACATCGGTGTGGACGGCCAGTACCGCCTCGCCGCGATGGTCACCGCGGTCGTCGGCGCGCACGTCGCGCTCCCGGCCGCCCTGCAGATCCCGCTGCTCATCGTGGTCGCCATGTTCACCGGCGCCTTCTGGGCCGGCATCGCGGGCATCCTCAAGACCACCCGCGGGGTCAGCGAGGTCGTCGCCACGATCATGCTCAACTCCATCGCGACGAGCGTCATCGGCTACCTCACCCTCACCGACAACTTCGGCGTCCCGGTCGGCAACAACCAGACCACCGGTGTGATGGAGAAGTCCGGCTGGTTCCCCGGCATCAAGCTGGCGGGCGGCGAGGTCTACGGCTTCGTGTTCGTCGCCGTCGCCGCGGGCGTCCTGTACTGGCTGGTCCTCAACCGCACCCGGTTCGGCTTCGACCTGCGCGCCACCGGCGCCTCCGAGTCGGCCGCCGCGGCCTCCGGCGTGAACGCCAAGCGCATGGTGTTCACCGCCATGCTGGTCTCCGGGGGAATGGCGGGCCTCGCGGGGCTGCCGATCCTGCTCGGCGACACCCACACCTACAGCCTCAGCTTCCCGGCAGGACTCGGCTTCACCGCCATCGGCATCGCGCTGCTCGGCCGCAACAATCCGGTCGGCATCGCGCTCGCCGCGCTGCTGTGGGCCTTCCTCGACAAGGCCTCGCCCGCCCTGGACTACGCGTCTCCGGTCGCGTACGACAAGGAGATCGCGGTGATCATGCAGGGCCTCATCGTGATCGCGGTCGTCGTCTCCTCCGAGTCCGTACGCCGCTGGGGCCTGCGCCGCCAGCAGCGGCGCGTCGGTGAGGAACTGGCCGCCGCCGCCCGGGCGAACGGCAACAACGGCAACAACGGCAACAACGGCAACAACGACTCCGTGAAGGAGGTGGCTGCCCGATGAGCACGGCATCCGTCGCCAAGCCCCCGGCCAAGCAGCCCGCGCCGGGCCGCCGCCGCGTCTCGCTCCCCGTCCTCCTGCTGATCATCGCGGGTGTCCTGGTGCTGACCTCCGTGGTCCGCATCGCCACCGGCGCCGACGGCATCACGTCCACCGGACAGATGTCGACGGCCCTCAAGCTCGCCGTGCCGATCGGCCTCGCCGGTCTCGGCGGTCTGTGGGCCGAGCGCGCGGGCGTCGTCAACATCGGCCTAGAGGGCATGCTGATCCTCGGCACCTGGTTCGGTGCCTGGGCGGGCTTCCAGTGGGGCCCGTGGGTGGGCGTCCTCTTCGGCATCCTCGGCGGCGCGCTCGGCGGCCTGCTGCACGCGATCGTGACGGTCACCTTCAACGTCAACCACATCGTCTCCGGTGTGGCCCTGAACATCCTCGCCCTGGGCGTCACGCGCTACCTCGCGACGTTTGCCTTCGAGGGCGAGGAAGGCGGTACGTCGAAGCAGTCGCCGCCCGTCGAATCCCTCGGGGACTTCTCGGTGCCGGGCCTCTCCGACTGGCTGATGGACCTCAACGGCAAGCACTGGTTCCTGGTCTCCGACCTCGCGGGCCTGCTCGGCGGCCTGTTCACCAACCTGTCGCCGCTCACCGTGGTCGCCGTCGCGATGGTGCCGCTGAGCTGGTGGGTCCTGTGGCGCACCTCGTTCGGCCTGCGCCTGCGCTCCTGCGGCGAGAACCCGATCGCGGCCGAGTCCCTCGGCGTCAACGTCTACAAGTACAAGTACCTGGCCGTGGTCATCTCCGGCGGGCTCGCGGGCCTCGGCGGCGCGTTCCTCTCGCTGGTCGCCTCCAACATCTACCTGGAGGGCCAGACCGGCGGCCGCGGCTACATCGGCCTCGCCGCGATGATCTTCGGCAACTGGATGCCGGGCGGACTCGCGCTCGGCGCGGGCCTGTTCGGTTACACCGACAGCCTGAAGCTCCGGGGTGGCGGCACGAACGTCCACGCGCTCCTGCTGCTCCTCGCGATCCTGCTGGTCATCGGCGCGGTCTACCTCGCCTGGCGCAAGCGGTACGTCCCCGCGGTGATCACCGCGGCCGTCTCCGCGCTGATGTTCCTGTGGTACGGCTTGACCGACGAGGTGCCCAACCAGGTCGTCACCGCCACTCCGTACGTGGTGACCCTGCTGGTCCTCTCGCTCTCCGCCCAGCGGCTGCGGATGCCGAAGGCGGACGGAATGCCGTACCGAAGGGGACAGGGCAAGTGACGTTCATCGCCGCCGACGCCGACTGGGACGCCCTGCGGGAGGCGGCGCGCGAGGCCATGTCCCGCGCGTACGCCCCGTACTCGGGCTTCCCGGTCGGGGCCGCGGCCCTGGTCGACGACGGCAGGACCGTCTCCGGCTGCAATGTGGAGAACGCGTCCTACGGCCTCGGTCTGTGCGCCGAGTGCGGCCTCGTCTCCCAGCTCCAGATGACGGGCGGCGGCCGCCTCACGCACTTCACCTGCGTGGACGGCAAGGGCGAGATCCTGATGCCGTGCGGACGCTGCCGCCAGCTCCTGTACGAGTTCGGCGGCGCGGAGCTCCTTCTGGAGACGTCGTCGGGCGTGCGGACGCTGGGCGACATGCTGCCGGACGCGTTCGGGCCCGAGCACCTCAACTGAGCGCAGGCCCCGCCCCCTTGGAGATCTTGGGTGCGGGGCCGCCTTCAGCTCCCGGCTCTATGCGCGTAGAGTCGCGGCATATCTACGTACGTACGCCGTTGTACTGCTGGAAGGACCGCCATGGACGTCATCTCTGTCATCCGGACCAAGCGCGACCGGGGCGAGCTCAGCGACGAGCAGATCGACTGGGTCATCGACGCGTACACGCGCGGCGCGGTCGCCGACGAACAGATGTCGTCCCTGGCGATGGCGATCCTCCTGAACGGCATGAACCGCAAGGAGATCGCCCGCTGGACCGCCGCGATGATCGCGTCCGGCGAGCGCATGGACTTCTCCTCGCTCTCCCGCCCCACCGCCGACAAGCACTCCACGGGCGGCGTCGGCGACAAGATCACACTGCCGCTCGCCCCGCTGGTCGCCGCGTGCGGCGCGGCCGTCCCGCAGCTCTCCGGACGCGGCCTCGGCCACACCGGCGGCACCCTGGACAAGCTGGAGGCCATCCCCGGCTGGCGCGCGCTGCTCTCCAACGAGGAGATGCTGAACGTCCTGGAAGGCGTCGGCTCGGTCATCTGCGCGGCGGGCGACGGACTGGCCCCCGCCGACAAGAAGCTGTACGCGCTGCGCGACGTGACCGGCACGGTGGAGGCGATCCCGCTGATCGCCTCCTCCATCATGTCCAAGAAGATCGCCGAGGGCACGGGCTCGCTGGTCCTCGACGTGAAGGTCGGCACGGGCGCGTTCATGAAGAACCTGGACGACGCGCGCGAACTGGCCTCCACGATGGTGGAACTGGGCACCGACAGCGGCGTCCGCACGGTGGCGCTGCTCACGGACATGTCGACGCCGCTGGGCCTGACGGCGGGCAACGCGCTGGAGGTCCGCGAGTCCGTGGAGGTCCTCGCGGGTGGCGGCCCGGCGGACGTGGTCGAACTGACCCTGGCGCTGGCCCGCGAGATGCTCGACGCGGCGGGCCTCAAGGACGCCGACCCGGCGAAGGCGCTGGCCGACGGATCGGCGATGGACGTATGGCGCCGCATGATCGCGGCGCAGGGCGGCGACCCGGACGCGGAGCTGCCGGTGGCGCGGGAGCGGCATGTGGTCACCGCGCCGTCGTCGGGTGTCCTGACCCGCCTCGACGCGTACGACGTCGGCGTCGCCGCGTGGCGCCTGGGCGCGGGCCGGGCCCGCAAGGAGGACGTGGTCCAGGCGGGCGCGGGCGTCGAGCTGCACGCGAAGCCGGGCGACTCCGTCGAGGCGGGGGCGCCCCTGATGACCCTGCACACGGATACGCCGGAGCGGTTCGCGTACGCGGTCGAGTCGGTGGAGGGGTCGTACGACATCGCGCCCGCGGGGACGGAGTTCTCGCCGGGGGCGATTGTGCGGGGGCGGATCGGCTGAGAGCTCGGCTCTGCGGGTGCTCTGCCGTCCGCGGGGGTGTGGGGGTTGCTCGCGCAGTTCCCCGCGCCCCTGGCGGGGCCCTGACCAGGGCGTACTCGTACGGGTGAACGGGATCGGTGGACCGCCGCCGGTCCCGTTCGGCATGCTGGGATCGGTGACGCACCGAAAGAGGAGACCGCCATGAGCGCACTCACCGTGGACCACGACCCCGGCCGGGACTGGAACGACCTCGTCCGGCTCCGGGAGGAGATGGAGTGGCCCGAGGGCAGCAAGGTGGAGATCATCGAAGGGGTCATCACTGTGTCGCCCAGTGCTGCCAATGGCCACAATCTCGTCGCGCAGCGAGTGCACCGCCTGCTGTACTCCGTGCTTCCGGATGACTGGGGTGTCTTTCAGACGCTGTCCGTCGCTGTGCCGTCGAAGCTCGGGATGTTCATCCCCGACCTCGTCGTGATCCCACTGACAGACGTCGAACCTACACAGACGTACGTTCCGGCCGGCGCCGCCGAGCTCGTCGTCGAGGTGACTTCTCCCTCCAACGCCCGACACGACCGCATCAGCAAGCCCGCCGCCTACGCCACCGCAGGCGTCCCCCTCTACCTCCTCATCGACCGCTGGGCCCCCGGCGGCCCCACCATCACCCTGTACGGCGAACCTCGAGGCGACGTCTACCGAGTCCTGAGCGCCTGCAAGTTCGGGGAACCCGTCAGGCTCCCCGAGCCCTTCGGCCTGGACCTCGACACCAGCGCGTTCCCCACGGACTGACGCGGGCAGGTCCCACCCCGGGCGCGATCACCGATGAGTTCCGCCCACCGCTCCGGTCAACCCTGCGTGGCCGATTCCCGAGAGCACCGAGAGCACCTCATCCGCATCGAGGGCCCCCTGCGCGCCGGCGACATTCCGTCCCTGTGCGAGCAGGTCGCCGCCGCCCGGCACGGACCCGGCGACGGCGCGACGAGCGACGTGATCTGTGACGTCTCCGCCGTCACCACCGCCGACCTCACCACCGTCGAAGCCGTCGCCCGCCTGCACCTCGCGGCCCGCAGGGCCGGGCGGCGGATCCGGCTCAGGAACCCCGGACCCGCCCTGCTCGCCCTCCTCGGGCTCGTCGGCCTGGTCGAACTCCTCGGACTAGTCGTCGAGACGGGGGGCAAGACCGAAGAGCGGGAACCACCGCTCGGTGTCCAGGAAGCAGTGGAAGCCGGTGATCCGGCCCGCTGAGATCTCGATGACCTGGATCGCCCAGGGCGCGAACCCGCCGTTGTCCGGGTCGGGCTTGTAGTGCGCGAAGCCCGGTGTGCCGTTCACATTCACCGGGAAGAGGCGGCTGTCGGCGCACGACGCGCCCATCGTCGACATGAAGCCCGTGATGTCCGCCGTACCGCGGAGCCACAGGTCGAACGGCGGCATCGTCATGATGGCGTCCTCGGCGAGCAGCGCTGTGAGCGCCGCCATGTCATAGCCCTCGAAGGCGGCGACATAGCGGTCGAGGAGCTTCTTCTGCTCCTCGTCCAGCGGGTCGGAGACGGCCGTGTCGTCCTCCGGACGCTCGGCGAGGGTGGCGCGGGCCCGCTGCAGCGCGCTGTTCACCGAGGCGACGGAGGTGTCGATCAGCTCCGCCACCTCGCTGGCCTTCCAGGCGAGGACCTCGCGCAGGATCAGCACCGCCCGCTGCTTGGGCGGCAGGCTCTGCAGGGCGGCGACGAACGCAAGGCGCACCGACTCCTTGGCCACCGCGGCCTCGGCGGGGTCGCCCGGCGTCGGCAGGATACGGGCGTCCGGCATCGGCTCCAGCCAGGTGTTGTCCGGGCGCGGGTTGAGCGCGGCCTGGGCCAGTGGGGCGGCGGCGGTCAGGTCCATGGGGCGGGCGCGGCGGTTGCCCGCGTTCAGCATGTCCAGGCAGACGTTCGTCGCGATGCGGTACAGCCAGGAGCGGACGCTGGAGCGTCCCTCGAACTTCTCGAAACTGCGCCAGGCCCGCACCATCGTGTCCTGCACGGCGTCCTCGGCCTCGAAGGCCGAGCCCAGCATCCGATAGCAGTACCCGGTCAGTTCGACCCGGTGCTTCTCCAGCGTGCCGTCCAGATCGGTCGTCGTCCCTGCGATGTCGCTCATCCCACCCACCCCTGCGCAATCCCGAGATGGGCCCGATGTGAGGCCCAACACATCGGAAGCTACCGCAGCCCACTGACAACGGCCCCCGGAGTGGGGAAACCCGCAGGTGCAATCAGCAGGAGCGGGCGAGGAGAGTGCGCCGTTCCCGCACGCGCGCGGCGTGCGAGCCCCACGCCGTCACCGACACGACGCCGAGCACCGCGAGGACGCCGAGGCCCACGGTCCCGGCCCAGCCGCCCGCGTGGAAGGCGACCGCGCCGAGCGTGCCGCCCGCGCTGGAGCCCAGGTAGTACGCGGACTGGTAGAGCGCCGAAGCCTGCGCCCGGCCCTCGGTCGCCGTACGGCTCACCGACGAGGAGGCGACCGCGTGCCCCGCGAAGAACCCCGCGGTGATCAGCACGAGCCCCAGCAGGACCAGGACAAGGGAGGGGGAGAGGGAGAGCAGCAGCCCGGCGGCCGTCGTGCTCACCGCCAGGTACAGCGCCCCGCGCCGCCCGAGCCGGCCCACCAGCTTCCCCGCGGCCGCCGACGACACGGTGCCGACGAGGTAGACCAGGAAGACCGATCCGATGACGCCCTGCGGAAGCGAGAACGGCGCCTCGGTGAGGCGGTACCCGATCACCGTGTAGACCGCCCCGAAGACGGTCATGAAGAGCGCGCCGATCGCGTAGAGCCGGCAGAGCAGCGGGTCCGACAGATGGCCGCGCACCGTGCGCGCGAGGGCCCGGGGGCTGAGCGGGCCCGGGGCGAAGTGCCGCGGCGCGGGCAGCAGTACGCGGAAGGCGACCGCGCACAGCACCGCGACGATGCCGACCACGCCGACCGCCGCGCGCCAGCCCCAGGCCTGCGCGACCCAGCCGGTGACGATGCGCCCGCTCATGCCGCCGATCGAATTGCCCGCGACGAACATGCCGATCGCGGCGACCAGCGCCTTGGGCCGCACCTCCTCGGCGAGGAACGCCATCGCGGAGGCGGGGAGCCCGGCGAGGGCGGCGCCCTGCACGGCGCGCAGCACGATCAGCACCTCGACCGAGGGGGCGAAGGGGACGAGGAGGCCGACGGCGACGGCGACGGTCAGCGAGGCGGTCATCACCGCGCGCCGCCCGAAGCGCTCGCTGAGCGCGCTCAGCGGCAGGACGAAGAGAGCCAGTGCGCCCGTCGCCCCCGACACCGTCCAGCTCGCCGTGCTCGCGCTCACGCCGAAGTCGGCGGAGACGAGGGGGAGAAGGGCCTGCGTGGAGTAGAGGAGGGCGAAGGTGGCGACCCCCGCGAGGAAGAGCGCGAAGCTCATCCGGCGGTAGCCGGGCCCGCCAGGGGTCATCCGGGAGTCGGGTGCCGGGGCGGAGGGGGAGGGTGACGACGGGGCGGGGGCGACCGCATGGGTGGCGGACGCCCCAGTACTGGCAGCAGGCATGCCACGAACGTACGGCCGGCTTTTTGATGCGTCCAATGCATGGAAACGCCATAATCCATTCCATGCAGCATCAGCACAGGTCACAGCCGCGCGTGTCACAGAACAGTGACCCGGAGGACATCGTGACGCTGCTCGCGCCACGCCTCGCCTACTTCGCGGGCGTCGCCCGCACCGAGCACGTGACGCGCGCCGCCCACCGGATGGGGATCCCCCAGTCGACGCTCTCCCGCGCACTCGTCCGGCTCGAACGTGACCTCGGCGTCGACCTGTTCGCCCGGCGCGGCCGCACGGTCTCGCTCACCCCGGCGGGCCGCACCTTCCTCGGCTCGGTCGAGCGGGCGCTCGGCGAGGTGGAGCGCGCCGCCGAGTCGGTGCGCGCGGACGCCGACCCGGAGTCGGGCAAGGTCGCCTTCGGCTTCCTGCACACCATGGGCTCGGAGACCGTGCCAGGCCTGATCCGCGCCTTCCGCGCCGACCATCCGCGGGTGCGGTTCAGTCTCGTCCAGAACTACGGCGAGGCGATGATCGAGCGGCTGCGCGCGGGCGAGCTCGACCTCTGCCTCACCTCGCCCGTGCCCGACGCCCCCGACCTGGTCGCCCGCCGCCTCGACGAGCAGCGGCTGCGTCTTGTGGTCCCCGACGACCACCGCCTGGCCGCGCGCAAGCGGGTCCGCCTCACCGAGGCGGCGGAGGAGGCGTTCGTGACGCTGGAGCCCGGCTACGGCCTGCGCCGCATCACGGACGACCTCTGCAGGGACGCGGGCTTCAGGCCCCGCATCGCCTTCGAGGGCGAGGAGGCGGAGACGCTGCGCGGACTGGTCGCGGCGGGCCTGGGGGTGGCGCTCCTGCCGCCACCGGCCGTACCGCGCCCGGGAGTCGTGGAGCTGACCGTGACGGGCCAGCGCGCGGTCCGCGAGATCGGCGTGGCCTGGCTGGGCGGCCACCCGGACACGCCGCCGGTGGCGGCGTTCAAGAAGTTCCTGCTGAGCAGAAAGGGACGGCTGCTGCACCAGTCGTCCTCTTCGCAGCCCGGCCCCGGCGCCTCCGCCGAGCCCGGTCCCGGCGGGATCTCAAGCCCGTCCGGCGATTGAGGACGAACTCGGCGAAGCCGGTGACGGACCGAGCCCCGTGGCGGGGTCACCTCCGAAGCGACTGCCCAAAGCCGGAGGCAAGAGGCATCCGCAACCCCAACGGCGGCGGCGCCGCAAGCGCGTCCTCCAGCGGCCGCGCGAAATCCGCCCCGAACAGCGTCCCCATCACGAAGTCCGAGGCCAGCGCCAGCACTTCGGACTGGTGCTGGTGCAGCCGGTGCCCGTCGGAGTGCACCTCGAACCGGCACACGTCCCGGTTCGCCTTCTTCGCCCGCTCGGCGAGCCGGAACGACAGCTCGGGGTCGGTCCGCTCGTCGTTCGTGCCGTGCACGATGAGAACCCGCCGCCCCGCGAGCTGCTTCACCGGTTCGGGCGGCGCGGCCACATCGTCCTCGGGCAGCCAGGGAGCCATCGCCAGAACGGAGTTGACCGCCTCGTGGCCGCCCGCGCGAAGCGCCGCACGGCCGCCCATGTCCACTCCGGCCAGGCAGACGGGGACGTCGCCGTAGAGACGTACGATCTCGTCCGCCGCCCAGGCCGTGTCGTGGGCGAGCTGCGCCTGCGCGCCGTTCCAGCCGCGGCAGCCGTAGTGCACGACATGCGTGGCGAGGCCCGCCGCGCGCCCGTCGTGGGCGAGCCTGCGCCCCAGCGCCCGCACGCCGGCGCCCGCCAGCGGTGAGGGTCTGCGCGTGGACGTCTCGGCGCCGCCGGGCAGCAGGAGCACCGCTCCGCTCACCGCCGAAGGTGCCGTTCCGATCACGCGCCCGAGCCTGGCCGCGCCCGCAGGCCCCGCGGTCCCGTCCTGTGCCATGACAGAACAGTGTCAGAAGCCATGGTGTACGCCACCCGTCCGCAGGGTCACTGTTACGTATCGACCAGTGAGTTCTACGCGCGTAGGCGCTAGAGTGCCGAAATGACGAGCCAGACACACACGACCGGTCACACGGACCGTGAAACGCCCAGCGCCGAACAGATCCGCCGCGCCCCGAAGGTGCTCCTCCACGACCACCTGGACGGCGGCCTGCGCCCCGGCACGATCGTCGACCTCGCCCGTGAATGCGGGTACGAGGGACTGCCCGAGACCGACCCCGACAAGCTCGGGATCTGGTTCCGCGAGGCGGCCGACTCCGGCTCCCTGCCGCGCTACCTGGAGACCTTCGCCCACACCTGCGCGGTGATGCAGACGAAGGACGCCCTCAAGCGCGTGGCCGCCGAGTGCGCAGAGGACCTCGCCGAGGACGGCGTGGTCTACGCCGAGATCCGGTACGCCCCCGAGCAGCACCTGGAGCAGGGCCTCACCCTCGAAGAGGTCGTCGAGGCGGTGAACGAAGGCTTCCGCGAGGGCGAGCGCCGCGCGAAGGCCAACGGCCACCGCATCCGCGTGGGCGCGCTGCTCACCGCCATGCGGCACGCGGCCCGCGCCCTGGAGATCGCCGAGCTGGCCAACCGCTACCGCGATCTCGGCGTGGTCGGCTTCGACATCGCGGGCGCCGAGGCGGGCTTCCCGCCCACCCGCCACCTCGACGCCTTCGAGTTCCTCAAGCGCGAGAACAACCACTTCACGATCCACGCGGGCGAGGCCTTCGGCCTGCCGTCGATCTGGCAGGCCCTGCAGTGGTGCGGCGCCGACCGCCTCGGCCACGGCGTGCGCATCATCGACGACATCAAGGTCGAGGAGGACGGTTCGGTCCAGCTCGGCCGCCTCGCGTCGTACGTCCGTGACAAGCGCATCCCGCTGGAGCTCTGCCCGACCTCCAACCTCCAGACCGGCGCGGCCACTTCGTACGCCGAGCACCCCATCGGTCTGCTGCGCAAGCTGCACTTCCGCGCGACGGTGAACACCGACAACCGCCTGATGTCGGGCACCAGCATGAGCCTCGAATTCGAGCACCTGGTCGGCACGTTCGGCTACACGCTCGACGACATGCAGTGGTTCACAGTCAATGCGATGAAATCAGCATTCATTCCTTTCGATGAACGACTGGCCATGATCAACGATGTGATCAAGCCCGGCTACGCCGAGCTGAAGTCCGAGTGGCTGTTCCGCCAGACGGTCTCGACCAGCGCTTCTGTCGGGAGCTGAGAAAAGGCGTCCGCCCCTGCGTGGCGCGTCGGCGGCCGGGAGTCCTGTACTCCCGGCCGCTTTCCTTTGCCCGCCAACCGTGATTGGGGCTGCGCACGGTCGTTGAACCGCCGAAAGACCCCCCTTCAATTCCGTGGCTCAACCCCGTCAGCTCAGACGCCAAGACACAAGGACGCATTGAAGATGAAGCAGTCTGCCGCCAAGACCCTCGGTGTCGCCGCTCTCGGCGCCGCTTTCGCCGCCACCGGTGCCGGTGCCGCGAACGCCGCCGCCGGAGTTCCCGACCCCACCACCGCCCTGGGCCCCGTCTCCTCGGTGGTGCCCGTCGGGGGCCTGGCCGGCGCCACCGAGTCCCTGGCCGCCGGACAGAACGCGCTCAGCGGCGGCCTGCAGGCCGCCCAGCCCACGCTCGCCAACACCGTCCCCTCGCTCCTCGGTCAGCAGAAGGCGGCCGGAAAAGCCGGCGCCCCCGTCAAGTCGGGCGACTCCAGCTCCCCGGTCTCGGGCCTGCTCGGCGGCCTGCCCCTGGGCGGCACCGGCATCAACGGTCTGCCGCTCGGCTGACCGGACGCGGCACGTACGCCGATGGGGCGCCCCTCACCAGAGGGGGGCCCCCGCCGCGGAAGGGGCCGCAGGGGGCCCCCGGCGGGGCGGGCGGGGGCGGCGGGGGGCGCAGGCCCCCCCCCCCGAGGGGAGTGTCG
>NZ_JBHVZA010000023.1:0-163088 GCF_042880275.1 Streptomyces sp. NPDC058308
CGGGGCCTGCTGGACTCCATCCCGCGCCTGGACCAGAAGGGCCACGAGCTCTATGCGATCAAGGGGCTGCCGCCCAACCTGCTGAAGGTGCCCGGTGGCTGTGCGTTCAACCCGCGCTGTCCCAAGGCGCAGGACATCTGCCGCACTAAGGTCCCCGCGCTGGTGCCGGTGAGCGAGCCCGACGGCAGTGACCTGCCGGGCCGCGGCAGCGCGTGCCACTTCTGGAAGGAGACGATCCATGGCTGAGCCGGCCAAGGTCGCAAAGACGGCGAAACCCTCCACCGCCCCGGCGGGCAAGGAGGTGGTGGATGCCACCCCCAACGTCTCCGCGGTGGAGACGGTGGACGCGGCCAGCGAGACCGCCGCGGTCGCCGCGATCGAGGCGCCCGTCGAGCGCGGCGAGCCGATCCTGCAGGTCCGCAACCTGGTCAAGCACTTCCCGCTGACCCAGGGCGTGCTGTTCAAAAAGCAGGTCGGCGCGGTCAAGGCGGTCGACGGGATCTCCTTCGACCTCTACCAGGGCGAGACGCTGGGCATCGTGGGCGAGTCGGGCTGTGGCAAGTCCACCGTCGCCAAGCTCCTGATGACGCTGGAGCGGGCCACGGCCGGCGAGGTGTTCTACAAGGGCCAGGACATCACCAAGCTGTCGGGGCGCGCGCTGAAGGCGGTGCGCCGCAACATCCAGATGGTCTTCCAGGACCCCTACACCTCGCTCAACCCCCGTATGACGGTGGGTGACATCATCGGCGAGCCGTACGAGATCCACCCCGAGGTCGCGCCGAAGGGCTCGCGCCGCCAGAAGGTCCAGGACCTCCTGGACGTGGTGGGCCTCAACCCGGAGTACATCAACCGCTATCCGCACCAGTTCTCCGGCGGTCAGCGCCAGCGCATCGGCATCGCCCGCGGCCTGGCCCTCAACCCCGAGATCATCATCTGCGACGAACCGGTCTCGGCCCTGGACGTCTCCGTCCAGGCCCAGGTCATCAACCTGATGGAACAGCTGCAGGACGAGTTCAACCTCTCCTACCTCTTCATCGCCCACGACCTGTCCATCGTCCGGCACATCTCCGACCGCGTCGGCGTGATGTACCTGGGCAAGATGGCCGAGATCGGCTCCGACGAGCAGATCTACGAACACCCCACCCACCCCTACACCCAGGCCCTGCTCTCCGCGGTCCCGGTACCCGACCCCCAGGCCCGCGAAGGCCGCGAACGCATCATCCTCACCGGCGACGTCCCCTCCCCCGCCAACCCACCCTCCGGCTGCCGCTTCCGCACCCGCTGCTGGAAAGCCCAGGACAAATGCGCCCAGGAAATCCCGCTGCTCGCGGTCCCCGAGCGCTTCAAGGGCCAGGACACCCCGGCCGCCCACGAATCGGCCTGCCACTTCGCCGAGGAGAAAGCGGTACTGGTCGGCGAGCAGCGAGTCGAGTAGGGGAGAACGGCTAGTACGGCAGAGGGACATGAGGCTCCGTCGAACCGCTGAGGGTCGGCCGGTCAATCGCCGATGGATGAACCGGCCGAACAGCCGAGGGATCAGCCGTCGGCTGTCGCCATCTGCATCACCCCTGAGCGGTAGGCGAACGAGACCAATTGGGCCCGATCCCTGAGCTCGAGCTTGTTCCGCAGCCGGTACACGTGCGTGCGTACCGTGGCGATGCCGATGGCGAGATCCACCGCGACCTGTTCCGTCGACCTGCCGCGCGCGATGAGCGAAAGGACCTGACGCTCCCGCGGAGTCAGGGCGGCCGCCACGGGTTGCAGACTTCCTTCCGGGCGGCTGTCCTGCCGGCGGAACCAGCCGACGAGACGCTCGGCGACCCGAGGCGCCAGCATCATTTGTCCCCGCGCCGCGGCGTGTACTGCCGAAACCATTTCCGCATGGTCGACCTCTTTGACCAGAAGTCCGGTCACGCCTGCGTGCAGCAGGGCGGAGATGACGTCGTCGCTGTCGTCCATGGTGAAGGCGACAATGCGCGGAGCAGGGGAGATGTCCTCCTTGCGGAGCCTTTTGATCATTTCAAGGCCGGAAAGGCCGTCCAGCGCGAGGCTGGTGATGATGACGTGCGGACGGCGTGTCCTGGCAATCATCATCGCGTGGATCCCGGAATCCGTGGAATCGATGACGCGAATGTCTTCTTCGGGCGCCAGAATCGCACTGATTCCGTTTCGCACAATGGGCAGTTGATCGCAGATGAGTACGTCGATCGGCATGGTCCCCGTTTCGCTTCCCGTGTCTGGGGACATGAGAAGGCGTACGGTATTGATGCCGAAATCACGCACGCATGCTCGTACGGCGTCCGGGCAGACAACTGCCTCTGGACGCGACGGCGTACGGCTTGATTTCCCCCCGGTTGGTCTTCCCCGTCCCGCATCCGCCTCAGCTCGTGACCGAGGCGGTTTGGTTGGTGTAGACCCTGCCGACTCTCGCTGTGCAGGTCAAGGCTTGAGTTTCCCTGCACCGTGTGCTTTTGAGGCCGCTCAAGCGGAATTCCTCGAAGCTTCGAGGCTGTTGTGATCATCAAGTCACCACGTCAGGACGGAGAACTGGCCTCGGTCTGGGGCCGGAACTCGACGGGCTCGCTGTCCGATTCCTGATCCTCGTGTACCGCTTCCAGATTGCGGGCATCTCGGACCACGAACAACAGTGCGGGCGTAAGGAACATCCACATGGCTCCCATAATGAGTACGGTCGTCGTGGACGTCAGACCGCCGGCGGGGCCGACGAGGGCCTGACCCACGGGCAGCAGCCCGATGCTGCCCAGCCACTCGTACGAACTGACCCTGCTCATCGAGCCGATGGGGACGTTCTGCTGCATCGCGGTCAGCGAGAAGACGTTGAACATCGAGAGGCCGATGTTGCTGATGATCGCGGCGACGGCGATCACGGGCACCGGCGCGAGCAGCGCGATGGCCAGGAGCTGCAGACCGTAGAGACCGAGCGGCATGAAGGACGCGCGCATGATGAAGCGCGGCCGCATGCGGAGCGCGATCACGCCGCCCAGGACCGAACCGAGCCCGGTGCAGGCGCTGATGATCGCCCAGGCGGACGCGCCGCCGAGGTCGTCACGGGCCAGGGCGGGGCCGAACACCTGCCAGGCGGGCAGCACGAGGAGATGGAAGGAGGCGGCCCACGCCACCATGGTCCACAGCCACGTCCGGGACTTGAACTCGCCCCAGCCCAGCTTGAGGTCGTTGATGATCGACGAAGCCTTCTCCGTCTCCTCCTTGTCCGTGGCGGACACGGGCGCGAGACGGATGAGGTACAGGGCGGCCGCGCTGACGGCGAAGGTCGCCGCGTCGAAGATCAGAGCGGCGCCGGGGGAGAACACCACGACCAGGACACCGGCGATGGCCGGGCCGACGGTGTACGCCGTGTTCTCGCTGAGCCCCATCAGCCCGTTCGCTCTTTGCAGTTGCGCGGGCTTGACGACCTCGGGCAGCAGGCCCGTGGCGGCCGGATGGAAGAAGGCTCCCGCGGTGCCCGCGATGAACTGCAGCGCGACCATCGAAGGCAGTGAGGCGGTTCCCGTGAGCAGCATGACGCCCTGCGCCAACTGGGACAGGAAGCAGGCCGCGTCACACAGGAGCATCAGGCGCCGACGGGACATGCGGTCGGCGATCACTCCCCCGAGCAGGAGCAGCAGCACGGTGGGTATCACCCGCGCGGCGAGCACCAGGCCGAGGGCCGTGACGGAGTCGGTCAGCTCAAGGACGGCGAAGGCGAGGGCGACCGGCACGATCGCGTCGCCGATGATCGAACTCGTCTGGCCTATGTAGAGAAGCCTGAACTCGCGCAGGCCGACCAGTTCGCGCAGTTCCCCCCTGCGGGCCTTTCGTCGTTTCGTCGGCCCGTCTGCGGAACTGTTCATGTCGTCCTTTCGTGAGTGGGTGCCTGCGCGGCCGAACCGTCCGGCTCTGTTTCCTGCGCGGCCAGGAGGGCGTCCAGTCGATCGGGGTCCATCGCCGCCATCAGCTCCGCGGTCACGGCCTGCGCGAGCTGCGCGACCGTGGGCCCTTCGAGGAGTACGCGAACTTGCAGTCGCACACCGAAGTCACGCCGCACCCTTGCCATCAGGCGGATGGCGAGCAGCGAGTCCCCGCCGACGTCGAAGAAGTCGTCGTGGATGCCGACGCGCCGACGGGAAAGCACTTGGGCGAAGGTGTCCGCGATGCCCTCCTCGATGTCGTCGCGCGGCTCGTCGGCCGGCTCGGCATCGTCCCATGTTCGTACCGCCGGCGGGAGTTGAGCGGGGTCGAGCTTTCCGTTCGGGGTGGTGGGGAGGGCGGTGAGAGGGGTGATGGTGGCGGGGACCATGTGCGGCGGCAAGTGCTGCGCGAGGTGGCCGTGGAGGGCTTTGAGAGTGACCGAGGTGGCCGGGACGCCCGAGGCCAGGACCGTGTAGGCAGCGAGCTGAGGGTGCGTGGGGTCGCTGCGGTCGAGCGTGACCGCGGCGGCGTGGATGCCCGGGTGCGCGAGGAGGGTCCGCTCGATCTCGCCGGGTTCGATGCGGAAACCGCGGAGCTTGATCTGGTGATCGCTGCGGCCGTGGTGGTGGAGCCTGCCGTCGGGGGTGCGGTGGGCCAGGTCGCCGGTGCGGTAGAGGCGCCCGCCGGACCCGTGGGGGTCGGGCAGGAAGCGGTTGGCGGTCAGGTCGGGGCGGTTGAGGTAGCCCTTCGTGACGCCGGGCCCGGAGACGTACATCTCGGCGATCGCGTCGTCGGCGACGGGACGGAGCTGCTCGTCCAGGAGGTGGACGGTCAGGTCCGGCAGCGGAGTGCCGATGGGAGTGCCGTGGGGCCGTGGATCGCTCAGGTCGGCCCGGGTGAGGCGGTGATGGGTGACATGCACGGTGGTCTCGGTGATGCCGTACATGTTGACCAGGAAGGGGGCGTCGGTGCCGTAGTGGGCGGCCCAGTCGGCGAGTTGGGCGGGCTGGAGGGCCTCACCGCCGAAGACGATGTGCCGCAGGCCCGTGGGGCCGTATCCGGCGCGGGCCGCCGCGCGGGCCAGGTGCGCGAACGCGGTGGGGGTCTGCGAGAGCATGGTGACCTGCTGCTCGCCGATCAGGCGCCACATGGCGTCCGGGTCGCGGGTGGTGGCGTAGGGCACGACGTGGACGCGGCCGCCGTGCAGCAGCGCGCCGTAGATCTCCCACACCGAGAAGTCGAACGCGGCCGAGTGGAACATCGTCCACACATCGGACTCGTCGAAGCCGAAGAGGTCCTTCGACGTGGAGAAGAGCCGCAGCAGGTTGTCGTGGCTGACCGCCACCCCCTTGGGGCGGCCCGTGGAGCCCGAGGTGTAGATGACGTACGCGGTGTCCAGCGCCGATACCGGCGTCCACCCGCCGTCGGCGCCCTCCGTGCCGTCATCGGGGGCGGTCGTGCCGTCATCGGGGGCGGCCGCGCCGTCGAGGTCGACGAACGCGCCTGCGACCCCGGCGAACGTCTCCGCAAGGCGTCCCGGAGCCGCCACCGCCACACATCCGGCGTCCGCCACCGTCATCCGCAGCCGCTCACTCGGATAGCCCGGGTCCAGGGGCACATAGCCCGCCCCCGTCCGCAGCGCCGCCACGAGCGCGACGATCAGGTCCACACCGCGGTCCGTGCACACCGCCACCAGGGAGCCGCGCCCCACGCCCGCCGCCCGCAGGCGCCGGGCAAGCGCCTGCGACCTGCGGTCCAACTCCGCGTACGACAACGACTGCGCGCCGTCGGAGACCGCTGTGCGCTCCGGCCACCGGCCCACCACTTCCGCCAGCACCCCGCACACGCCCGTGGCGCTCTGCCCTGCCGGATTCTCGGACGCGTTCAACACGGCTGTTCCCCTTTTTCTGACGGTTGGGTCGTTCACTCGGAAGCGGTGGCGACCCAGACGAAGTCCTCGGATTCCGGCGCGTAAGGGCTGCGCTCGTAGTCCCCGTACTCGTGCTCGATGCGGAAGCCCGCCTGCTCCAGCAACGTGCGGATCTCCGGCGGGAACCGATAGATGTTCTTGCGGATGTCGTGGCGGCGTTCCAGGACGAGGCCCTGCTCGTCGAGGATTTCGCTCACCCGTCGACGCGTGATGCTCTGCTTCTCGAAGTCGAAGGTGCTGTAGTCCCACAGCGCGATCCGGCGGCCCGTACGCGGGTGACGGATCTCGTCGACGAAAAGCTGACGATTGTGGTAATTGGTGAAGTCCGCTTCCTGGAAGACCGGGACTCCTGCGACGAAACGCGCCCCCGGCAGCATGTGCCGGCGAATGGTGGTCAGAGCCGCCAGCCAGTCCTCGTCGGTTTCCAGGTGGAACATGGTCTGACCGCCCGCGAGGACGAGGTTGAACCGCTCACCGAGGTCGAAGTCGCGCAGGTCGCCTTCAACCAGCCGGACCCGCTCCTCGGGCACGCCGGACTCCGACAGATTGACCCGTCCCTGCTCCAGCATCGACGGGGAGCGGTCCACGCCCACCGCGCGGTCCACGTGTTCCATGCAGGGCAGCAATACCCGGCCCGTGCCGCAGCCGATTTCGAGCAGCGGGCCGCCGAATTCCTTGGCCTCGGTCAGCAGGAAGGGCAGATCGAAGCTGTTCAGATCGGCCCAGAGAACGTCGTAGATTTCCGCTTCGTGGAGGTAGTCGTCCTTGATCCCGGTCACCGGTACTCCTGAGTTTCGTTGACGGTGTGAAGCAGAATGCGGGCGATGTCGTGCACGGTCTTCCCGGTCAGCAGGCTGAAGTGGTCGCCGGGGAGGGGATGCCGCCGCAGCGGAACCCCCGTGCACAGGAGCTGCCAGGTGTCAGGACGGACGTCCGAGGCGTCGGCGTGGAACAGCGTCACCTGGCCGTGATGGGCGCCCGGCGTGTGCCGCTGCATGGCCTTGGTGGCATGGGCGAACACCGTGTACCGGCTCCGGAGTTCCGCGGTGCCGAGGCCGAGGCCGAGCCCCTGATCCTCCAGGCCGCGGGCCGCCCGCTCCAGCGCCTCGGGCACCGGTGCGTGCCAGACGGCGTCCGGCAGCGGGACACCGTCGGTCTCGGCACCGCTCGAACCGAGCAGGTCCTCGACGAACGCCCGCAGCGTCTGGGCCCGGGACCACGGGCCGGTCGCGGCCGGCCACGGCGCGCTGTCGATGAGCGCGACCGGGACGGTCCGCCCGGTCGCGGCGGCGTGGCGGCGCGCCATTTCGTGCGCGACCAGGCCACCGAAGGACCAGCCGCCGAGCAGTGCGGGGTGCGCCGCTCCACGCTCGCCGAGCAGGTCCACATAGTGCTGGGCCAACTCGGGGACGGTCGGCGGGTGTTCGCCGGAGAGGGTCTCGTCGGCGGCGACCGCCCAGACCGGATGCGGTCCGTCGAGGAGCCGGGCGAGCATCCCGTAGCAGAAGACCCCGCCACCGATGGGATGGATGAGCACGATCGGATCGGTGCGCCCGATCGCGCCCTCCCGCAGGACGATCACGCCGCCCGACGAAGTGACCGCCCGGGACGGCGAAGTGGCCGCCCCGCCCGGCGAAGTGGCCGTCCCGGACGGCGAGGTGGCCGCGCCCGACGGCCGGGCCTGCTCCCGCTCCCGGAGCATGCGCAGATACAGCTCGCGCTGGGCCGGGGACAGCGCCTTGATGCGCTCGTCCACGGAAGGCGTACTACCGTCTCGCGTCACTGATCCACTTTCGTTCGCCCCGGCTCTCCTGTCCCCCTTCGCGTGCCGCTACGGCTGCGCGGGCGCCTCTTGGGGCCGCAGGCGCCGCTCGTACAGGTAGGTGTAGAAGGGGAGTTCTTCCCGGTGGTAGTCGGCGAGCAGCGGGTTGCTCTCGACCGTGTCCGCGTACTTCCTGGTGCTTTTGACGAAGCCGTCGGTGGCGCTGGCGTCCTGGTGCCAGCGCGCCGTCAGCTTCCACTCCGCGGGCATGCCGGGGGACCAGGAGAGCGTGGTGGGGTCGAACGGCAGCCCGACCCGCTCGCAGTACGCGCGCACGGTCGCCTCCGGCCGTTCGATGAGGTCGTCGGAGTCGACCACGACGGGCTCGGCTCCCTGAGCCTTAGCCACCGCCACGTAGATCTCCTGCAGCCGGGCGAACCCGACCTCCTCGCGGCGCAGTTCGGGATTGAGCGCGTAGTGCGAAGCGATGACCTCGGCAGGGTCTCGGATGATGAAGGTGTGGCACACCTCGCGCAGGAATTGCTGATCCCCGAGCACGCCCGGGTAGTGGAAATCGGTGGTGTCCTTGAAGAACAGTCTCGATTTCGCTCCCATATCCCCGATGGCGGCGATGAGTTCGGCCTCGGAGTGCACCACCCGGTCTCCGACCTCCGCGGAACCGAAGTCCGCGAGACGGGAAAAGGGCTCGTGCAGGGCGAGCACGTCGTCCCGCCCCATCATCATGCGCAGGAACGCGGTCGAGCGGGAGCGGGGCGCACTCCACAAGGCGATGACCTGCGCCCCCGAACCTCCGCCGCGCAGCGAGTCGTTCATGTCCGGCTCCTCTTGTTGACGGCACGGTCACCGTGGTGCGCCGCTGCACATGGGTCAGCCGCGGCCAGCAAGCAGACTAATCCAGAGGCCGGATCGCGGAATAGCGAATGGCTTTACGCGGTCGTTCATCGCTGGGCCACAGTGGGGTAAGCGTCACGCTTACCCGGAACAAGCGCCGATGGTGAGGACAGTCCCCGGAGCCTCTCTTTATCGTTCCGAATCGGTACCCGAAGTCCGGCCGAATGGAGATCTGCCATGAGCGAGCTGGTCAAGA
Source organism: Streptomyces sp. NPDC058308 (assembly GCF_042880275.1). Lineage (NCBI taxonomy): Bacteria > Bacillati > Actinomycetota > Actinomycetes > Kitasatosporales > Streptomycetaceae > Streptomyces > Streptomyces sp. NPDC058308. Next base: position 8,731 of record NZ_JBHVZA010000023.1, read on the forward strand.
GACTGGCCAAACTGCCCGAGAGCCGCCGGGCAGAGTTCCTCGCGCAGCTCCGCTCGGGAGCCGAGGTCCGGCGAAGCCAGGAACTGACTGCCAGGGACACACAGGAGCCAGCGCCGCTGTCCCCTGCGCAGGAGACCCTCTGGTTCATCGACCGGCTCGCACCCGGCCGGGCCACGTACAACGTCGCCAGCACCTTCCGCATCAGGGGGGCCCTCGACGTCCCCGCCCTTCGCCGGGCGCTGCGGACCGTGGTCGGCCGCCACGAGACCCTGCGCACGTCGCTGGTCGACACGCACTCCGGCCTGGTGCAGCGCGTGCTGCCCGTGGACGACCCCCGGGCCGGGGCCCCGCTCACGGTGCGGGACTTCTCCGCCGCCCCGGAGGGTGCCGAGGCGGCCCGGAGCTTCGCCACCGAGCTGGCCCGCACCCCCTTCGACCTCACCGAAGCGCCCCTGTGGCGGGCGGAGCTCGCGCTCATCGGCGAGGAGGACCACCTCTTCGTCTTCGTGGTCCACCACGTCGTCTTCGACGGCTGGTCGGCCGGCGTCTTCGCGGACGAACTCTCGGCCGCCTATACGGCCGAAGACCTGGCCCCCCTCACCGTCCAGTACGGCGACTACGCGGACTGGCAGCGGCGCCGCCTCACCGGCGACACCTACGAAGAGCTGACCGCGTACTGGCGCGACCGGCTCACCGGCGCCCCCACCCTGGAACTTCCCACCGACCGGGCCCGGCCCCCGGAGACGACCTACGACGGCACCTACCTGCGCCGGGTCCTCGCCCCGGGCTTGGTGGGGCCCGTGGCGCGGCTCGCCCGCTCCTGCGGCGTCACCCCCTACGTCGTTCACCTCTCGGCCTTCCTGCTGCTCATGCACCGCTACAGCGGCCAGGACGACGTCGTCATCGGTACGCCCACGGCCAACCGCGACCAGGTCGAGGCCGAGCGGATGATCGGCTTCTTCGTCAACATGCTGCCGCTGCGCGCCGACCTGTCGGGCGCCCCGAGCTTCCGCGAGCTCGTCGAACGCGTCGGCGCGCTGGTGCGCGAGGACTTCGCGCACGGCGAGCTGCCCTTCGAGAAGATCGTGGAGGTGGCGCGGCCCCGCCGCGACCCCTCGCGTTCCCCGCTGTTCCAGGTCGTGTTCGCCTTCCACAACACCGTCGACAAGGGCCTTGGACTGCCGGGGCTCGACGTCCGCCAGGAGTACCTCGACGCCGGCACCTCCCGCTTCGACCTGAGCTGGAACGTCACCGAGCGCCCCGAAGGCAGCACCGTGGAGGCCGAGTTCAACACCGACCTCCTCGACCCCGAGACCGTCGAGGGGCTGCTCTCCCACTACGAGCGCGCCCTCACCGCGGTCCTCGCCGACCCCGGTCTGACGCTCTCCAGGACTCCGCTGCTCACGTCGGTGGCCCGCAAGGAGCTGGTGACGAAGTGGCGCGGCCCCGCCCTCGCCGTGCCCGACCTCTCGGTCCCGGCGCGGTTCGAGGAGCGGGTACGGGCCACCCCGCACGCCGTGGCCCTGGTCGTCGGCACGGAACGGCTCACCTACGACGAGCTCAACCAGCGGGCGAACCGGCTGGCCCGGGTGTTGCGGGCACGCGGCGCGGCGCCCGGTGAGCGGGTGGCGCTGTGCCTGCGCCGTACGCCCGACCTGATCGCTGGTGTCCTCGCGGTGCTCAAGTCCGGTGCCGCGTACGTGCCGGTCGACCCCGGCTATCCGTCGGCCCGGATGGCCTCCATCCTCGACGACGCCGCGCCCGTCGCCGTGCTCGCCCACGAGGAGTGTGCCAAGAGCCTGCCCGGCGGTCATGACGTGCTCGTCCTTGAGCGGCTTGCGGACGAGCTGGCCGTTCAGGGCGGCGACGATCCGGCGTACGAGGTCTCCCCTTCGGACGTCGCGTACGTCCTGTACACCTCCGGCACGACCGGGCGGCCCAAGGGCGTGCTCATCGAGCACCACTCGGTGACCGGCTTCGTCGAGGCCATGCGGTACCTCTTCGAGATCACCCCCGACGACCATGTACTGGGCTACGCCTCGGCGAACTTCGACGTCTCCGTCGGCGAGATGTTCAACGCGCTGCTCACCGGCGCGCAGTTGCACCTGGTGCCGGACGACGTGCGGCTGGACGTGGGCCTGCTGCAGGAGCTGCTGGAGAAGGAGCGCATCTCCCTCGTCGATCTGCCGCCCGCGGTCCTGGCCCTCCTCGACCCCGACCGCCTGCCCGGCCTGCGCATCGTCTTCGTCGGCGGTGAGGCCTTCCCCGGCGAGCTGGTGAACCGCTGGAACCGGGACGGCCACCGCTTCTTCAACGGCTACGGGCCGACGGAGTGCACGGTCACCATGGTCGTCCACGAGTGCCCCGGACACTGGGACGCCTCCCCGCCCATCGGTCTGCCCATCGCCAACCATGTCGCGCACGTCCTGGACGAGCACCTGGAGCCGGTGCCCTACGGCGTGATCGGCGAACTGCTCGTGGGCGGCGAGGGACTGACGCGCGGATACCTCGGCGCGCCCGAGCTCACACGCGAGAAGGTGATCGCCGACCCGTTCGACAGCACCGCGGACGGCCGCCTCTACCACACCGGTGACCTGGTGCGCAGGCGCCGTGACGGCAGCCTCGTCTTCGTCGGGCGCAAGGACCAGCAGGTGAAGATCCGCGGCCTGCGCATCGAACTCGGCGATGTGGAAGCCGCGTTGGCGACCTGCCCCGGCGTCAGCCAGGTGGCCGTCGTGCCGTGGGCGGACCCGCACGGCGAGCGGCACCTGGTGGCCTACACCGCCTCCACGGGCGCCACCGTGGAAGCGGCGGAGCTGCGGACCCACGCGGCCGCCCGGCTGCCCGGCTACATGGTGCCGTCCTTCTTCGTCACGCTGGAGGCGCTGCCACTCACGGTCAGCGGCAAGGTCGACCAGCGGGCCCTGCCGGATCCGGATCCGGACCACCTCGCCGCACGGGAGACCAGCGGCGCCCTTCCCCGCACGGAGACCGAGCGCATCCTCGCCGAGGAGATCTTCGCCAAGGCCCTGCGGCAGGAGCGGGTCGGCGTGCACGACGACTTCTTCGTGATCGGGGGCAACAGCCTCCAGGCCGCGTCGCTGATGTCGCTGCTCTCCGAGCGCTTCCAGGTACGGGTCGCCCTCGCGGAGTTCTTCCGCTCGCCCACGGTGGCCCACCTCGCGGAGACCGTCGACCGGCTGCGCGCCCGGGCCGACGGCAGCGACGACCTGCTCGCCCTGATCGAGGCCATGTCCGACGAGGACGCGACCCGCCTCATGGACGAGAACGCCGGGGACAGGCAGAGCTGACCCGGTGACACGGACCGTACGAGCGAGAAGAGACCAGCACCATGCACTTCGGCTTCACTCGGGACCAGGAAGCGTTCCGCGGCCGCGTACGCGAGGAGCTCGGCGCCGGGGACATCCGAGCTGAGCTGGACCGGCTCCTGGCCGACACCGGCCGGGAACCGGACGTCCGCCCGCTGTACCGGGCACTCGGCCGCCGGCGCCTGCTGGCCGCCAACTGGCCCGAGGAGTACGGAGGCCAGGGCGCCACGCTGACCGAGGCCTCGATCGTCGCCGAGGAACTGGCCCGCGCGGGCGTGCCGGACACGCTGCACGTCAACACCGTGCAGATCGTCGGGATGTTCCTGCTGCACGCCGGATCCGAACAGCTCAAGGCGCGTTACCTGCCCGCCGTCGGCGAGGGGCGGAGCTTCGCGAGCGTGCTGTACACGGAGCCGGAGGCCGGGTCCGACCTGGCCGGGCTGCGCACCACGGCGGTACGCGACGGCGACGATTTCGTCATCAGCGGCGTGAAGGCGTACAACCTCAAGAGCGACATCACCGATGTCGCCCTGTGCGCCGCGCGGACGGGCGACCCCGACGGGCGCTACCAGGGCATCACCCTCTTCATGGTCGCCATGGACGCCCCCGGCGTGCGCCGGGAGACGATCGCGGGGATCGCCGACGAGCAGTTCCACCGGGTGGTGCTCGACGAGGTACGCGTGCCCGCCGCCGACGTCGTCGGCGAGGTCGGCCAGGGATGGCAGCTGCTGACCCAGGCGCTCGCCGTGGAACGCACCGGTCTCGACTACTCGCTCAAGGCCGAGTCGTGGTACGCGGCCGTGGTCGCCGGCGGGCTCGAAGCGGCGGAACTGGAGCGCGGCGGCCGCTTCGGCGCAGAGGTCGAGGCCGCGCGGCTGCACACCTGGTGGGTGCTCGGGCAGCTCGACCGGGGGCTCGACGAGGCCGACACCACCAGCGCGGCCGTGGCCAAGTACGTCACCAGTGAACTGGCCCGTGAGGTGGCCGCGTGGGCGAACACCCTCCCGCCGTCCTCCCCGCCGGCCGCCGCGACCTCGACCCTGGAGGCCGCGTACCGGGAGGCGCCCGGTCTGACCTTCTCGGCCGGCACCTCCGAGATGATGCTCCAGATCGTCGCCGCGGGTGAAGGCGGCGGCACAGGGGCCGCCTCGGAAGCGGTGGAGGACACCCTGACCCGCCACCTGCGGCAGGCGATCCGCACCCGCTTCGCTTCGGTGGCGGCGCGCAAACTCGGGGTGGACGCCGTCCACGGCGCCCCGGCGGTGGACGGCGCGTCCTGCCCGAGCTGGCCCGCCCTCGTCGAGATCGGCGCGCCCGGATTCGAGGTGCCCGCGGACGCGGGCGGACTCGGACTGGGGCTGCCCGGCTCCCTGGTGGTGTGCGAGGAACTCGGACGCGCCGCCCTGGGCGGTCCGTACCGCGCCACGGCACTCACCGCCGACGTGGTGGGTCTCTGCGCCGCCGACGGCGCGCACGAGGCCGTACTGAACGGCTTGAGTTCGGGTGAACTCACCGTGTCCGCCGACGCGTTCGGAGCTGGGAAGCCGCTCGCGGCGCAGCCGGCCGACGGGGGCTGGACCGTCTCACTCAAGGCCGTCGACGGTACGCGTGCCGGTGCGCACGAGCCGGACACCACGCACCGACTGCTCTTCCTGGAGACCGCGGACGGCGTGGTCGTGGCCCTGCTCCCCACGGACGACGTGGGTGCTCACGGCGACGTGTTCGTCCCGCACGGCTGCGCGCTCGGCCGGCCGTCACCGGCGCGGTGGCCGGAGCTGACGGCCCGCGCCCGCATCCGGCAGGCCGCCTACCTGCTCGGCCTGGCCGAGGGCGCGCACGCCGCGGCCCGCGCGCACACGCTGCGCCGCGAGCAGTTCGGCTCCGTCCTCCACGACTTCCAGGGCGTCTCCTTCGCGCTGGCGCGCGCGGCGACCCGGGTGGAGACGGTGCGCCTGGCGGTGCTCCGGGCGGGCGAGCTCGCGGACGAGGACCGGCCCGCCGCCCGCGCCGCGCTGGACGCGCTGGCGCTGGCCGCGGAGACGGCGGCCGACGTCACGGCGACCGCCGTGCACGTGTGCGGGGTGCGCGGTCTGACGGCGGAGCTGCCGGTGCAGCGTCACTACCGGCTGGCCCGTACGGAGACCGTCCGCATGGGGGCGCCCGCCGGGCTGTTCCGCGAGGCAGGACGGCTGCGGCTGTCCGGCGGGGACGACCTGGAGCTGCTGACCGCACCGACCGGAACGCCATGACCGAGCACCACCGAACCAGAACACGACCGAGAACCGAGGAGACGTCCATGGCCGCATCCGAACAGCCCGAGGCCGCGGAGCAGGAGAGCGAGCTCCAGTACCGCGTGGTCGCCAACGACGAGGAGCAGTTCTCCATCTGGCCGCTGGGCCGCGAAGTGCCCGCGGGCTGGCGCGACATGGGGGTCAGCGGGCCGGAGGCGCGGTGCCTGGAGCACATCGCCGAGGTGTGGACCGACCTGCGGCCGCTGAGCCTGCGCCAGGACATGGCGGCCGGCACCTCCGCGCCCTCGTCGGCGCTGCCCCGATGACCACGGACACCACGGTGGACCGGTGGCTCTCGGGCGAGCGGCTGCCGCAGGCCCGGGCCCGGCTGATCGCCTTCCCGCACGCCGGGGGAGCGGCCAGTGCTTACCGCCAGTGGTCGACGTGGGCGGGCCCGGACCTGGAGCTGCGCGCGGTGCAGTACCCGGGCCGCGCCGGGCGGTTCACGGAACCGGCACACACCCGGTGCGAGCCCCTGGCGCACGACATAGCCGCCCGCCTCCAGGCGTTCACGGACCTTCCGCTGGTCCTCTTCGGCCACAGCATGGGCGCCCTGGTGGCGTTCGAGGTGGCGGTGGAGCTGGAGCGGACCTACGGCATCCGGCCCGCCCACCTCGTCGTGTCCGGGGCTCCGGCCCCCTCCGTGCCCTCCCGCACCACCGCGATGCGCTCCGACGTCCCCGACGAGACGCTGGTCGCCGCGATGCGCGCCCTGGGCGGCAGCAAGGAGGAAGTGCTCGCCGACCCGGAACTGCTGCCCCTGATCCTGCCGGTGATGCGCGCGGACCTGGCGATCGGCGAGAGCTACCGGCCGCGCGCCCGGACGCGGATCGGCGCTCCCGTCACCGTCATGTCGGGCGTCGACGACGCCTCCGCCACGGCCGCGGACATCCGGGGCTGGCAGGAATACACCACCGGAGAGTTCCAGCAGCTCTCCTTCCCCGGCGATCACTTCTATCTGCACGCCGAGCAGGCGCAGCAGGTCTTCGGCCGCGTACGCGACCTGGTCGGGCAGTGCGCGGCCGACGGAACGCGGCGGCCGGACGGACGATGGAGCGAGCACACCCAGTGACGTACGCGGAACCGCTGGTCCACCAGCTCTTCGAGGCTCAGGCCGCCGCCGCGCCGGACGCCGTGGCCGTGGTCCACGGCGCGGTCTCGGTGAGTTACCGGCAACTGGACGAGCGCGCCGACGCGCTGGCGCGGCACCTGCGCGCGCGGTGCGCCGGCACGGTGGACGAGGGTCCCGCCGCAGAGCCGGTGGTCGCCGTCCGGATGCCGCGCGGCCCTGAGCTCGTCACGGCGCTGCTCGCCGCCGCCAAGGCAGGGGCCGCCTATCTGCCGCTCGATCCCGGACTCCCCGCGGACCGCACGCGGTATCTGCTGCGGTCCGCGGGGGCACGGCTGCTGCTCACCGACGGGCGGCGCGTGCCGGACGCCTGCGCCGCGGCCGTCGCCGGGGACCTGCCCGTGCTTGACGTGTGCGCCGCGCCGGAGAACGGCGCGGGCGCGGGTGCGGGCGGCGCCGTACGCGACGACCCGCGACGCCTCGCCTACCTCATCCACACCTCCGGCTCCACCGGCCTCCCCAAGCCCGTGGCCGTCGAGCACCGCTCCCTCGCGAACCACGCGCAGGCCATCCGCGCGCTCTTCGGGCTGTCCCGGACGGACCGCGTGCTCCAGTTCACCAACCCCGGGTTCGACGTACTCGGCGAGGAGGTCTACCCGACTCTGGCCGCGGGCGGCACCCTCGTCGTCCTGGACGACACCGCGCTGCCGCCCGCCGCGATGGAGGACTTCCTCCGTACGCACCAGGTGACGGTCGCCAACCTCCCGACGCCGTACTGGGCACAGTGGTGCGCCGACCTCGACCGGACACCGCGCCCCCTGCCGCAGAGCCTGCGGCTCCTCGTCGTCGGCAGCGACACCACGCACACCCGCACCCTTGCCGCCTGGCGCAGGCACAGCGCCGTACCCGTGATCAACGCCTACGGGCTCACCGAGACCACGATCACGGCCACCGCCGCGGTCTATCCGGACCGTGCCCCGCTCCCCGGCGGCAGTACGCTGCCCATCGGCACGGCACTCGACGGCGTCGAGGCGTACGTCCTCGACCACGCGATGGTGCCCTGCGCTCCCGGTGAGACCGGTGAGCTGTACATCGGCGGACGTGCGGTGGCGCGTGGCTATCAGGGCAGGGCCGACCTCACCGCCCGGCGTTTCGTGCCGGACCCGTTCGCCGGGAGCCCCGGCGGCCGCCTGTACCGCACCGGCGACCTGGCGCGCCGGGACGCGGACGGCGCGATCGAGTTCCTGGGCCGCGACGACCACCAGGTGAAGATCCGCGGCCACCGCGTCGAGCCGGCCGAGGCCGAAGCGGCACTCGCGCAGGACGCCCTGGTACGGGAGTGCGCCGTGGTGGCCATGACCGCGGAGTCCGGGCACACCCAACTCGTCGCCTACATCGTCGGGGACGCCGATCCGCAGCGGCTGCGCGCACTCGCCGCCCGGTCCCTGCCCGACTACGCGATCCCCTCGGCGTATGTCGCACTGCCCGCCCTGCCGGTCACCGCCCAGGGAAAGCTGGACCGCAAAGCCCTGCCCGCGCCCGCACCTGAGGAGCGCCACACCCCCTACGTCCGCCCGGTGGGGCCGGACGAGGAACGCCTCGCGGCACTGTGGAGCGAGGTGCTCGGCGTGCGCCGCGTGGGGCGGACCGACGAGTTCATCGGGCTCGGCGGCGACTCCCTGCACATGGCACGGGTGCTTGGCCGGATGGCGCAGGAGTACGGAACGCGGGTGACCGCACGCGAGTTCCTGGCGGCCGGCACGGTCAAGGACCTCGCCGTCCTGGTCCGCGGCGGCGCCCCCGTACCGCCCCCGGCGCGGGAAACCGCCCCTGCGGACGCGGTCTCGCCCGGCGAGCAACGCCTGTGGATCCTCGGGCAGTTCAGGCAGGCGGCCGGCACCGCGTACAACGTGCCGAGCGCGCTGCGGCTGCACGGCGACCTCGACGTCGCCGCCCTCCGGCTCGCCCTGGGGGACGTCGTCGAGCGCCACGAGCGGCTGCGGACCTCCTTCCACTTCCGGGACGGCCGCCTGACGGCCCAGATAGCGCGGGACGTGACGGTGCCTTTGCCGGTCATCGACCTGAGCGCGGGCGACCAGGGCGCGGCCGCCCCGCTCGTACGGGCCGAGCAGCTCGCGCGGCAGCCGTTCGACCTGGCGAGCGCCCCGCTGCTGCGCGCCGCGCTCATCCGGGTGGCACCCGACGACCACCTGCTCGTCGTGGTCACCCACCACATCGTCTCGGACGGGGTGAGCAGCGACGTGCTCGACCGGGACCTCGCAGCGGCCTACGCGGCGCGGCTGGCCGGCGGGACGTCGCCGTGGCGGGAACCCTCCACCGGATACCGCGACTTCATCCGCACGCAGCACGACCTGGACGGCTCCGCCTCGGCGGACGCCCTCGTCGCACACGTGGTGGAACGGCTGCGCGGAGCGCCCACGGTGCTGGAACTCCCGGCCGACCACCCACGGCCCAAGGCCATGAGCTACCGCGGCCACCGCCTCTCGCGGAACACTCCGGACGGCCTCCTCGCCGCGGTCACCCGGCTCGCCCGCGAGGAAGGAACCACCCCGTACTGCGTGGTCCTGACCGCGCTCGGCGCCGCGCTGCGTGAACTCTGCGGGCAGGACGACCTGTTGATCGGCTCGCCCGCGGCGGGCCGGCCGGGGCCGGACTTCGAGGACGTCCTCGGGTTCTTCGTGAACACGGTCGTCCTGCGGCTCGACTTCCGGGGCACCCGCTCCTTCCGCGACGCGCTGCGCCTGGCACACGGGCAGGTGCTCGACGCCATCGAGCACGAGTACGTCCCCTTCGACCGGCTGGTGCAGGAACTCGTCACCGAACGGGTGCTGTCCGTGCCGCCGCTCGTCCAGGCGGCCCTCGCCTACCAGGGGCCGCGCCGCCCCGAGGCCCGCCTCGCGGGACTGCGGGCGACGCCGGTACCGCTGCACAACGGCAGCGCGAAGTTCGATCTCACACTGGAGATCGAGGAAGTGGCCGGGGAGATAGTGGCCACCGTCGAGTACAGCACCGACCTCTTCGCGCGCGGCACGGTGGAGGACCTGCTCGACCGCTGGACAGCGGTGATTTCAGAGGCAGTCGCACGGCCGGATGCGGTCCTGTGCGGCGCAAGGGGAGGGGCGAGGACATGACGGACACAGGTGTGCTGGGGACGCCGGCGGGAGCGGGGCCGGGGTTCGAGCGGCTGCGCGAGGTGTGGTCGCAGGTGCTGGGGCGTGACTCCATCGCGGCGGACGACAACTTCTTCTCCCTCGGCGGGGACTCGATCACGGCGATCCGGCTGGTGGCGCAGGCGCGCTCGGCGGGCCTCGACATCAGCGTGGAAGAGGTGTTCCTCCATCCCACGCTCGGTGAACTCGCCCGCGAGGCCGCGGGGCTCGGCGACGATCCCGTGGCCGAGCAGCCCTCGACGGGTGCCACGCTCACGACGACGCTCGCCGACCTCGACCCGGCACTCGTGCCCGCGGGCGTGGCGGCCGCCTACCCGCTCTCCTCGCTCCAGCTGGGCATCCTGTACCACTGCGAACTCAGCGACGACCCGGCGCTCTACCACGACCTGACCCGGGTGCGCGTGAGCGGCCCGTGGGACGAGGGGGCGCTGCGGGACGCCGTGGCGGCGCTCGTCGACCGGCACGAGATGCTCCGCACCTCCTTCGAACTCGCCGAGTTCCGCGAGCCCCTGCAGCTGGTCCACGGCACGGCCACGGTCCCCCTGGAGACGCAGGACCTGAGCGGACTCACCGACGAGGAGCAGCAGAGGGCCCTGGACGACTGGTGGGAGCGGGAATCCGCGACCGCCTTCGACGAGACGAAGGCCCCGCTGCTCCGCATCCACGTGGGTGTCCTCTCCCAGGACTCCTTCCACCTCTCCCTGTCGGTGCATCACATCCTCCTCGACGGCTGGAGCTTCGCCCGCCTCGCGACCGAGATCCTGGTCGAGTACGAGCGGCGGCTCGGGTACGACGGCCCGGGACTCGAACCGATGCCGCAGGTCCGCTACCGCGACTTCGTGGCGGCCGAGCAGAGCGCCATCCGGAACGCCGCGTCGCGCACGTACTGGGGCGAGCTCCTCAAGGGCATGGAGCCGCTGTCCCTTCCGGTGGCCTCCGGTGCGGACGAGCCCGGAGCCGCCGAGCTGGTGCGGGAGCTGCCCGACGAACTCGCCGCGCGGGTACAGGAGTTCTCGGCGGCTCTGGGAGTACCGGCCAAGAGCGTCTTCCTGGCCGCGCACCTCTGGGCGATGGGCGAGCTCTGCGGAGCCGAGGACGTGGTGACCGGGCTGTGCGGGAACGGCCGCCCCGAGTCGGAGGGGGCGGACCTGGTGCTCGGTGTGTTCCTCAACGTGCTGCCAGTGCGCGTACGTCTGGAGCACGGCAACTGGACGGAGCTGGTCCAGGCCGCGTTCGAGGCGGAGCGCGAGCATCTCGCCCACCGCGGTTACCCGTTGGCCCGGATCCAGAAGGACCTGGGGCACGCCCCCTTCGAGGCGATGTTCAATTACACGGACTTCCACGTCTTCGACAAGGTCGACTCGCTGCGCCGCATCAGCACCGACCGGTGGAGCTTCGCCGACCGCACGAACTTCCCGGTGCTCGTCGAGGTGAACCGGCTCCCGCAGCGGAAGACCTACGAGCTGAGCATCCGGGTGGACCCCGCACAGGCGTCGGGGACCCTCGCGCCGAGGATCGGGGAGTCGATGGTGCGGGCCCTGTCCGCCATCGTGCGCAAGGCGGACTGACATCAATGCGGCAGTGAATCAGTGACAAGCGGAAACGAGGTTGAATCGTGGAGTACCGACGCTTCGGCAGGCTCGGGTGGCAGGTCAGCGAAGTCGGCTATGGGATGTGGGGAATAGCCGGAGGTGAAGGCGGCTGGTCAGGCGCCGACGACGCCACGGGCCAGGAGGCTCTGGAGGAGAGCATTCGGGGCGGCTGCAACTTCTTCGACACCGCGTGGATTTACGGGCGCGGCCACAGTGAGGAATTGCTCGGAAAACTGCTTGAGCAGCACCCGGAAGAACGGCTCTACATCGCCACGAAGATCCCGCCGAAGGACCGTAAGTGGCCGTCGACGCGGGACTCCAGGCTCGCCGATGTATTTCCCGAGGACCACATCATCGAATACACCCGCAAGAGCCTTCAGGGGCTCGGCACGGAATCGATCGACCTGCTGCAGTTCCATGTGTGGGAGGACAGCTGGGCCGACGACCGGAGCTGGCAGGACCCCATCCGCCGGCTGAAGGACGAGGGAGCCGTCAAGGGCGTGGGCATCAGCGTCAACCGCTGGGAGCCGACCAACGTCCTGAAGACGCTCGACACCGGGCTCGTCGACTCGGTTCAGGTGATCTACAACATCTTCGACCAAGCGCCGGAGGACGAGCTGTTCGCCGCCTGCCAGGAGCGGGACATCGCCGTCATCGCCCGGGTCCCCTTCGACGAGGGCACCCTGACCGGCACCCTCACGCACGAGACGACCTGGCCCGAGGACGACTGGCGCAGCTCGTACTTCGTGCCGGAGAACCTGCACGCCAGCGTCGACCACGCGGACGAGCTCAAGAAGGTCGTGCCCGCGGACATGACGATGCCCGAGCTTGCGCTGCGGTTCATCCTGCAGCACCCGGCAGTGAGCACCGTGATCCCGGGCATGCGCAGCGTCCGCCACGTCGCGGCGAACCTCGGGGTGAGCGGAGCGGAGCCGCTGTCGGCGGAGCTGTACGCCGAGCTGCGCCGCCACCGCTGGGACCGTACGCCGACGGCCTGGTCCCAGTGACGGCCCGGCCCCGGTAGGGGCAGCCGAAGAAAGCCGGGGGCGGGGAGGTGAACTCCCCGCCCCCGGCTTTTCGGGCGGTCCGGCCGGTGAGGTGCTAGCCCGCCTGCGTGATCCAGTGGTGGCCGCCGTGCGTGAAGCGGGTCTGGCGCGCCGTCCCGGGCGCGTCCGCGAGGTCGAGCAACCGCTGGACCTGGACGTTCCCCCGGTACAGCGTCGCCTCCACGGTCCCGCTCACGCCGGCCGCGAGGAGGTCGGCGCCGCCCGCCGCCGCCCGTCCGGACGCGTCGTGGAAGCGCCCCTCGTACACGGCGGTGCCGAGCGTGGCGGACAGCTGGCGCAGCAGCGCCGCCGAGGGCTTGTCGAGGCACGCCTGGTACAGCGCGTCGAGGCAGGGGCCGAGGACGTCGAGCCCCGGCGCCTCGTACACGCCACGGCACTTGGTCCCGTTCACCCGGTTCTCGACCACGGTGCGCAGCGATATCCCGTGCCGGGCGCCGAGGGCGTTGGCCCGCTCCATCGCTTCGAGCGGGGTGACCGCGGTGCCGTCCACCGCGACGGGACGTCCGCCCTCGAAGCGGACGGTGAACGTCTCGGGCTCGGCGGCCGCGTCCTGCGGCCACACCGTCATCAGCGGCTCCACCGACGCGGGCGCGGTGGTCAGGGACTCCAGCGCGTCGCTCTCGTGCGAGAAGCCGGCGAGCCCGCCGTCGACCGAGTACGCCACCCAGTCCGTGAGCTCCTTGGCGTAGCCCAGGCCGGACAGGTAGGTGCTCATGTCCGTGCGGGTCGGGAACCGCTCCAGCATCCACGCCCTGGTCCACGGCGTGAACACCGTGAGGTCGGGCGTGAAGCGTGCCGCGTAACGGGCGAACCTGGACTGGTCGTTGCCGCCGCCCACGCAGCCGTGGGCGAGCACGTCGCACCCGTCGGCGCGCAGGACCGGGCCGAGCCCGCCGACCAGGACCGCACGCGAGGCGCCGGTGGTGTTCCAGTAACCGCCCTCGTAGGTCGCCTGGTACGTCACGAGGTCGAGCGCGGTGCCGGCCATCTCGGCGCGGAGGTCGACGGCCTTGGACTTCAGGCCGTACTGGGAGAGGCGTGCGGCGAGTTCCCCTGCGGGCAGCGGCGCCTGCTGGCCGATGTCGGCGACGTAGCAGGTCACGTCGACATCATTTTCCGCCAGCCACGCGGCGACGGCGGTGCTGGAAAGCCCGCCCGAGGTGAACAGGCCCACGCGCAGGCCCTTGAGTTGTTTCAAATCCATCTGCGTATTACCCCCGGGACCGTGCGTCGACATAGTGGATACCGAATTTCATGACGGACCGAGCCGTGACATTAGTATCCCCGTTCTCACCGCGTCAACGCTCACTCCACCTGCGACGGGCAGGTCGCCAACGGAGCCACGACTGTAATTGCGATGCTTACGGACGTGGTAATCACGCAGCGGTATCGCTGCTGCTGGCGGCGGCCTTACCTTGTTCCGGAATATTAGGGGAATCACGATTCGTTTTCCCGGTTCGGAACTTCCGGTTCAGTCCGAACAAGTCCGAACAGTCGGGGCACAGTAGGCCGCCCACGAAGCGGCCCGTCAAGGGGGCGTCCGGTATGTCCGAGCGGTATCGAGTCGGGTCACGCAGTGACGTCGCGGAGCCATCCGCCGACGATCCGGGAGACCGCACCGTCCTGCAGCTGTTCGAGGCCAGGGCGGCCGCGACGCCGCAGGCGCCCGCCGTCACCCACGGTTCGCTGACGCTCTCCTACCGGGACCTCGACGAGCGGGCCAACGCCCTCGCCCGGCAGCTCGCCGAACTCGGCGTCGGCCGCGGCGACTTCGTTCCGCTCGTCGTCGACGGGGGAGCGGAGCTGCCCCTCGCGATGATCGCGGCGATGAAGCTCGCTGCGCCGTTCGTCCCGGTCGACGACTCGGGCCCCGCGGACCGCCTCGTCCGGATGATCGAGACCCTCGACGCCAAGGTGGTGCTGACCTCCGGGGGCGGTCGCCGGCCCCCGCTCGCCGTCCCCGTCCTGCCGGTGCGGCCCGCGGAACCGGCGCGCGACGTCGCGCCGCCGCCCGTGCCCCCGGCCACCTTGAACGACATCGTCTACGGCTTCTACACCTCCGGTTCCACCGGCCTGCCCAAGTGCACGCTCAACGTGCACCGGGGTCTGCTCAACCGCTTCGCCTACATGAGCCGCCGGCTCAGCAGCCGCGTGGACGAGGTCGTGCTGCAGAACAGCAGGCACCAATTCGACTCGTCCCTCTGGCAGTTGCTGTGGCCCCTCACCACAGGTAGCCAGGTCGTGATACCCGAGCGCTCGGGCATCCTCGACCTCGAGGCGACGGTGGACGTCATCCACCGGCACGCCGTCACCACCACCGACTTCGTGCCCTCGATCTTCAACACGCTGGTGGAGCTGCTCACCACGGAACCCGGCCTGATCCACCGCCTCGGCTCCCTGCGCCGACTGCTCATCGGCGGCGAGGAGATGACCGCGGACGCCGTCCGCACCTTCCGGTCCTATCTCCCGGACGTGGACATCATCAACACCTACGGCCCGACCGAGGCGTCGATCGGCAGCGTCTTCCACACCGTGAGCGACGCCGACCGCGATCCCATGCCTATCGGCCGCCCCATCGACAACACCTACGCGGTGATCGTGAACGACCGCGCGGAGCTCGTGGAGAACGGGGAGACCGGCGAGATCTGGATCGGCGGCGAGTGCCTCGGCCTCGGGTACGTGAAGGACCCCCGCAAGACCGCGGCCGTGTTCGTGCCCAACCCCTTCCCGGAGATCCCGGGCGACCGGCTGTACCGCACGGGTGACCTCGGCTACCGGCGGCCGGACGGGCTCCTGCAGTTCGTCGGGCGCCTCGACCACCAGGTCAAGATCGGCGGCGTGCGCATCGAGCTGTCGGAGGTCGAGGCGGGGCTGCTGAGCCACCCGCAGGTGCGGGAAGCCAAGGTGATCGTGCACGAGGAGGGCGACAGCCGGGCGCTCGTCGCCTTCGTGACCGTGCGCTCCGCCGAACTCGGCACCGCCCTGCTCAGGGAGCACGCCGCCGCGAGCCTGCCGCCCGCGCTGACACCGCGCCGCTTCGTCGTCCTGGACGCCATGCCGCTCACCCCCAACGGCAAGGCCGACCGCAAGGCGCTCAAACAGCTTGCCCAGTCCGGCCCGGGACCGGACCGGACCGACCTGCCGGAGCCGACCGTCCCCGGCGGCACGGCAGGGGCGGAGCACGCCCCGGAGTCCGTCGAGGTCGTGGTCCGCGCCACCTGGCTGGGCTTCCTGCCCGTCGGACAGGTCGACCCGGGCGCCGACTTCTTCGAGCTGGGCGGTGACTCGCTCGGTGCTCAGCGCCTCGCCGTGGCCCTGAGCGAGCGGTTCGGCACCCGCGTGTCGGTTCGGGACGTGTACGAGCGCCCGACCGTGGCCCGGCAGGTCGCCCTCCTGACCGGACACGACGCCCCCCGGCCGGCGCCGGACGGCGCCGCCGACGAGGCCGCGGCCCGCGAGCTCAGGGAACTCCTCAACGCCGACGCGGCGTTGCCCGAGGACATCGTCCCGCCGTCCGTCGTCACCGCGCCCGCGTCCCCGTGCGACGTGCTGCTGACCGGCGCCACCGGCTTCATCGGCGGTCAGCTGCTGCACGACCTGCTGGTGAATACGGAGGCGGTCGTGCACTGCCTGGTACGGGCGGACGACGCGGCGACCGCCCGGCAGCGGGTCGTCGCGAACCTGCGGGAGTACCGCCTCTGGGACGAGACCCACGCGGACCGGATCGAGGGAGTGCCGGGAGACCTGCGCCTGCCCCGACTCGGACTCGGCGATGCGGAGTTCACCACCCTGGCCGAGCGCGTCGACACGGTCGTCCACAACGGCGCGATGGTCAACCTCGCCCGCGGCTACCACGCCCACCGGGGCGCCAACGTCCACGGCACCGTGGAGATCCTCCGCCTCGCCACCACCCACCGCGCCAAGCAGCTGCACTTCGTCTCGACCCTGGGAGTGTTTCCCACCGGGGAGGACGGCGCCGGGGTCATCCCCGAGGGCCCCGTGTCGGCCGACGCGGTGCCCGCCGACGGATACAGCCAGTCGAAGTGGGTCGCCGAACGGCTGCTCGCCGAGGCCGCCGAGCGAGGACTGCCCGTCACCGTCCACCGCTTCGGCGAAGTCACCCCGCACTCCGTCACCGGTGTCCCCAGCCGCTGGGGACTGCACGACCTGCTCGTCAAGGCCTGTCTGCAGACGGGGATGTGGTTCTCCAGCCCCATCGTCACCGACTACACGCCGGTGGACCACGTCAGCGCGCTGGTGGTCGCCGCCGCCTGCCGGGGCGAGCGCGGGTGGCTGCACGAGGTACAGCCCCACGCCGTGGGCTTCGACGCGCTGATGGCCGTGTTCCAGGAGGTCTTCCGCCTCACCGAAGTTCCGTACCCGGTGTTCTGGGAAGAGGTGCGGCGGCAGTCCGCCGCGTCGCCGGACAACAGCGACCTCGTACGGATCCTCGCGCTGCTGCCGCCGCCCGAGGACGACGACACGGGCTCCGGCGACGGCGACGGGGGACTGCGGGTGAAGGAGAGCCTCGCGGGACTCTTCCGGCAGGACCCGGCGGCGGTGGGCAGGGAGCGGGCCGAGCGGCTGGCGGCCGAGGCCGGTCTGTCGTGGCCGCCCGTCGGGCACGACGTGTTCCGGCGGTACGCCGCCTTCTACCAGTCGATCGGCTGGTAGCCCCATGCCCACTACCGATGGTGGCGGGACCGTATGGCTGACGGGTCTGCCGAGCGCCGGGAAGACCACGATCGCCCACGCGCTGGCCGGGCGCCTGCGAGGTGAGGACCACCGCGTCGAGGTGCTCGACGGGGACGAGATCCGCGAGTTCCTCTCGGCGGGCCTCGGCTTCAGCCGCGAGGACCGGCACACCAACGTGCAGCGGATCGGGTTCGTCGCCGAACTGCTCGCCTCCCACGGCGTGAAGGTACTCGTACCGGTGATCGCGCCCTACGCGGACAGCCGGGACGCGGTGCGCGAACGGCACCGGCGCGAGGGCACCGTATATCTGGAGGTGCATGTCGCCACTCCGGTGGAGGTCTGTTCCGAACGCGATGTGAAGGGCCTGTACGCCAAGCAGGCCGCGGGGGAGATCGCCGGTCTGACCGGGGTCGACGACCCCTACGAGGAGCCCGAGTCGCCGGATCTGCGGATCGAGTCGCAGCGGCAGACCGAGCAGGAGTCCGCAGCCGCGCTGTACGCGCTGCTCGTCGAAAGGGGTCTGGCATGACGATCAGCGTGTCTTCGCTGCCACACATGACCGAAAGCCCGTACGTGCTGAGCCACTTGGACGCCCTGGAGTCCGAGGCGGTGCACATCTTCCGTGAGGTGGCGGGGGAGTTCGAGAACCCGGTGATCCTCTTCTCCGGTGGCAAGGACTCGATCGTCATGCTGCACCTGGCGCTGAAGGCGTTCGCCCCGGCGGCGGTCCCCTTCTCGCTGCTGCATGTCGACACCGGGCACAACTTCCCCGAGGCGATCGACTACCGCGACCGGGTCGTGGAGCGGCACGGGCTGCGGCTGCATGTGGCCTCGGTGCAGGAGTACATCGACGCGGGCACGTTGCGCGAGCGGCCCGACGGGACCCGTAATCCGCTGCAGACCGTGCCGCTCACGGAGAAGATCCAGAGCGAGCGGTTCGACGCGGTCTTCGGCGGCGGGCGCCGGGACGAGGAGAAGGCGCGCGCCAAGGAGCGGGTGTTCTCGCTGCGCGACGAGTTCTCGCAGTGGGACCCGCGCCGCCAGCGCCCCGAGCTGTGGCAGCTCTACAACGGCCGCCACGCCCCCGGCGAGCACGTGCGTGTCTTCCCGCTCTCCAACTGGACCGAGCTGGATGTCTGGCAGTACATCGCCCGCGAGGACATCGAGCTGCCGCAGATCTACTTCGCGCACGAGCGAGAGGTGTTCCGGCGGGCGGGGATGTGGCTGACCGCCGGGGAGTGGGGCGGGCCGCGCGCCGACGAGCCGGTCGAGACACGGCTGGTGCGCTACCGGACCGTCGGTGACATGTCCTGCACCGGCGCCGTCGACTCCGATGCGACGGGCCTGGAGCAGGTCATCGCCGAGATCGCCGCGTCCCGGCTGACCGAACGAGGCGCGACCCGCGCCGACGACAAGCTGTCCGAGGCCGCGATGGAAGACCGCAAGCGCGAGGGGTACTTCTAAACATGACCACCAGCACCAGCACCGGTACAAGCACTAGCACCGGCCCCGGAACAAGCACCGGGACCGACGCCAGCACCCGCACGGACGACGGCGCCGCTTCCGCGGCCGGAACACTCCGCCTCGCCACGGCCGGTTCGGTCGACGACGGCAAGTCGACCTTGGTGGGGCGCCTCCTTCACGACTCCAAGTCGATCCTTTCCGATCAGCTGGAGGCCGTCGAGCGGGCCTCGCGCAGCCGCGGCGCCGCCGAAACCGACCTGGCCCTCCTGACCGACGGCCTGCGTGCCGAGCGGGAACAGGGCATCACCATCGACGTGGCCTACCGCTACTTCGCCACCGCCCGGCGCCGGTTCATCCTCGCCGACACCCCCGGGCACGTGCAGTACACGCGCAACATGGTCACCGGCGCCTCCACCGCCGAACTGACCGTCATCCTGGTCGACGCCCGCAACGGAGTGGTCGAGCAGACCCGCCGCCACGCCGCCGTCGCCGCCCTGCTGCGCGTCCCGCACGTGGTCCTCGCCGTGAACAAGATGGACCTCGTCGACTACGCCGAGCCCGTCTTCGCGAAGATCGCCGAGGAGTTCACCGCGTACGCCGCCGAGCTCGGCATACCGGAGGTCACCGCCATCCCCGTCTCCGCCCTCGCGGGCGACAACGTGGTCGACCCGTCCGCGCACATGGACTGGTACTGCGGCCCGACGGTCCTGGAGCACCTGGAGACCGTTCCGGTCGGTCACGACCCGGACGGCTGCCAGGCCCGCTTCCCCGTGCAGTACGTCATCCGCCCGCAGACCGCCGAACACCCCGACTACCGCGGCTACGCGGGCCAGATCGCCGTCGGCACCTTCCGCGTCGGCGAGTCCGTCACCGTCCTGCCCTCCGGACGCACCTCCACCGTCAAGGGCATCGACCTGCTCGGCACCCCCGTCGACGTCGCGTGGTCACCCCAGTCGGTCACCATCCTTCTCGAAGACGACATCGACGTCTCCCGCGGCGACCTCCTGGTGCCCTCCGACGGCATCCCCGCCCTCGGCCAGGACGTCGAGGCCACGGTCTGCCACGTCGCCGACACGCCCCTCACGGTCGGCCAGCGGGTCCTGCTCAAGCACACCACCCGCACCGTCAAGGCCATCGTCAAGGAGATCCCGTCGCGGCTGACCCTGGAGGATCTCTCCCAGTACCCCGCCCCCGGCCGGCTCGTCGCCAACGACATCGGCCGGGTCAGGGTCCGCACCGCCGAACCGATCGCCCTGGACTCCTACGCCGACTCCCGGCGCACCGGATCCTTCCTCCTGATCGACCCCGCCGACGGCACCACTCTCGCCGCCGGGATGCGCACCGCGTAGCCGGGATGCGCACCGCGTAACCGAAGGCCGGGTCCCGGCGAAGGGTCAGGCGCCGGCGCAGTCGGGGCACCGGCCCCGGAAGGTCACCTCGGCCGCGGAGACGGTGAAGCCGTACCGCTCGGAGGGCGGCAGGTCGGTGAGCGGGTCGCCCTCGGGGTGGACGTCGCGGATGGCGCCGCAGCCCGAGCACACCAAGTGCTGGTGGGGGTGGTGGGCGTTCGGGTCGTAGCGTTTGGCACGGCCGTCCGTGGCCACTTCGGCGACTTCGCCGAGCGCGACCAGTTCGCCGAGGGTGTTGTAGACGGTGGCGCGCGAGATCTCCGGCAGCCGGAGCGTGGCCTGGACGAGCACCTCGTCGGCGGTCAGGTGGACGTGTTCACCGGCGAGCACCTCGGCGACGACGCGACGCTGGGCGGTCATCCGCCAGCCGCGGCCACGAAGTCGATGCAGCAGGTCACTCATGACCACCAGCCCTCACTGTGCATAGTCCCGACGATTGGATACGCGTGCGCCTGTCCGTCGTATTGACTTGTCTGCCGTATTGACTTGTCTGGCATATTGACTTGGATTTGGTCCATCGTAGGATCGGTTCCGGCTGACAGCCAAGGGTCAGGGCAACAGCAGGGAACTACACGTGACTTCAGGAGACGGGTCCTCCCGGCCCGGCATCCGGATCCGCGGCTCGCAGACCGCACGCCCGCGCGCGGTCGGTCGGACCTGTGCCCCCGACTGTTCCACCACCCTCAGCTCTTGAGCACCGTGATCCGCCCCCTCCGGAAGGATTCCCATGACTGAGAACCACGACGCGATCGTCACCGACCCCAAGCCGGAGGAGACAGGGAGCGGTTGCCCGGTCGCGCGCGCGGCACACCCGACGCAGGGCGGCGGGAACCGGCAGTGGTGGCCGGAACGGCTCAACCTGAAGATCCTCGCCAAGAACCCCGCCGTGGCCAACCCGCTCGGCGAGGAGTTCGACTACGCCAAGGCGTTCGAGTCCCTGGACCTCCCGGCCGTGAAGCGGGACATCGCCGAGGTCCTCACGACCTCGCAGGACTGGTGGCCCGCCGACTTCGGCAACTACGGCCCGTTCATGATCCGCATGGCCTGGCACAGCGCGGGCACCTACCGGATCAGCGACGGCCGCGGCGGCGCCGGCGCCGGCCAGCAGCGCTTCGCCCCGCTCAACAGCTGGCCGGACAACGCCAGCCTCGACAAGGCCCGCCGGCTGCTGTGGCCGGTCAAGAAGAAGTACGGGCAGTCCCTCTCGTGGGCCGACCTCCTGGTCCTCACCGGCAACGTCGCCCTGGAGCAGATGGGCTTCGAGACCTTCGGCTTCGGCGGCGGCCGCGCCGACGTGTGGGAGCCCGACGAGGACGTCTACTGGGGTCCGGAGACCACCTGGCTCGGCGACGAGCGCTACACCGGCGACCGTGAGCTGGAGAACCCTCTCGGCGCTGTCCAGATGGGTCTGATCTACGTCAACCCCGAGGGCCCGAACGGCACTCCGGACCCGATCGCCGCGGCCCGCGACATCCGTGAGACCTTCCGCCGGATGGCGATGAACGACGAGGAGACGGTCGCCCTGATCGCGGGCGGTCACACCTTCGGCAAGACCCACGGCGCGGGCCCGGCCGACGCGGTCGGCGACGACCCCGAGGCCGCCCCGATGGAGCAGATGGGACTGGGCTGGCGGAGCACGCACGGCACCGGCGTCGGCGCCGACGCGATCACCAGCGGTCTCGAGGGCATCTGGACCGACACCCCCACCGCGTGGGACAACAGCTTCTTCGAGATCCTCTTCGGCTACGAGTGGGAGCTGTTCAAGAGCCCCGCGGGCGCCTTCCAGTGGCGGCCGAAGGACGGCGCGGGAGCGGGCACCGTGCCCGACGCGTTCGACGCGTCGAAGACCCACGCCCCGACGATGCTGACGACCGACCTCTCGCTGCGCCTCGACCCGGTCTACGAGCCGATCTCGCGCCGCTTCAAGGACGACCCGCAGGCGTTCGCGGACGCCTTCGCCCGGGCCTGGTTCAAGCTGACCCACCGTGACATGGGCCCGGTCGTGCGCTACCTCGGCCCGGAGGTCCCGAGCGAGACGCAGCTGTGGCAGGACCCGCTGCCCGAGGCGACGTACGAAGGCATCGGCGCCGAGGAGACCGCCGCTCTCAAGGCGCAGATCCTCGACTCGGACCTGTCGGTGTCCCAGCTGGTGTCCACCGCGTGGGCCGCGGCCTCGTCCTTCCGCGGCAGCGACAAGCGCGGCGGTGCCAACGGCGCGCGCATCCGCCTGGAGCCGCAGCGCGGCTGGGAGGTCAACAACCCCGACCAGCTGGCGACCGTCCTGAGCACCCTGGAGACCATCCAGGAGTCCTTCAACTCGGCCCGCACCGACGGCAAGCAGGTCTCGCTCGCGGACCTGATCGTGCTCGGCGGCGGCGCGGCCGTCGAGCAGGCCGCCAAGGACGCGGGCTTCGCCGTCGAGGTGCCCTTCACGCCGGGCCGCGTCGACGCGTCGCAGGAGCAGACCGACGTGGAGTCGTTCGCGGCGATCGAGCCCGCGGCGGACGGTTTCCGCAACTACGTCGGCAAGGGCAACCGGCTGCCCGCCGAGTACCTGCTGCTCGACAAGGCGAACCTGCTGACCCTGAGCGCCCCGGAGATGACCGTGCTCGTGGGCGGCCTGCGGGTCCTGGGCGCCAACCACCAGGGCTCGAAGCTCGGCGTCCTCACCACGAGCCCCGGCACGCTGACCAACGACTTCTTCGTGAACCTGCTCGACCTGGGCACGACGTGGAAGTCGACGTCCGAGGCCCAGGACACCTTCGAGGGCCGCGACGCCGCGGGCGAGGTCAAGTGGACCGGCAGCCGCGCCGACCTGGTCTTCGGTTCGAACTCCGAACTGCGCGCGCTCGCCGAGGTGTACGCGAGTGACGACGCGAAGGAGAAGTTCGTGACCGACTTCGTCGCGGCGTGGGCCAAGGTCATGGACCTCGACCGGTTCGACGTCGCCTGATCCGGTTCGACGTCGCCCGATCCGGTTCCCGTCCGGCTGATCCGGGCCGCCTGTTCCGGTTCGCCGCCGTCCGCTCCGTCCGTACGTCAAGGCCGGTGCCCACCCGGGCCGGCCCGGACGTACGGCGGACGGGCGGCTACCCGATGTCCACCACCCGGGCCCAGGCGGGCGGCAGGTCCGGCGTGTAGTCGGGATCGTCCTCGTCCGCCCGCCCGCCACCGCGCCAGCGCGGGAACAGACCCACCACGGTCCGGCACGGCGGCTGCGTGCTCGGCCACGGCGTCTGGCCGTCGGTCAGGGCCACGATGACATCGGGCCGGGGCCGCGTCCGCAGCGCCCTGCTGAAGCCCGCACGCAGATCCGTGCCTCCCCCGCCCACCAGCGGAACCCCCGCGCTACGGCACAGGGAGTGGACCACCGGGGCCGCCGCGTCGCACGGCAGCACGGTGACCAGGTCGCGACGGCCGCCCACGGCCCGGGAGACGGCCGCCACTTCGAGGAGCGCGCTGCCCAGTTCGGCGTCGCTGACCGAACCGGACGTGTCGATCACGACGCAGACCCGGGGCGGCCTGCGCCGCAGGCTTGGCAGCACGACGCCGGGCAACCCGGCCGAACGGCGCCCCGGCCTGCCGTACGTGTAGTCCTCGCCCGCACCGGCACCCGAGGCCGCCGAGCGGACCGCCGACCCCAGCAACTCCCGCCACGGCTGCGGCGGATGGAACGCCTCCGCCGCCCACCGCCGCCACCCCCTGGGCGCGCTGCCCGGCCGGGCGGTGATGCCCTGCGCCACCCGGAACCGGACCGCGTCCCGCTCCTGTTCGCTGAGCCCGTGTGCGCCCTCCGGCCCCCGGTCCCACTCGCGCGGGCGTCCGTCGGCGCCGCTGCCGCAGTCCAGCCAGGCCATGCTCTGGGTGCGCGGTCCGAGCCGGAACTGGCGCAGGTAGTCCTCCATCAGCTCGCCGTCGGTGAGCCCCAACGTCTCGGGCAGGACGGCCCCTTCGGGCTGGACGAGGCCGTCACCGAACGCGTCGTCGTTGATCTCGCAGTCCGCGGCGATGTTCATCCGCAAGCGCTCCGCGGGTCCGGTGAGCCCGCGCTCCCGCGCGACGCGGTCGCTGCGGCCGTGGTGGTCGCGCAGCAGGTGGGAGACCTCGTGCACCCACACCCCGGCGAGCTCCTCCACAGGCGTCCGGTCCACAAAGACCGGCGAGACATAGCAGCGCCAGTGCCGGTCGACGGCCATCGTCGGCACCTGCCGTGACGCCACGGTGTGCAGTGCGAACAGCGCCGTGGCCAGGTAGGGCCGGGCGCGGGCCGCATGCAGGCGGGCGGCGAAGAGCTTGTCGAAGTCCAGTGCCCGCGCCGCGTCCGGGGCCGTCATCGGCCGGACCTGGCGGCGGCGCGGGCCGCCGCGCGGTCGGCCCGCCGGGACAGGGACACCGTGCCCGCAAGGCGTTCGATCGAGGCGGGGACGTCCCAGTCCGCGCGCCGCAGCGTGGCCAGCGTGGTCGCGGGTACGACGACGAGGTCCGGAGCGCCGGTCTCCACGGCCCGGACCAGCAGCGTCCATGCCGCGTCCCAGCGGGCCTTGTCCGGGCGGTTGCGGACCGCTTCCACCACGGCGTCGAGCACGGCCTGGCGCAGATCGCCGCGCTCGGGCAGGTCGGCGGCGGCCGGGTCGGCGAGGAGTTCCTCGGGGCCGGGCAGGTCCATCCGGTCGAGACCGGCCAGGAGTTCCAGCCCCGGTCCGTCTCCCACGGTTCCCCTGACGAGCAGGGAGAGCACGTCGCGTGAGGAGCCCGCGGCGGTCGCGAAGGCGGTCAGATGCAGGGCCATCTCCCAGCTCCGGGGTGAGGGCCAGGCCCCGCCGCGCCGCGCTTCGCTGCCGGGCAGCTGATGGACGAGTTTCGGCCGGGCCGCGAGCAGCCCGCAGACACCGCGACGGGCAAACTCCACGGCCTCGGGCAGTTTCCGCGGGTCGAGCCGGGGGAGCGTCGCCCGGGGCCAGGTGCCGCCGAGACCGCGTACGACCACGTCGTGGTCGTGGGTCCACCGCAGATGGACGAAGCGGTTGGCGAGCGGTGGGCTCAGCTCCCAGCCGTCGGCCGCCGACGAGCGCGGGTTGGCGGCGGCCACGATCCGTACACCGGGCGGGAGTTGCAGGGCGCCGATACGCCGTTCGAGGACCAGCCGGAGCAGCGCGGCCTGGACGGCGGGAGGCGCGGTGGACAGCTCGTCCAGGAACAGCAGCCCGCGGCCGGCCCGCACCAGGCGTACGGCCCAGTCCGGCGGCGCCATCGGCACGCCGTGCTCCGCGGGGTCGTCCCCGACGACGGGCAGGCCGGAGAAGTCGGACGGTTCGTGCACGCTGGCGATGACCGTGGTCAGGGGCAGGTCGAGGGCGGTGGCGAGCTGGGTGAGGGCCGCGGTCTTCCCGATGCCCGGTTCACCCCACAGGAGTACGGGCAGGTCGGCGGCCACCGCGAGGGTCAGGGCCTCCAGCTGGTCGTCCGGGCGCGGCTCGGTGGTCGAATCGCGCAGGAGCTCCAACAGGGCGCCTGCTACGTCGAGTTGGGCGGGCATCTCCTGGTCGGTGGGCGTGGCGGTGGCGGGGGAGGGGGTGTGTACGGGCATGAGTGATCACCTTTCGGTCTGTGATGGGTGGGTGAGGGGTGGGCGGCAGGACGCGGGGCCGGGAGGCCGGTTCCTGGGTCGCCGAAAACGTCTCCGAGGTCAGCGGAGGGTCGTGCGATGCCGGTGCGGCCGTCGTCCTCGCCGGTCCGCGTGGTCGGGGCCGAGGGCCGGGCTGGTGGCGGGGTCGATCAGGCCCGCCCGGTAGAGGCCGTAGGTGACGCGCCGGTGCGCGGCCGTCTCCAGTTCGTCCCGCAGCGGGCCGTCGCGCAGCAGCGCCTCGGGGCCGATGAGGTTCTCGACGACGGCCAGGGCGCCGTCGATGTCACCGTGGTCGAGGCGTTCCCGGACGCCGGTGAGGCAGTCCGGGCGGCGGTGCGCCTCGTCGATGGCCCGCAGGCAGGGGAGCGGAGTGCCGGTCAGCGCGACCAGCAGTTCCTCCCTGTGGATCTCGACCGGGTCGTGGTCCAGCGGGATCAACCCCCCGTCGACCAGGGCGATGCGGTGCTGCGCGCCCCGGCACTCGATGAGGCGCGGCTGCCCGGTCCGAGCTGTGGCCGACGGCTTCTGGGCGGGGGAGAACCCCGGCACCAGTGCCGACGCGACCAGCGGGTGCAGCCGGTCGGGCTCGATGGCACCGGTGCGGAGCAGGTGCAGGTCGGGCGGTACCCAGGTCGCCGCGTCGGGGAGCACCGGCAGGGTGGACACGTCGACTCCGGCCGGTGCTTCCGCGATCCGGACGCGGGGCGCTCCGGCGCCGTCGCGATCCCCGCCGGGCTCCAGGACCATCCGCCGCCCGGAGCCGAGCCGCACCAGGACGGGTCCACGCGGCCGGCCGTCGGCGCGCAGGAGGAGGTCCGCCTCGGGGGCCCAACGGCCGACCGCACAGGGGAGGCGGTGCGGCAGGGGGTGGTCGTCGGGGGCCGGCTGATCGGCCCCGGACCGGACCCGCAGCTCCTGCGCCCTGCGCACATCCCACAGGTGGCGATGCAGGTCGAGACGGAAGCGCCGGTGGGGGTGCGGATGCGGGTGGCCTGCGGTGCCGGGATCGGCAGGGGAGCCGTCCCACACCGCGAGGCTGATCCGTTGTCCGGCGTCCGCCCAGGCGGGCGGGGTGCGGACGACGAGATGCAGGGGGCGTGGGCGACGGCGCCCCCCATCGTGATCCACGGTCTCGTACCGGGCCAGCGCGATGGTCAGGCCCGGCCGGAGCAGCCCGTCGGGGGCGATCCTGGGCATGTGCCAGCGCAGCAGGTCGGGTGCCAGATGGCGGAGGTCGGACCGGAGTCGGGTGGCGACGGCCCGGCCGTGGGAACGGGCCACCGTGCGCAGGCCGAAGTCGACGTCGACGTGCGCGGCGGCGCATGCGCCCGCCCAGTCGCCGACATGACGGCGTGCGGTCGCCGTCTCGATCATGGAGGGCGGCACAGCGAACTCTCGCACGCGCGGCCAGAAGGACCCGGAGGGTGACGGAGGCCCGAGGGGCGGCCATGAAGACCCGAGGGGCGGCCACGAAGGCCTGAGGGGGAGGTGGGAATCCTCGTTCGCGATCTGAGTGAGCATCAGCACTCACCTTGCGCGGACGGGGCCCCCAATCTGCTGTCAGAATGAGTGATCATCGAGACGATCGTAACGCTCGGGCCGCGATCTGTCAGCTGCCTTGTGTCACCTGCCTTGTGTCACCGTCGGGCGCCCTCCGGTGGATGCCCGGGGCACCCTCGGGGTGCTCTCCGGGCATGCTTACACTCATAAGGCAGCCTTATGGGGTCATAAGGATGACCCGCCTACTTACTAAGGCTTGCCTTAGTTTAGGCTTTCCCTCGAGTCACTCCATTCACCGCTCGAAGGGAACCTGAACATGTCTCGCCCTCTGCGGGTAGCCATTGTCGGAGCCGGCCCCGCCGGGATCTACGCCGCCGACGCGCTGCTCAAGTCCGCAGAGGCGGTCGAGCCGGGCGTGTCGATCGACCTCTTCGAGCGGATGCCGGCACCCTTCGGCCTGATCCGTTACGGCGTCGCCCCGGACCACCCGCGGATCAAGGGCATCATCACCGCCCTGCACCAGGTGCTCGACAAGCCTCAGATCCGCCTCTTCGGCAACGTCGACTACCCGCGCGACATCAGCCTGGACGACCTGCGCGCCTTCTACGACGCGGTGATCTTCTCCACGGGCGCGACGGCCGACCGCGAGCTCGGCATACCGGGCATCGACCTCGACGGCTCGTACGGCGCCGCGGACTTCGTGTCCTGGTACGACGGGCACCCGGACGTGCCGCGGACCTGGCCGCTGGAGGCGGAGAAGGTCGCCGTCCTCGGTGTCGGCAACGTCGCGCTCGACGTGGCGCGCATCCTCGCCAAGACCGCGGAGGAGCTGCTGCCGACCGAGATCCCGGCCAACGTCCACGAGGGCCTCAAGGCCAACAAGGCGCTGGAGGTCCACGTCTTCGGGCGCCGTGGCCCCGCGCAGGCCAAGTTCAGCCCGATGGAGCTGCGCGAGCTGGACCACTCGCCGAACATCGAGGTCATCGTCGACCCCGAGGACATCGACTACGACGACGGTTCGATCGCGACCCGGCGCGGCAACAAGCAGGCCGACATGGTCGCCAAGACCCTGGAGAACTGGGCCATCCGCGACGTCGGTGACCGGCCCCACAAGCTGTTCCTGCACTTCTTCGAGTCGCCGGTCGAGATCCTCGGCGAGGACGGCCGGGTCGTCGGCCTGCGCACCGAGCGCACCGCCCTGGACGGCACCGGCAACGTCAAGGGCACCGGCGAGTTCAAGGACTGGGACCTCGGAGCGGTCTACCGCGCGGTGGGCTACCTCTCCGACGAACTGCCCAAGCTGCCCTGGGACGTCGCGTCCGGCACGGTCCCCGACCGGGCGGGCCGTGTGATCGAGGAGAGCGGCGAGCACCTGCAGTCGACGTACGTCACCGGGTGGATCCGGCGCGGCCCCGTCGGCCTCATCGGCCACACCAAGGGCGACGCCAACGAGACGGTCGCGAGCCTGCTCGACGACCGCGCGAACGGCCGCCTGCACACCCCGGCCTCGCCCGAGCCCGAGGCCGTCGACGCGTTCCTCGGCGAGCGCAACGTCCGCTTCACCACGTGGGAGGGCTGGTACCGCCTCGACGCCGCGGAGAAGTCGCTGGGCGAGCCGCAGGGCCGCGAGCGCGTGAAGATCGTCGAGCGCGAGGACATGCTCAGGGCGAGCGAGGCGTAAGTCTGCGACCCCGGGCGGATCGTCGGCCGAGGCGGCATCAGCCACCTCGGCCGACGCGCTGCTGCCCCCTGGCGCGCCCCGCCCGTCCCGGAGCCGGGTGGCGCGACGGCTCGCGGCGCGGTTACGAGGGCGCTGCGACCGGCCCCGAGGCGGTAGCTGTCTCTGACCTCTGCTCCGCGCGCACCCGCGGTCCGTGCCTCGGCGCCCTCGTCTCCGCCACCCCGCGCGTACCCGCGTCCGGCCCCGCACGCTCCCGCGCTCGACGAGCCGTGCCCCGCACACCTCGGCCCAGGTACCCACCTCCCGGTCCCGCGCTCCCTCGCGCCGCTGCCGCTCGCCCCCCCCGGGAGGCGTAGTCCCGAGTCCGCCGCGAGCCCGGAGCGATCACCCCACCTCCCCGCCCCCGCCCGGGAGGGCACCCCGCCCCGCCGAGCTGGCCTGTTTCCCCTCGCCGCAAAGCGAATTGAGGTCGCGGCGCCGTAGCATGACCAGTCGATCGGGGAGCGGGGGGCGGTGCGGGGCAAGGACCCATGGAGCTGGGCGTGGACACGGACATGCACTTCCGCTTGCTCGGGCCGGTCGAGGCGTGGCGTGCGGGCCGGCGCCTCGCTCTCGGCGGGCCCAAGCCGCGGGCGCTGCTCGCCGCGCTGCTCCTGCAGCCGGGGCGGGTGGTCTCCGCGGAGGCGCTGATCGATGTGCTCTGGGGGGAGAGCCCACCGGACACGGCGAGATCCCTGATCCAGTCGTACGTCTCGGCGCTGCGCCGCGCCCTGCCCGCCGACGTCATCGAGACAAGACCGCCGGGCTATCTGATCCACGCGGACGCCGATCTCGTCGACCGCGCCGCGTTCCTGCGGCTCTCCGCGGCGGGCCGGGAGGCGGCGGCCGCGGGGGAGCACGCCACGGCGGCACGGCTGCTGAGCGAGGCCCTCGCGCTGTGGAGCGGGCCCGCCCTCGGAGGAATCGGCGAGACGCTGCGCGCCACGGCCGATCAGCTGGAAGAGGCCCGGCAGGCGGCTCTGGAGGAACGGATCGCCGCCGACCTCGCGCAGACCGGCCGCGAGACGGAGCTGGTCGGCGAGCTCACCGCCCTCGTCGCCACGCACCCGACCCGGGAGCGATTACGCGCCCAACTGATGCTCTGCCTGTACCGGTTGGGGCGGCAGGCCGACGCGCTCGCGGTCTACGCGGAGGGCCGCGACGTACTCGCCGAGGAACTGGGGCTCGACCCGGGGCCGGTCCTCAGGTCGATGCACGAGGCGATCCTGCGGGCGGACGCGGCGCTGCTGCCCACCGCCCCTGAGGACGCGTCGAGGGCCGCGAGCACCCCGGCCCCCGCGGGACCCACCGGCGAGCCGGGCACCACGCACACCCGCAGCACCGCCCCCGCATCCGAAGGCCCCGCCTCCCACGCCTTCGCCCATGACATCGGCCCGACGGCCGTCGACCGCCCGCCACCCGCCCCCGCCCTCCTGCCGCCCGCCATCGGAGACTTCACCGGCCGCGAGGCGCAGCTGCGCGAGGTGCGGGCCGCGCTCACCGGCCCCGGGCCCCGGCAGGCCGTTCCCGTCGTCGTCATCTCCGGACCCGGCGGCATCGGCAAGTCCGTCCTCGGCGTCACGGCCGCGCACCGGGTCGCCGACGCGTACCCCGACGGACAGCTCTACGCCGAACTCCGGGGCGCCACCGATCCCGTGGCGCCCGGCGAGGTGCTCGGCCGGCTGCTGCGCGCCCTGGGGGCCGAACCCCCGGAGGGAGACGCCGAGCGCAGGGACCTCTTCCGCAGCCTCGTCGCGGGGCGTCGCATCCTGCTCGTCCTCGACGACGCGGGCAGCGAGTCGCAGGTGCGGCCGGTACTGCCGGGGAGCGCCACATGCGGAGTGCTGATCACCGCGCGCGCCCGCCTCGGCGCCCTGCCCTGCACGCACCGCACCGATCTCGACGTGTTCGACACGGAGCCGGGCATCGACCTGCTCGCCCGGGTCGCGGGCGAACGGCGCGTGAGCGACGACCCGGGCGCGGCCCGCCGCATCGTCGAGCTGTGCGGCGGCCTGCCCCTGGCCCTGCGCATCGCAGGGGCCCGCCTCGCGACCCGCAGCCACTGGTCGGCGCGCACGCTCGCCGACCGGCTCGCCGACGAGCGCCACCGCCTGGACGAACTGTCCGTCGGCGATCTGGAGATCCGGGCGGGCCTCGGCCTGAGCTACCGCACCCTCGACGCCCCGGCCCGCACCGCCCTGCGCCGCCTCGGCCTGCTCGCCGCGCCCGATGTCGCGTCCTGGGTCGTCGCCGCGCTCCTTGACGCGCCGGAGGCCGAAGCGGAAGACGTCGTGGAGCAGCTCATCGACGCCCAGTTGCTGCACTGCACGCTCGTGGACCGCGCGGGCCAGCCCCGCTACCGTCCGCACGACCTCGTGCGCGTGTACGCGGCCGAACGCGCCGAGGCCGAGGACACCCCCGCCGAACGCTCCGCGGCCGTCGGCAGGGCACTCGGCGCCGGGCTCTGGCTCACCGGCCGCGTCGCGTCCGCCATCCCGTCCGGCGCCGTCGAACTGCACCGGGGGTTCCTGGACTCGGGCGGCCCGGCGGGCACGGACTCCGGCTCCCTGCGCCGCCTGGTGCGGCCGGTCGGCCCCGAGGCCACGCGGCGGGCGCTCGCCGACCCGGCGGCCTGGTTCGAGGCCGAGGCCGACGCGTTCGCCGCCGCCGTGGAGCGGGCCGCGTCCTTCGATCTGCACACCCTGGCCTGTGAGGCCGCGGCTGCCCTGTGCTCGTCCGCGTACGCGGTCGGCAACCGCTTCGAGGCCTGGTGGCGCAGCCACGATGCCGCCCTGGCCGCCGCCCGGCGGGCCGAGGACCGCTCCGGTGAAGCCCTGCTGCTCATCGGGCTCGGCCAACTCCGTTACGAACAGGACCGGTTCGATGAGTCGCAGGAGTACTTCCGGCAGGCGGCCGGCATCTGCGCCGACCTCGGTGACGCCCGGGGCCGGGCCGCCGCCCTCGCCGGACTCGGCAGCGCCCTGCGCGAGGCGGGACGGCTGCGCGCCGCGCTGGACGTGCTGACCCGGGCCGTCGAGGGCTTCCGCGGGCTCGGCGACGATCCGGGACTCGGCCTCTCCTGCCGTTTCGCGGGCACGGTCCACCTCGAACTCGGCGACCGCAAGGCGGCGTTCACTCTCCTCGACGAGTCGCTGCGGGCCTACCGCAGACTCGGCAGCCGGCGCGGCGAGGCCCTCACGTTGCGATCGCTGAGCCTGGTGCACCGGTCGCTCGGCGCCTACGCCGAGGCCGAGCAGCTCGCCGACCGGGCCGTGGCCCTCCTCGCCGCCATCGGGGACCAGCTGATGTCGGCGTACGCGGTACAGGCCCGTGCCAAATGCCGGATGCGGCTGGGGCGTTCGGCCGAAGCGGCCGCCGAGCTGCGGGACGTCCTGGAGACCTGCCGCGCCCACCACGACCGCTTCGGCGAGGCGCTCGCCCTGCGCACGCTCGGTGAATGCGAGCTCGCCGATGGGCGCGTCGCCGCCGCCGAGCGGCGCCTCACCGCCGCGGCCGACCTCTGGGCGGCCCTGGACCTGCCCCTGGCCCGCGCCCGCACCCTGCGCGATCTCGCCGCGGCGCGGGAGGCGGCGGGGGAGCGGGTGCACGCGCGGGCGTTGCGGACGGAGGCACGGGGCGTCTTCGCGGCGTACGAGGCGCGCGAGCTGACCGAGCCCGGCATCTGAACCCCCGGCACCGACAGCCCGCTTGGCGCGGATTTGCAGAGGAATTACAGCGCGGTGCGGCAGTCTCTTCATGTCGGCGGTTCAGCGGCCGGCAGCAACAGCGGATCTAACGGGGGAGAGGCCACTGTTGCTCTCGCGGCCCATACGACCGATCAGTCGGCCGTATGGGCCGTCTGTCGCGTGGCGCCACCGCACAGGCGGGGACTCCGGGGGCGGGCAGCAGCCCGCCCCCGGTGCCGTGCCCGCCATGTCTGCCAGGACGACTTCCGCCTCGAAGGGGCCGAGCATGCCGCCGATCATCCTCATGAACGACCCCCGGGTCCTCGACATCCCCGTCCACGACTGCGGTGAGCCCCTCATCGACCTGCGCCACCTGCCGTTCGTGGACGTCGACGACCGCCTCGCCGACCCGGCCGGTGCCTACGCCCAGCTGCGCGAGGGCGTCGCCTGGCGGCTCGCCCGCGCCGCCCGGCTGCTGCCCGAAGGTCTGCGCCTGCTCATCACCGAGGGGTACCGGCCGATCGACCTGCAGATCAAGTACTTCGAGGAGTACGCGGCCGAACTCAGACGCGCCCACCCCGACTGGACGGGGGCCCATCTCCACCGGCAGGCGAGCCGCTCACTGTCGCCTCCGGAAGTGGCCCCGCACGTGGCGGGCGCCGCAGTCGACGTCACCCTGCGCACCACGACCGGCACCGAACTCGACCTGGGCACACCGGTGAACGCCAGTCCCGAGGACAGCGGCGGCGCCTGTTACACCGACGCCGACGGCATCTCTCCCACGGCCCGCCGCAATCGCCGCACCCTCACGGCCGCCCTGGCCACCGTGGGCCTCGTCAACTACCCCACGGAGTGGTGGCACTGGTCCTACGGCGACCGGTACTGGGCCCTCGCCACGAGCAGCCCCCGGGCCCACTACGGCGCGGTGACCTTCCACGCCTCGCACTGAGCAACTGAGCAACTGAGCACCGGTCAGGGCAGCTGCTTGAGCAGCTCCGCGGCGAGCGGGGCGGAGGAGGCCGGGTTCTGGCCGGTGACGAGGTTGCGGTCGACGACCACGTGCGGCGCCCAGGGCTCCCCCTCCTGGAAGTCGGCGCCGCCCTGCACCAGACGGTCCTGGAGCAGCCACTTGGCGCGGTCGGCAAGGCCCGCCTGGCTCTCCTCGGCGTTGGTGAAACCCGTGAGGCGGTAGCCCGCGAAGGAGGGGATGCCGTCACTGGACACGGCCGCCAGGAGCGCGGCCGGGGCGTGGCAGACGATGCCGAGCGGCTTGCCCGTCTCCAGGGCACGGGTGAGCAGGCTGCCGGACTCCGCGTCGACGGCGAGGTCCTCCATGGGGCCGTGACCGCCGGGGTAGAAGACGGCGGCGTAGTCGTCGAGCCGCACCTCCGCCAGCTTGACCGGGCCCTGGAGCTCGGCGAACGCCGCGAGCGAGGCCTCGACCCTGTCGGCGCCCTCCTGACCGCCGTTGACCTCCGGGGCGAGGGAGCCGCGGTCGACGGTGGGGACGACACCGCCCGGGGTGGCGACGACGACCTCGTGGCCCGCGGCCTTGAACGCCTCGTACGGCGCGGCGGCCTCCTCGGCCCAGAAGCCGGTCGGGTGCCGGGTGCCGTCGGCCAGCGTCCAGTGGTCCGAGCCGGTGACTACGAACAGGATCTTGGACATGCGGTGCTCTTTCGGGGGACGGGCCCGGCGGGGGCCGGGCGACGATCGGGGTGGACACGCGCCGACGTTCTGGCACCCTGGTCTTCCGGCCATCTGATCTTCTGGCCTTCCGGCGTCCCGAGGCCGGACCGTCCGCGCGGTGCTGCCCTCGAAGGTAGACCTATCGGGCATAACTATCCAATGAGGAAACGAGGGGGAGGCATCGGCCATCGCGTGACGCCCGCGGGCGCCCCACTTCAGTCACCCTCGTCCGTCCCCACGGTCCTCCGCGTCACCCAGCGGCTGCTCGCCATCGACGCCGGGCGCGGCGCGCGTGCCGCCGCGCAGGCGATTCCCGGAGCCGTGCGGTGCGTTCCCGAACTCGGTGCGGCGCCCGCGAGCCTGCGTACTCTCGACAGCGAACTGATCGCCGCCCTGGCCGAGTTGTGCGAGGTCATGGGGTGGATCCTGTTCGACGCGGGGTTTCCCCGCCGGGCCCGGCGCGCGAACGGGCGGGCGCTGGCCCTGGCGGATCTCTGCGGCGACCGGTGGACGGGACGCCTCGTTCTGCTCAACCACAGCATGCTGCAGGCCCACGTCGGCCGTCCCCGGGCCGCCCTGGAGACCGCCGCGCGCGCGGCGGGGGCACGGGCGCTCCCGGCCAGGGTCGGCGCGCTCGTCCTGATCCGGCAGGCCCACGCGATCGCCATGCTGGGCGCGGCCTCCGCTTCCGTGCGACGACTCTCCCGGGCCCGCAGCCTCTTCCTGGACGGCGTGTCCGCGAGCGACCCGCCCTGGGCCTGGTGGATCGACGAGACCGAACTCCTGGGGCACCAGGGGTGGGTCCTGGCGCGGCTGCGCCGCTGGGATCGCGCCATCCCTCTGCTGCGGCAGGCCGCCGCCGCGCCCGGCGGGCCGTCCTACCGCGACCTGTTCACCGCGGAGCTGTTCGCGGCGCTCGCGGGCGCCGGTGCCTGGCGGGACGCCGAAGATCTCATCAGGGACGTCGCCCCCCGAGCGGCCGGCATGGGGTCCGTCCGTGCGACGGAGTCGCTGGGGGCCACGGCGGCCTTGCTGCGTCATCGTGCGGACGCGCCGCCCGCGGTGCGCGACGCAGCGGTCCACCTCCTGGAGACGCTCAGCGCCCCGGCGCGCCGGCCCGCAGTCCGTCCATGACGAGGTCCATGAGGCGCCCGGCCCGGTTCTCCCAGTCGCTGTGCGGATCGATCTGCCAGAGCCCGGCGATGGCGAGCAGGAAATCGTCGGGGGTCACGCCCGGCCGGATCGTCCCGGCCTCCTCGTTCGCCCTGAGCAGGAGCGAGATGGCCTCGGTCAGTGGTCCGGGGCCCACCCCGGCCAGGCTGCCGAGCGTGCTGGTGGCCTTGCGTATCGCGTCGGCGAGACCGGCCTTGGCCATGCCGAACCGGACGAGGCGGTCCATCCACTCCCGCAGGGCCCGGTCGGGGGCGCGGCTCGCCAGCAACTGGCAGGCGGCGTCGCAGACATGCTGGACCTCGTAGCGGTACACCTCCAGGACGAGCGACTCGCGGTTGGGGAAGTTGCGGTAGAACGTGCCCTGCCCGACGCCCGCCTTCTTCGCGATCGCGCTGAGCGGCGCGTCGCTCGACCGCGTCAGCTCCGCAAGCGCCACGTCGAGGATCCGTTCCCGGTTGCGCTGTGCGTCCGAGCGCAGGGGGGCGTTCTTGTGCAGGCCCATCCGCTCTCCTTCCGCCGGTGCGCATCGCGGCCTGGTTGTGCCTTGCTGAGCGGACAACTGTCCGCTAAGTTCGACGACTAACGGACATCTGTCCGCTTAGGGTCACCATAGCGGCAACCGCGGCCGCTGGGGACCCCTGCCGCCGGAGCGGCCGTGTGCCCTCCTCCCTGTACAGCGCCACTTCCTCCCGAACTCCCCGCCGGGACCGCCTCGTTCGATGCGATTCGCGAAAGAAGGCTGCTCATGGCTCCATCGACGTCCAGTGCCGTCACCCTGAACATCAACGGTGAGAAGCACACACTGTCCGTCGACCACCGCACCACGCTGCTCGACGCCCTGCGCGAGCGGCTCGATCTGACCGGTACCAAGAAGGGCTGTGACCAAGGCCAGTGCGGGGCCTGCACAGTGCTCATCGACGGCCGTCGCGCCGTCTCCTGTCTGCAGCTCGCCGTCGCGGCCGAGGGGCGTGAGATCACCACGATCGAGGGTGTCGCGGACGGCGACCGGCTGCACCCCGTGCAGCAGGCCTTCCTCGACCTCGACGGCTACCAGTGCGGCTACTGCACGCCGGGCCAGATCTGTTCCGCCCTCGGCGCGCTCCAGGAACACGCCGACGGCTGGCCGAGCGCCGCCACCACCGACGTGCGGCCCGAGGCGGGCGTGCCGGAACTCACCGCCGACGAGATCCGCGAGCGGATGAGCGGCAACCTGTGCCGCTGCGGCGCGTACGTGTCGATCGTGCAGGCCGTCGCGAAGGCGGCGCGCGCCGAGGAGGAAGCGGTATGAGGGACTTCGGCTATCAGCGGGTGTACGACGTGCCGGGCGCGGTCGCCGTGCTCGGCGCGGACCCCGACGCCCGCTACCTCGGCGGCGGGACCAACCTGGTCGACCTGATGAAGACCGGCGTCGAGCGGCCCGCGCTCCTCGTCGACGTACGCGAACTGCCCCTGGACACCATCGAGGTCACCGAGGACGGCGGGCTGCGCATCGGCGCGACCGTCACCAACGGCGACCTCGCCGCCCACCCCGAAGTGCGACGCCGCTACCCGGCGTTGGCGCAGGCGGTCCTCGCGGGCGCCTCCGGCCAGCTGCGCAACATGGCGACGGTGGGCGGGAACCTCCTCCAGCGCACCCGCTGCGGCTACTTCACCGATCTGACCAAGCCCTGCAACAAGCGCGAACCCGGCACCGGCTGTTCCGCCGTCGAGGGCGAGCACCACAACCACGCGATCCTCGGCGCGACCGAGCACTGCGTGGCCGTCCACCCCTCGGACATGGGCGTGGCCCTCGCCGCCTTCGACGCCGTCGTCCACTACGAATCGGCGGTCGGCGCGGGCGAGTTGCCGCTCCCGGAGTTCTACCTGCCCGTGGGCGACACCCCGCATCTGGAGACCGCGCTGCCGTCCGGCGCGCTGATCACCGGCGTGACCCTGCCGCCCACCCCGGTCGCCGCCTTCTCCCGCTACCGCAAGGTGCGCGAGCGCGCCTCCTACGCCTTCGCCATCGGCTCGATCGCCGCGGCCCTGGACGTGCACGACGGCGTCGTACGGGACGTGCGCATCGGAATCGGTGCGGTCGCGTCCCGGCCGTGGCGGGCCCGGACAGCCGAGGCGGCACTGACCGGCGGCCCCGCGAGCGCCGCCGCGTTCGCCGCCGCGGCCGACGCCGAACTGGCGGCCGCCCGCGCCCTGCCCGGCAACGGCTACAAGGTGACGCTCACCCGCAACCTCGTCGTGGCCCTGCTGACCGAACTCACCGAGGAGGCCGCCCGATGACCACGACCACCGCAACCACCGCGGTGACGGGCGCCGTCGGCACCGCGCACACCCGCGTCGAAGGCCTCGACAAGGTCACCGGCGCCGCCCGCTACGCCGGTGAGATCCCCTTCGCCGACCTCGCCCACGGCTGGCTCGTGCCGTCCACGATCGCCCGCGGCCGGATCCGCTCGATCGAGGCGGAGCCCGTACTCGCCATGCCCGGCGTCCTCGCCGTGCTGCACCACGGGAACGCGCCGCGGGTCGACGCGGACTACGTGGGCATGCTGGGGCTGCCCGACCCCGTCGTCGCGGTCTTCCAGCACGACCGGGTGCACTTCGTGGGCTGGCCGGTGGCGCTGGTCGTCGCCGAGACGTCCGAACAGGCCCGGGAGGCCGCCGAGGCGCTGGTGGTCCACTACGACCAGGAGCCGCACGACGTCGCCTTCTTTGCCGACCGCCCGGGCACGTACACGCCGGACGGCGAGGACAACCGTACGGAGAAGGGCGACCTGGACGCCCAACTCGGCGCGTCCGCCCACGTCGTGGACGCCGAGTACACCACGCCCGAGGAGCACCACAGCGCGATGGAGCCGCACGCGGCGACGGCGCGCTGGGACGGCGGACGCCTGGAGGTCGTCGACTCCAACCAGGGCAGCACCTGGGTCGCGGACGAGCTGGCGAAGCTGTTCTCGCTCGACCTGGCCTCGGTGCGGGTGCTGTCCGAGCACGTCGGCGGCGCCTTCGGGTCCAAGGGGCTGCGGGTGCACCAGGTCCTGGCCGTGATGGCGGCGACCGTGCTCGACCGGCCCGTCCGCGTCGTACTGACCCGCCGTCAGCTCTTCTCGCTCGTCGGCTACCGCAGTCCCACCACGCAGCGCGTCCGGCTCGGCGCCGACCCGGACGGCCGGCTCCGTGCCTTCGACCACCAGGGGCAGAGCCTGTCGTCGACCGTGTACGAGTTCGTCGAGTCGAGCGCCGGATACGGCCGCGCGATGTACGCCGCCGACGCGCACCACACCGTCAACCGTCTCGTACGCCTCGACGTGCCGACCCCGACCTATGTGCGTGCCCCGGGCGAGGCGCCCGGCTCCTTCGCGGTGGAGTCCGCGCTCGACGAACTCGCGGAGAAGTGCGGCATGGACCCCATCGCGCTGCGGGTCCGCAACGAACCGGACGTGGGCCCCGTCTCCGGCCTGCCGTTCGCCAGCCGCAATCTGCTGGCGTGCTACGAGGAGGGCGCCCGCAGGTTCGGCTGGGCGGACCGCGATCCGCGTCCGGGGCTGCGCCGCGACGGGCGCTGGCTGCTCGGCACCGGCACGGCCGCTTCCACCTTCCCGGTGCTCGTCGGCCCGAGCACGGCGGGATTGACGGCGGAGGCCGACGGCACCTTCACCGTGCGCATCACCGCGGCGGACGTCGGCACCGGCGCGCGGACCGCGCTCACCCTGATCGCCGCGGACGCCCTCGACGTGGCACCCGACCGCGTGCACGTGCGGATCGCCGACAGCGACTTCGGCCCCGCCATGATCGCGGGCGGCTCCATGGGCACCCGGTCCTGGGGCTGGGCGATCACCCTCGCGGCGCGCGAGCTGCGGGAGAAGCTGGTCCCCGGCGGGCACATTCCGCCGGAGGGCATCACCGTGCGGTCGGACACCAGCGAGGCCATCGGCGCGCTCACGCAGAAGGAACGGCACTCCTTCGGCGCGCAGTTCGCCGAGGTGGCCGTGGACGTGACCAGCGGAGAGGTGCGGGTGCGGCGCATGCTCGGCATCTTCGCCGCCGGCCGGATCGTCAATCCGCTGACCGCGCGCAGCCAGCTGATCGGCGGCATGATCTGGGGCCTGTCGATGGCGCTGCACGAGGAGGCCGTCAGGGACGCGGCGTCCGGCGCCATCGTGACACCCGACCTCGCGGGCTACCACATCGCCACCAACGCCGACGTGCCGCACATCGAGGCGGACTGGGTGGCCGACCCGGACGCCGACGACCCGGTGGGCATCAAGGGCATCGGCGAGATCGGCATCGTGGGCGCCGCGGCGGCGGTCGCCAACGCGGTCTGGCACGCGACGGGCGTCCGCCACCGGGCGCTCCCCATCCGCCCCGACCGCGTACTGCGGCCGACGGCCCGGCCCGGGGACACCACCCGTGCTTGACATCGCCGAGGACCTGAACCGCTGGGTCGAGGAGGGCCGGGACTTCGCCGTCGCCACGGTCGTGAGCGTCGGGGGCAGCGCGCCGCGCGGCCCCGGCGCCGCGCTGGCCGTCGACGGCGAGGGCACCGTCATCGGCTCGGTCTCCGGCGGCTGCGTGGAGGCGGCGGTCTACGACCTGTGCGTCCAGGCCCTCCAGGAGTGCCGAGCCGTCGTCGAGCGGTTCGGCTACAGCGACGAGGACGCCTTCGCCGTCGGGCTGACCTGCGGCGGGGTCATCGAGGTCCTGGTCGCCCCGGTGGCCGCGGACGCACCGGACAGGGCGGTGTTCGCCGCCGCCCTGTCCGCCGCCGCCCGCGGCGGGGCGGCGGCCCTGACCCGGGTGTTCAGAGGCCCGCCCGAACTCCTCGGCAGACCGCTCCTGGTGACCGGGCCGGACGAGCGGCCGGACGGCACGTACGAAGGAACCCTGGGCGGCCACCCCGAGCTGGACCGCACCGCGGTGGGGGAGAGCCGTGCCCTCCTTGCGGCGGGCCGCACCGGCGAGTTCGTCGTCTCCGAGAGCGGAGCGCACTGCGGGAGCGAGGTGACGGTCCTGGTCGAGTCGAGCACGCCACCACCCCGCATGATCGTCTTCGGGGCCGTCGACTTCGCGGCGGCGCTGGTCCGCGCGGGCAAGTTCCTCGGCTACCACGTGACGGTCTGCGACGCCCGGCCCGTCTTCGCCACCCGGGCCCGCTTCCCGGAGGCCGACGACATCGTGGTCGAGTGGCCGCACCGCTACCTCCGGGAGACCGCCACGGACAGCCGCACCGTCCTGTGCGTCCTCACCCACGACGCCAAGTTCGACGTGCCGCTCCTCGCGGCGGCGCTGCGGCTGCCCGTCGCGTTCGTCGGCGCGATGGGTTCGCGCCGCACGCACGAGGACCGCAACCGCCGGCTGCGCGAGGAGGGCGTCACCGAGGACGAACTGTCCCGGCTCCGCTCGCCGATCGGCCTCGACCTCGGGGCCCGCACGCCCGAGGAGACGGCCCTGTCCATCGCGGCGGAGATCGTCGCGACACGGCAGGGCGGCACGGGGCGGCCCCTGACGGGTACACGGATGCCGATCCACCACGACACCCCTGACTCATCGGTGCGGGCCCGAGCGGTGGCCTGACCGCCTGAGAGCCTGTCTTTGAGAGGATCAGTCATGCAGATCAACGCGCTCATCATCGACGCCACCGACCCCGAGCGGCTCGCCGCGTTCTGGTCCGAACTGCTCGACAGGCCCGTCGTCGGCCGTACGGGTCCGTACGTGTGGCTCCGGCGGGAGAACGGCCTCGGCATGGGGTTCCAGCGGAACGACGGGACGAAGTCGGGCAAGAACCGCCTGCACTTCGACGTCGAGGCCCCCGACCCGGCCGCCGAACAGCGGCGGGTCGAGGCACTCGGCGGGCGCAGGCTGGAGGGGTACGCCGACGGCGGATTCCTCGTGATGGCCGACCCCGAGGGCAATGAGTTCTGCATCCTTCCCGAGGGCCCCTTCGAACTCGACGACGAAGGGCGCACCAACTACCTCAACTGACGGACCGCCCACGCGTGAGCTTCAGTCCAGTTCCAGCGCCCCCACCGTCTGGCCCCCGCTGGTCTCTCCGGTCGGGCGGAACCCGAGCCCCAGATAGAAGGCTTCAGGGCCGTCCGTTCCGGGGTGCCAGGAGACCGTCAGGCGGGTGCCGCCCCGGCGCCGGATCTCGGCGGCCACGGACTCCACCGCGAAGCGTCCGTAGCCCCGCCCCTGCCGGTCGGCCGCGATGTTGAGACGCCAGAGCCCGGAGCGGAAGTCGGTGCCCTTTCCGGTCCAGTCGATCTCGAAGAAGGCCATGAGGAACCCGACGAGCTCGTCGCCGTCGCAGATGAGCCGGGGCCACGCGACGCCCGGGTGCACGTACGCCTCGGCCAGGGACTTCACCACGGGTGACACCAGGTGCTCCTGGTCGGGGCGGACCCGCAGGCCGATGGCGGACTCGAAGGTGTCGGGAGTGACTTCTCGCAACTGGAGTGACGTTCGCATGTTCGAAGCCTATGGAGGGCGGCAAGTGATTTTTGCCGACCGGAACCGCCCTGCTCCTTCCCGCCCGGCCCCATACCGCTCACCAAGGCCGTTCCGGAGGGCCCCGCGGGTGCGTAACGTGTAATCGTCCAGCCACATCGGGTAGCGGTGTGGCGGGCGTTGGGCGGAGGGGGGTGCGTGAGAATGGGTGTGGCTCCTGCCCTGCGGGCCGTGGGGCAGATGCGGCCAGGGGATCACCTCTTCCTCGGCTACCGGACGGAGGAGGAACGCGCGGCGGTCCTTGGCGCCTTCCTCCTGGACGGCCTGGCCTGCGGTCAGCGCGGGCTGCTCCTGACGTCGGCCGAGGAGCCGGCGACCGACCTGCTGGGGTTCCTGCGCGGCGAGGGGTGCGACGTGGCCGGGGCGCTGGACGCCGGCAGGCTGCGGGCGCGCTCCCGGCTGACCGTGCGCGGGGGAGCGCGCGACATCGGCGAACTCGTGTGCCGCGAGGCCGAGTCCGCGACCGCCGACGGATTCCTCGGGCTGCGGGTCGCCCTCGATGTGGCGTCAACCCGGGCCGGCGTACCGGCCGAGGCGTTCTGCGAGGCCGAGCGGCTCCTCGACCCCGCCTTCGCGACGCTGCGCGCACTCGGTCTGTGCCTGTACGACCGTCGCCTCTTCGACCCGCACGAACTGGCCGCGCTCGACGCCCTGCACCACGGCAGGGCGCTCCCCGACGACGTCTGGCAGGACGAACTGCTGCGCATCACCCGGACGTTCGCGCCCCCCGGCCTCGCCCTGTGCGGTGAGATCGACGACAGCAACCTCACTGCGGTGGCCCGCGCCCTGCACGCCGAGACCGAGCGCGCCACCGAGCGGCCGGACGACCCGCACCACACCCGGCTCGACGTGCGCGACCTCACCTTCATCGACGTATGCGCGCTGCGCCTGTTCGTCTACACCGGCCTCGGCCTGTACGCGCTGGGCGGCGCCCTGGTGCTCGACGGCGTCGCCCCTCACCTGCGCAGTGTCATGCGCGTCACCGGCTGGGACCGCACACCCGGCCTGGACATCGGAAAGGGACGCGAAGAGACATGACGCGCACCGGCTTCGTCCATCAGGCGCTGTGCTACGCCTCGGACGAGGAGTTCCTCTCCGGCACGGTGGACTTCGTCCGCGACGGCCTCACGGCGGGCGACGCGGTCCTCGCCGTCGTCGGCCGGGACAACATCACGCTGCTGCGGGACACCCTCGGCCGCGCCGCGCGGGACGTCGACTTCGTCGACGCCCT
The DNA here is from genome assembly GCF_042880275.1 of Streptomyces sp. NPDC058308. Lineage (NCBI taxonomy): Bacteria > Bacillati > Actinomycetota > Actinomycetes > Kitasatosporales > Streptomycetaceae > Streptomyces > Streptomyces sp. NPDC058308. The sequence goes on from NZ_JBHVZA010000023.1 coordinate 51,964, forward strand.
GGACTGGTACCACTTCCCGTCCCGCACCCTCGGCCGCTACAACGACTACTGCACCGAGCGCGACGAGGGCGGCACGCGGCGCGTCCGCGTCATCGGCGAGCCGGTCTGGACGGGGCGCACGGCCGTCGAGACCCGGGAGTGGATGCGCTACGAGTCGCTGATCAACGTGGCGTTCGCCGACTCGGGCCACTGGGTCGTGTGCCCCTACGACGTCCGCACCCTGCCCGGCGACGTGCTCGCGGCCGCCGCGAGCACCCACCCCGAAGTGACCGTCGCCCCCGACGGCCCGGCCCCCGGCGGCCGGTACACCGCCCCGGCCGACTTCTACGCCCAGTGCGACGAACTGGCGCGGACCTCACCAGGGGTGTCCGAACCGTCCGCGTCGGCCCGCTCGGTCCCCTTCGCCCGGGGCGAGTCGGTGGCGGTGCGCTTCGCCGTCGCCGAGTACGCCCGACGCTGCCAGGTCGCCGAGGACCGCGCACGCGACATGGTCGCCGCCGTGCACGAAGCCGTGGTCAACGCCGTCCGGTTCGGCGGCGGCCGGGGCGTGCTGCGCCTGTGGTGCGACGCCGACTGGATCGTCTGCGAGGTGGCCGACGCGGGGGACGGCAGGCCCGCAGGACCGGCGCTGGACACGGGCTATCCGGGGCACATCCCGCCCGAGCCGGGAGCCGCGAGCGGGCATGGCCTGTGGGTCGTACGGCAGTTGAGCGATCTGGTCACCGAGTGCTTCGGCCCCGAGGGCGCGGTGTTACGGATCCACTTCCGGCGCTGAGCGGCAGCGTGCGCGTCAGTGGCGCCGATCCGTTCGGTGGCGGAGACTTCGCCGAGCAGATGCACGCGCCACGGAAGGTGGGCAAGGATGACCGACTCGACGACGCTCCCTGCGGAAGTGGTCCGCACCGGACCGATTCGTTACGCCACGGCGGAACGTTTCGCCCGGCCGCGCCCGGTGGCGGCGGGCGATCTCCGCCCGTCCAGCGGGGAGATCGCCCCGCAACCCCCCTCCCGGCTCGACGCGGTGATGGGATCGCCGCGCGACGACCACCCGCAGGGCGAGGACTGCCTGAACCTGTCGATCGCCACCCCGGCCCGGGACTCGGGCGCGAGACCGGTGCTCGTGTGGCTGCACGGCGGCGGATTCAGCAGCGGCGCGGGCCTCCTGGACTGGTACGACGGAGGCGCTCTCGCCGCCGAGGGCGACGTGGTCGTCGTCGGCGTCAACTACCGCCTCGGCGCGCTCGGTTACCTCTGCCTGGACGGCGTGAGCGAGGGCAACCTCGGCCTGTACGACCAGGTGGAGGCGTTGCGCTGGGTGCGCACGCACATCGCCGCGTACGGCGGCGACCCGTCGAACGTCACGGTCGTGGGCCAGTCCGCCGGCGGCATCTCGGTCCACCTGCTGATGCAACTGCCCGAGGCGCGCGGCCTCTTCCGCCGTGCCATCCTGCAGAGCGCCCCGATCGACCTCACCGCACGCCCCCACGAGGAGTCCCTCGAACTCGGCAGGATCTTCGCCGACACACTCGCCCGCGACCCGAACACGGCCGACGTCCCCGCGATCCTGGCGGCACAGAACGAGACGGCGCTGACCCACCTGCGCAGGTCGGGCCGGACGATGGAACCCGCGTTCATGCCGGTCGACGGCATCGCCCCGCTCCCCGGCCCGGGGAACGCGGCCGAGGACGCCGAGGACGCCGAGGACAACGTACGGGGCATCGACGTCCTGTACGGCTGGAACGCCGACGACATGATCGTGTTCTGCCGGGACGAGGACGATCCGGTGAAGCGGACCCGCGAGGTGTACGAGGTGCCTCTCGCCCGCTTCGGCGCGCGGCTGGCCCGCGCCGGGGCCCGGGCGCACGCGTACCGCCTCGACTGGCGCCCCGCAGGGTCCCCCCTCGGCGCCGCCCACTGCCTCGAACTGCCCCTGCTCTTCGGCACCCGCGACGCCTGGCGGTCGTCCCCGATGCTGGGGGACACACCTTGGGAGGAGACCGATCGGTTCGGCAGGGCCCTGCGCGCCGCGTGGGTCGCCTTCGCCCGCACGGGCGAGCCCGGCGCCCTGCCGGCGCCGCTGGTCGACGTGCCGGTGCCCGGACTGTCATGAGCGTCAGGAGCCGGGCAGCTCCCGGGCCTCAAGGGGCCGGGTCGCGGGCCCCTGCAGGACCGATCCGTCGGTGGCGAAGCGGGAGCCGTGGCAGGGGCACTCCCACGCCGTCTCCGCCTCGTTGAAAGCGACCAGGCAGCCGAGGTGGGTGCAGCGGGCCGAGACCGCGTGCAGCGCGCCGGACTCGTCCCGGTGGACCGCGCAGCGGCGCCCCTCGACGCGGACCACCGCCCCGGAGCCCGCCGGGATTTCGGCCACGGAGTCGACGTGGGTGGTCCGCAGCCGGTCGCCGATGAAGTGCCGTGCGACCTCGGCCTGTTGGCGGAGGAGGGCGGGCGCCTCCCGCACGGTGCTCCACAGCCGCCGCGGGTCGTAGAGGCCGGCCCAGGGCGACTCGCCCCCGCCGATCAGCCGGGCGAGCAGCTGTCCGGCCAGCACGCCGCCGGTCATGCCCCAGCCGCCGAACCCGGTCGCCACGTAGGTGTGCCGGGCGCCGGGGTGGAAGGCACCGATCATCGGGACGCCGTCGCTCACGTCGTTGTCCTGCGCCGCCCACCGGTAGGCCGTCTCCCCGACGTCGAAGCGCTCCCGCATCCAGGTGTCCAGGGCGCGGAAACCGGCGGCCGCGTCACCCGTGCCCGGGGTGAAGCTCTCGCCCGTGACGATGAGGAGCCGGCCGCCGGCGTCGCCGTACGGCGCGGTGCGCACCGAACGCTTGCCCTCGTCCGGTGTGATGTACATGCCGCCCGGATCCTGGGCCCCCTCGGCCAGCGGCGCCGCGACGACGAGTTCACGCCGGGGGGAGAGGCGGGCGAACAGCAGGGCGCGGTCGAAGACCGGATAGTGGGTGGCGACGACGACGGACCGTGCGGTGACCGTGTGCCCGGACTCGGCGGTCACCTTGCAGGGCGAGCCCTCGTGCAGGCCGGTCACCCGGGTCCGCTCGTGGATGACGCCGCCCCGCGCGCGCAGCTCCCCGGCGAGCGCGAGCAGGTAACCACGGGGATGGAACTGCGCCTGGTCCGCCACGCGCACCGCCCCCGCGACCGGGAACGGCAGCCCGGTCTCCTCCGTGTACACGGCGTCGAGGCCCGCCTCCCGAGCGGCGGCGGCCTCGGCCCGCAACTGGTCGGTGTCCGCGGCACGGGTCGTGTAGGTGTAGGCGGGCGCGCGCTCCAGTCCGCAGTCGATGCCGAGCTCGGAGCAGAGCGCCGCCACGTGTTCCACCGCCTGCTGCTGCGACTCGGCGTAGAGCCGGGCGCCCTCGGGGCCGCGGGTGCGGCGCAGCCGCTCGTACACGAGCGAGTGCAGTGCGGTCACCTTGGCGGTGGTGTGGCCGGTGACGCCGGCTGCGATGCGATCGGCTTCCAGGACGGCGACCGAGCGGCCGTCGCGGGCCAGTTCCCACGCCGTGCTCAGCCCGGCGACGCCGCCGCCCACCACGGCGACGTCCACCTCGATGTCCTCGGCCAGGGGCGGGTGGGATGTCGCCGCGCTGGTCTCCATCCAGTACGACTCCGGGCGGCCCGGCAGCGGGCCTGGCGTGTTCGCGGTCATACGCGGTCCGTGGCGGTGGGCATGGCGGCCTCCGGGGGCTCGGCTCGGAAGTCTCGGTCTCGGGTGGGGTCGAGTCTCCCAGCGGCGGCGCGGCAAACCAGCTCGCCGCGCCGCCGTTCGCAGAGCGTGCGTGCCGTGCGCCGGGGCGCAGGCGGGGGTTCAAAGACAGGCTCTCAGAGTCCGTCGCGCGGCAGGGTCTCGTTCCACGTGCGGGAGAAGACCCGGCGCTCGTCCTCGTAGCCGTCGAGTGTCGCGTCGACGAAGAAGTGGTCCTCGTCGCACTTCAGGACCGTCCGGGTCCGCACGCTCACGTCCCAGTCGCCGCGCCGGAAGCGCATCGTCCAGTCCGATTCACCGCCTACCGAGGTGAAGTCGTCCCCGGTCGCGGTGTACCGCTCGTAGGCCCGGCAGCCGACGTCGAGACCGATCTCCTCGTAGCGCACGGTGCCGCGGTCCTTGACGATCTCGAGGGCCCAGTCGTATCCGATCAGGTCCCGCTTGACCTCCCAGCGCTGGTCCGGCTGCGTGAGCTGGGTGGTGGCGAGCGGCCGCGTGCCCTCAGGGTCGCCGAAGGGGCGCTGCGGCGCGCCGTCCGGCTCCGCGGCCGGGCGCACCGGCAGCCGCAGCGCGCTGGACCCCTCGTACACGCTGAGCAGTACGGGCCGCGGCGGAGGCCAGGCCAGCGGCCAGTAGGAGGTGGACAGGGAGAGCCGGATGCGGTGGCCGGGCGGGAACGACTGGGCGACGCCGTTCAGTTGGAGGGTCGCCCGGTAGCGACGGCCCGGTTCGAGGGGCTCGGGTTCGCCGGTGCCGTCCCTGCGGGTCAGGTTGAGCACGCCGTAGGTGACCCGGGTGGCGCTCCCGTCGGGGGCGATGTCGGAGAGGCGCGCGGCGACCGTGGCCACCGGTTCGCTGACCGACAGGTCGAGCTCCACGGCGGGGGAGCCGAGGATCTCCACGGTCTCGGTCAGCTCGGGGGAGTCGAAGACCAGCGATCCGCCGTCCTCCTCGCGCTGGTCGTAGGGCAGGTCCGGCGGCGCGTTGTAGGACGCCCACTTGCCGGCGAACTGGCCGACGGACAGCGGGGACTGCACGGTCATGGCTTCGCCCTGCGGCGACCCTGCCTCCGCCGTGTCCTCGGCGTTCTTCGGCATGACGATGCGGTGCCGCAGCAGCGGGTGGCTGACCTGCTGGATCTGCGGCGAGGGCCACTCCGGCTCGGCGACCCACCGGCCGGGCCGCTCCTCGTACGACGTCGAAGGCGGCACGCTCTCCTGCATCCAGGCCTGCAGCATCGGGCCGTCCATCACGCCGTTGTCCTCGCCCTTGAGCCAGTGGTCCCACCAGCGCACCACCTCCTGCAGATAGCCGATGGCGGGGCCGGGCTCGCCCAGGTGCGGATACTTGTGCGACCAGGGGCCGATGAGTCCCTTGCGGGGCACGTCCAGATGGCCGAGGAGACGGGTCACGGCGTTGGAGTAGCCGTCCGCCCAGCCGCTGGAGGCGAGGACGGGGCAGCGTACGTCCTGGTAGTTCTCGCAGACCGACGCGTGCCGCCAGTACGCGTCGCGGCGCTGGTGGCGCAGCCACTCCAGGACCCAGGGCCTGGCGTGGTCGAGCCGCTCCCGCCACATGTCCCGCCAGCGGTCGCCGACGACCGCCGGGTCCGGGGGACAGGTGGCGTAGGCGAACATGGTGCCCGCCTCGGCGAGGTTGTCCGACAGCATGGCGCCGCCCATGTAGTGCATGTCGTCGGCGTACCGGTCGTCGGTGAACGAGGAGATGACCACGGCCCGCAGGCTCGGCGGCCGACGGGCCGCGACCTGCAGGGCGGCGAACGCACCCCAGGAGATGCCCATCATGCCGGTCGCCCCGTCGCACCAGGGCTGCTCCGCCAGCCAGGCGAGCACTTCCTCGGCGTCGGTCTGTTCCTGCTCCAGATACTCGTCCGTGAGCAGGCCCTCGGACTCGCCGGTCCCGCGCAGATCCACGCGCACGCACGCGTACCCGTGCCCCGCGATGTAGGGGTGGTGCATCGAGTCGCGCTGGGAGCTCAGATCGCGTTTGCGGTACGGGATGTACTCCAGGACCGCCGGCACCGGAGCGTCGTCCGAGGACGTGGGACGCCAGATGCGGGCCGACAGCCGGATGCCGTCGGACATGGGGATGACGACGTGTTCTTCTTCTTTCGTCGCGTACGGGAGATTGTCCACGTAGCGCATGGGGCCGTGCCGTCCTCTCGGTTGCTTCCCCCGCCGGGCAGGCGGGTCCGTGCCGCAGGTTTCCGTGGTCAGTCGTTGGTGAGGTGGCGTCCGCCGGGCTCGGTGGCGTCGAAGGCGAGTCCGAGGGCGGCGACGCATCGGTCGTACTTGCGGCGCAGGTCCTCTTCGCCGTCGCCGCCGGTGCTGATGTGGGCCAGCTCGAAGCTGTAGCTGTCCTGGTCGGTCGCGTCGGACAGCTTGCGGCCCTCCTCGACGCCGACCTCGATGCGGACGCCCGGGATCTCGCGCTCGATCCGGTCGATCTCGGGGCGCCCGGGCACCTGGTGCGCGACGCCGTCGGCGAACCAGCGGTAGTACCACTTGGCCGCCGCCTCGTACGGACCCTCCCGGTAGGGGAGCGCGGGGTCCTCGCCGAGGGCGAGACTGACCATGCAGTGGTGGTTGGGCACGCCGTCGACGTAGGCGAAGAGCTCCGCGTGCGCCTGGGAGTGCCGGGGGTTGATCTCCAGGAGGTTGATGGCGTCGGTGCTCGGGTCGTAGAAGTACTCGATGCTGAAGGTCGCCGCGTCCATGCCGATCTGCCGTATCACCCGCTTCGACACGTCGTGCAGGCGCTGCTGCACGGGCTCCGGCAGGGCGGAGGGGTACTGGTGGCGCAGGAAGCAGGACGAGTCGGGGTAGTTGATCGAGTCGAGGACGCCGTAGACGGTGACCTCGCCCCCGTGCACGTACCCCTCCACGGCGACCTGGATGCCCGAGAGGGCCTCCTCGGCGAGACAGACCTCGCCGCCGACGCCCTCCATCTCGGGTGGCAGGTCCACCTGCTGGAGTATGTGCTCGAAGGGACGGCCGACCCGGCTGATCCCCTCCTTGATACGGGCGCAGGCCTCGCGGAACTCGTCCTCGTCCTTGACGCCGTAGGCCAGCTCGGAGGAGTACGAGAGCGCGGGCTTGAGCCACATGGGGAACCGCATGCCCTCGGGCGGTTTCGGGTCGTCCGTGTCCAGGTCGACCCGGCCGAAGCGCGGGTGTTCGTCGATGACCTTCTGCTGCTCCAGCCTGCTCCAGTACTTGTGCTCGCACTTGACGATCGACTCGAGGCTGGTGTGGTGCGTGCCGTAGCGGTCGCCCAGGATCGCCACGAGGGTGCTGACGGGGAAGTCCCAGTAGCCGACGATCGCATCGATGGTGCCGTCGAAGGAGTCGAGGATCGCCTGCGCCTTGTCGAGGAGCTCCGGTACCGACACCTCGCCGCCCTGGAGCTCGTCGACGGTGAGCAGGGGGTGGAAGCGGTACTCCGCCGCGCGGGGGATGCTGCCCAGGGCGGGCAGGTTGGCCTCGTCCAGACCGATCACGAAGATGTTCTTGCGATGTGCAGCCACGTTTCTCCTTCAGCTCGTCGTCGCGGCCGAGTACCCGCAGGTCGGACAGGCACACGTCGGCTCGGCGCGGGGAGATCCGGTCCTGCTGGAACGGCACGCCGACCGGCCCGTCCGGCGGGCGTGTCCGGGCCGGGGCGCCGATGCTGGGGCCATGACCCCGGGCCCGGAACGCCGATGACGCGCGCAACACGCCTCGCCGCCTGGTGGACGGGGCTCACGCCCGCGGCCGGTTCCGCCGTCATAGCGACCGGCATCCTCTCCGTCGGCCTGCGCCTCCTCGGCCACGGGACTCTCTCCCGCGCGGCGCTGGTGCTCGCCTGCGTCGCCTGGCTGGGCCTCGCCGCTGACTTCGTGGTCCGGCTGGTGCGTCACCGCGCCCGCTGGGAATCGGAGGCGGACACGCCTGCCGCGCTCACCGCGGTCGCGGCGACCTGCGTCCTGGGCACCCGCCTGTCCGTTCTCGACCGCCAGTTCCCCGCCGTGACCCTGCTGGTGCTCGCGGCCGTCCTCTGGCTGTTCCTGCTGCCCGCCGTGGTCCGCCACTGGGGCCACCGCATGCCGGGCGCGGTCTTCCTGGTCTGTGTCGCGACACAGAGCATCGCGGTCCTGTCCGCCACCCTCGCCGCCGTCCTGCCCGCGCGCCCGCTCACTGCCGTGGCGCTCGCCTTCTTCTGCCTGGGCCTCGCGCTGTACGCGGTGGCCTTCGCCCGCTTCGACCTCGCGAACGTCCGCACGGGGGCGGGCGACCAGTGGGTGGCGGGCGGCGCCCTCGCGATCTCGGCGCTCGCCGGAGCCAAGCTCGTCGCCGCTCCGGCGTTCACCGGGACCGGGCACGACGTGCTGCGCGCCGTGACGCTGCTCGTCCTTGCCCTGGACCTCGCGTGGTACCTCGTCCTGCTCACCGCCGAGGTGCGCTGGCCGCGGCCACGCTACGACGTGCGGCGCTGGGCCACGGTCTTCCCGATGGGGATGACGGCGGTCGCCACTCTCTCGGTGAGCGCCGCGACAGGGGTGAACTGGCTGTTGTGGCCGGGGCGGCTGCTGCTGTGGATCGCGGTGGCGGGCTGGCTGTGCGTGTTCGCGGGGGCGGCCCGGGCGGCGGCGGGCCGCGCGAGGTGACGGCTGGTGCTCGCCCGGGCGTGGTCACACGCGCGGGCGCCGGGGGTGGCGGGCTGTGTCTTTCGGCCGGGGCGGCCGTCCCGGGCCCGCCGTCGTCGCTGATCCAGAACTGGGTTCACAGGGCCGCGAACTCGGACCGGGGTGAGAACAACACGAACGGGTGGCTTCGAACCGGTCCTGGGGAGGGAAGGGGCCGCGATCCCCTCTCCAGGTCGAGCGGTCAGCTCAGTGCCTGCAGGTCGCTCCAGGAACCGGTGTCGACTGTGCGGGCATCGCCCAGGCCCTTCGGGGTGAGCCGGGGGTGGAATCGCAGACCTGCGGCTGGGCCGACGGCGGAGGACCACAGGTCGGGTCGGCCGTCGTTGTCCGCGTCGCTTCCAGAGGTGAGCAGCGGGACGGCGGCCGGGGTCCAGCCAGTGGCCAGGCGAGTCCGCGCTACGTTGTCACCAAACCCTGCGCCGTCGGGCCCTGTTCCCTGGGCGAGGAAGAGTTCGCCGGTGGACTTCTTACGGGCCAAGAGGTCGACACGGCCGTTCCCGGTGACGTCGCCGGGGGCGGCGAGGTCGTAATCCGCCCAGTCGTCTTCGCCGATGAGGACGGGCTCGGCGTACTCGTCCAAGTAGCCGTACGGGTGGCCGTAGTAGAGCCAGAGGTGCTTGCCCTCCTTGACCAGCAGGTCGGGGAAGGAAGGCAGGTCCCACTCGCCGATCTCGCCGTCGCCGTCCAGGTCGGTCGGCCCGTCCACATCGCCGACGGCGAGTATTTGGTCGGCGTTCTTGAAGTGGTCGTCGGCCTCGTCGGAGACGGTGAGGTCCAGACGCTGGTCCTCACAGGCGGCGTCCTGAGCGGCCTCGCCGTGGCTGGTGCAGGCGTATCCGAAGCCGTTGTTGGGATACATGTGCAACTGACGGGAGCCCTTGGCTCCGGTGGTGGCGATGAGGTCCTCATAACCGTCGCCGCTCCAGTCGCCGCGGTGGGTGATGAGGGAGCCGTCGAAGGAATGCTCGCTCGCGGGGGAGGGGGTGGCCGGGCGGCCGTCCCCGATTCCCGGGTAGAGGGCGAGTTCACCGTTCGCGCGCAGGGCGAGGAGGTCCGGGTTGCCATCGCCGTTGAGGTCACCGGGCTCGTCGGGCTGCCCTGGAGAGTCGGCGTAGAAGGAGTAGACGGCCGCGTCCGAGCGGTTGTTCGCCCGGTCGAGTGAGCGGACGATCAGGCGGTGCGGGCCCGCCGAGGGCGGTGTGAGCTTCACCGTGGCGCTGCCGCCCGCCTTGGCCGGGGAGGCGCTGCGGAGTGTGGGGTCCCAGTCGCTGCGGTACTCGTACTTCACCACGTCACCGACACCGCCCGCGGAGAAGGTGAAAGAGCCCTCAGTACGGGCGTTCGCGGTCTTCTCGGGCTTGCCGTCCTTGCCGTCGGGGAACTGCGCGGAGGCCGCCGACGGCGGGTGGGAAGGCCGGTCGGGGTCGAACGCGAAGCGGCAGCCGGGGGCGCCGAGAGTGGGGCGCCAGTCAGAGGCGGCCTTGCCGTCGCGTGCCTGCACCTTCCAGGAGAAGCTGCCCTTCGCCGCGCCGGTGTGCTTGCCCAGCAGACTCTTGGAGACGGTGGTGCGGGCGACGCCCTTGTTGGAGACCTTGATGTCGCGGTTGACGATGAGGCCGGGGTTCGCGTCGTGCTTGCCGGTGGGCCACAGATGGAAGCGGGCGGTGAGCGTGCCGCCGTCCGGGTCGGACACTCTCGCGGTCAGCTGGACGTCGGTGTTGCCGAGCGTGACGTGGGTGCCGTTGTCGCCGCAGCGGCCGCCGACGGCGGTCGAGGGCACGGTGTCGACGGCGGTGGGCAGGTTCGGGATGCTGTTGTAGGTGGTGGAGAGCACCGCGGTCCGTGCGTCGAACTTCTTCCACGCGTTGACGTGCGACTCATCGGCGCGCAGGCCGAGCGCCAGCTTGTTCCACTTGCCCGCGGCGGCCTTGGCGGTGACCTTGGTGGTGTCGAACTCGAGGTTGCCCGCGGGGCAGGAACTCGACCAGCCCTTGGCCCCATTGACGGTCGCGTATCTCTCGTGCCAAGCGGGCTGCTTGTTCCACGTCGTCGTCGAAGAGATCGCCGCGGTCAGCCACAGCTCGACCGGCTTCTTCGTGCACGACCACGAGTGCGTGTTCTTGATCCGCATCGTGGACTTGGTGATCTGCTTGCCGTGCAGTGAGCGCGGGTTGAACTGGATGAAGGACCGCCAGGTGCCCCCGGTCTCCGACTCGTGACCGACCCGCGCGACGTGCGAGGAGTGGTTCCAGTACGAAGTGCCCGGGTGCTTCTTGGAGACCGAGGTCCAGCCGAGGCGCGGGCTGGAGACCGATGGGTCGATGTAGACCGGGTAGACCGTCCCCGGGTGCGTCAGCAGCTCCCGGTCGGGGGTGAGGACCATCTCGTCGCCGTCCACGCGGATCGGCATCCGGGACTCGCCCGCGCCTTCGCGAGGCTCGAAGACGGGCTCGTCGGCGCGCGCCCCCGCCCTGCCGGTGGACCTGGCGAAAGCCTTGCCGCCTCGGGCGGCCCCAGGCGCGTCGGCGGTGTCACCGCCGGAGGAGTCCCACATGGTCGGGGTCGGCGCGGTGAAGACGACCTTCCCCGCGGGGTTGCGTGCGGTGAGGTTGCCTTCCCCGTCGGTTCGCACGTCGACACCGTCGCTCGCCAAGGCGAAGCGCAGCGACTTGAGTGCGGGATCGCGTGCCGCGTCGGCGTTCCTGACGACGAGCACCTGCTGAAAGCCGTTCACCGAAGCCCGCAACTTCAGGTCCACGCCAGGGAGTACGTCGGGGTACGTGGCCGTCCCCCTGTCGACCTGCGGCGTGGGCAGTTCGCCCGGCCAGCCCACGCTCATGGAGCGACCGTCCCGCACGACGGTGGCCAGCGGGTTCTTCTTTCCGCCGCCGGAGAACCGCACGCCCACCGAGGCGGCCCGGGGAGCGAGCGTGCCGTCGGACCGCTTCACCAGGGTCTCGTCGACGTCGACGAGCTTGCCGTCCACCTTCGTCCGGACAGGAACGGTCGAGGTGTCCTGGGTGAAAGTGCCGTCGGGGTTGGCGTGGACCGTGGCGTACTCGGTGCGCCGGGATACGACTTCGACCCGGTCCCCGCTGCGTGCGGCCTGCCGAGACGCGGTGGCCTCCTCGTCCGGTTCAGCGGCCGTCCGCTCACCGCCTTGTGGCCGCGGGTCGGCCACGGCTGCGGGAACGGACGTCCCCCCGAGCCCTGCTGACAGGGCGCCAACAACCAGGGCCGCAAGCCCTATTCGCCATCTGGAGTGCGGACGACAAGGCATGCGTCTTCCTCTTCATTCAATCCTCGGGAATCCGGGCAAGTAAAGCATGCGTCAAGGGGGCTGTGTTTCCGGTGCCGGTCAAGCTGTCTTTTTTCGGTTGGCTACTTGAGGAAGACAGTCCAGGTCAAGAGGCTTCGGTCAGTAACTCTCGCGTCGAAGGTCATGGCAATTGAGTGCGTTGATGTCCGTGTCATGAATGGGTAAAGGGCGTGCTAGGTTCTCCGGCGTCCATCGGTCTTTGATGCGGGAGTCTGAAGAAAATGCGTGTGCCTTCTCGAATAAACTCCGGGCCCAGGCCCGGACGTTCGGACCGAAGAAGGCTCCGCACCCGGCGCGTGGTCACCACGATGACCGCGACGGCCCTGCTGAGTGGACTGCTGACCGCCGAGACGCTGGCGATGACGAGACTGTCCCTGCGTGAACTGCAGAACACAAAGCCGGTACCCGTCACGCCAGTTGAGGGGGGCGAGGCCGCCTCGAAGGACGAAGCAGGCAAGAAGGCTTGGCGGAGCGTGCCCGACGCCGCTTGGCCCGCCCCTGGCTCGGCCAAGGTCGAGATCCCGGCCTCCGGCGCGAAGAACACGAAGAAGCAGTTGACAGCAGGCTCGCTGCCTGTGGATATCGCTCCGGTCAAAAATTCCGTCTCCGGTGAAGTCTCCGTCGAGGTCCTCGACCGCAGGAGCACCGAAAAGGCGGGAGTCTCCGGAGTTCTGCTGTCCGTCGAGTCCGGTGGCGGTGATGCCGAACTCGGCGTCGACTACTCGTCGTTCCGCAACGCCCTGGGAGCCGACTGGGCATCGCGGCTGACGCTGGCGAAGGTCCCTGAGTGCGCGCTGACCGGCTCCCGCCACGGTGACTGCACGGCCGTTCCGGTCGAGTCGGCCCGTAATGACGCGGACAGGCAGATCCTCAGAGCGCGGGTCGACCTGGGGGAGGCTGCCGAAGCCCGTGACGTTCGGAAGCCCAGCGCGCAGGCGTCGGCAGCAGCAAAGTCCGGTGCCCAAGCGCCCGTCCGTCGGGCCCGCTCCTTGTTCGCCGTGCAGGCCGCCCCGTCCGGCGCGAGCGGAGGCGGCGGCGACTTCCGAGCCACGCCCCTGTCCCCGTCCGGATCGTGGGAGGCCGGCGATTCATCCGGCGGCTTCTCCTGGTCGTACGACCTGAACACCCCGGAAGTGCCGGGTGACGTGGGCCCCGAGCTCTCCCTCGGCTACTCCTCGTCCTCGGTCGACGGCCGTACGGCAGCCACCAACAACCAGGCGAACAACGTCGGTGACGGCTGGAGCCTGGAGCCCGGCTTCATCGAGCGCCGCTACAAGTCCTGCAACGCGGACATGAAGGACGGCAACAACAAAGCCAAGAACGGGGACCTCTGCTGGGGCGGCGCCAACGCCGTACTGTCCCTGGGGGGTTCCACCAACGAGCTTGTCCGCGACGACGCCACCGGTGCCTGGAAGCCGCAACACGACGACGGCAGCAAGATCGAGCTCGTCAAGGACGCGGCACGGGGGAACGGAGACAACGACGGGGAGTACTGGAAGGTCACCGACACCGCGGGTGTCCAGTACTTCTTCGGTTACCACAAGCTGCCCGGCTGGAGTGCGGGCAAGACCACCACGAATTCCACCTGGACCGTGCCCGTCCACGGCAACCACGCGGGCGAACCATGCCACAAGGACGCCTTCGCCGACTCCTGGTGTCAGCAGGGCTGGCGCTGGAACCTCGACTACGTCGTCACCCCGCACGGCGACGCGATGGCCTACTACTGGGGCAAGGAGCAGAACCACTACGGGCGCAACGTCAGCCTGGCCGACGGCAAATCGACGGCCACGCCCTACACCCGCGGCGGCTACCTGAAGAAGATCGAGTACGGGCCGCGCAGCGACGACCTGTACACCGGCACCCCCGCCGCGAAAGTCACCTTCACCGCCGCCGAACGCTGCCTTGTCACCTCTTCCTTCGACTGCACGGCGGGCAAGTTTACGGCGGCCAACGCCAAGCACTGGCCCGACGTCCCCTTCGACCAGTACTGCAAGGCCAAGGAGGCGTGCAAGGACCGCTACAGCCCCTCCTTCTGGTCCCGCAAACGCATCCGTGGCATCACCACCGAAATCCGGGCCGGTTCCGGTTACCAGAAGGTCGACTCCTGGAAGCTGACGCACTCCTTCCCCTCCACCGGTGACGGCTCATCACCCGCCCTGTGGCTCAAGAGCGTGCAGCGCACCGGACACACCGGAGGCGTCGCCGAGACGCTGCCCGCCGTCACCTTCCGCGGCACCCAGCTGTCCAACCGCGTCGACAAGACCGGCGACGGCATCCCGCCGCTCATTCGCTACCGCGTCCACGCCATCGACACCGAGTCCGGCGGCACCATCGGCGTCACCTACTCCGCCCCCGAATGCTCGGCCAAGAACCTGCCCGCCGAGCAGACCAACACCAAGCGCTGCTACCCCGTCTACTGGACCTCACCGGACTCACCGGGGGCCGACTACAAGCCGCTCAAGGACTGGTTCCACACCTATGTGGTCACCCAGGTCCGCGAAGAGGACAACGTCGGCGGCGCCCCCGCCAAGCAGACCGACTACACCTACCTCGGCGGCGCCGCCTGGGCGAAGTCGCAGGACGAGTTCACCGAGGCCAAGTACCGAACTCACGCCGACTACCGCGGATACGGCCAGGTCAGGACGGAGACGGGAACGGGCGCCGACGGACCGAAGCTGCGTACCGAGACCCGCTATTTCCGGGGCCTCCCCGGCGCCGGGGTCAAGGACTCCGAAGGCGCCGAGGCCACCGACCATCCCGTGTTCGCGGGGATGACCCGCGACGAGGCCACCTTCGAGGGCGGCAAGGTCGTCGAGGCGTCCGCCTCGGTCCCCTGGAAGTCGGCGGTCACGGCGACCCGCAAACGCGATGGCCTTCCGGCGCTCCAGTCGTTCATGGCCGACGACGGTGGGACAGAGACGGACCGCACGGCAGTCCGGGACGGTTGGCGCCGCACCAAGGTGGAGCGCACCTTCGACGCTCACGGCCGGCTCGCCACCGAGTCCGACCACGGCGACACCGCCAAGTCCGGCGACGAAACCTGCACCACCACGACGTACGCCCGCAACACCGACAAGAACATGGTCGAGTTCGCGGCCTCCGTGAAGACGGTCGCCAAGGCCTGCGGCACCGCGCCGAACCTGCCGAAGGACCTGGTCTCCGAGAAGCGCACCTACTTCGACAACTCCACCACCCTGGGAGCCGCCCCCACCAAGGGCGACGTCACCCGCGCCGACGAACAGAACGCGGCCGGCACCGGGTTCCTCACCGTGGAGCGGAACAAGGCCGACCGGCACGGCAGGACCACGGAGTCCACCGACGCCGCCGGCGCGAAGACCACCACCGAGTACACCCCCGTCACCGGCCACGCGCCGACCAGGACCGCCGTCACCAATGCCCTGGGCCACACCGAAATCACCGAGTCCGACCCCGGCCGGGGCCTGCCCACCGCAAAGGTGGACGCCAACGGTAAGCGCACCGACTCCACTTACGACGGCATGGGGCGGGTGACGAAGGTGTGGGAGCCGGGCTGGACGAAGGCCGACCACCCGGACGCGCCGAGCAAGCAGTTCACGTACACGGTCTCCAGGACGAAGCCGACCGTGGTCACTACCAAGACGCTGCGACACGGCGGCGACTACCGCACCGAGTACGCCTTCCACGACGGCCTGCTGCGCGAGCGCGAGACCCAGACACCCTCCGCCAACGGGGTCGGCCGCGTCATCGGCGAGAAGAAGTACGACTCCCGCGGCCTGGAGTGGAAGACCTACGACGCCTACTACGCCACTGGTGATCCCTCCGACCAGCTGGTGACCGGTGACGACACCAAGGCTCCCGACGCGACCCGCACCGTCTTCGACGGCGCAGGGCGCCCGACCGCGCAGATCAGCGAGAAGTACGGCGACGAGGTCACCCGCACCACCACCCTGTACGGCGGCGACCGCACCACTGTCATTCCGCCCAAGGGCGACACGGCGACCACCACGGTCACCGACGCCCAGGACCGGACCACCGAACTGATCCAGTACACCGACGCCGACCGCACCGCGTCCCAGTCGACGACGTACACCTACACGCCCTCGGGCAAGCAGAAGACGGTCACCGACCCGACCGGCGCGAAGTGGACGTACACCTACGACCACCGCGACCGGACCACGAAGACCGACGACCCCGACAAGGGCGTCACCAGCGCGACCTACGACGCCGCGGACCGCCCGCTCACCACGACCGACGCCCGCGGCACCACGCTGTCCACCACCTACGACGCCCTCGGCCGCAAGACCGCCGTGCAGGAGGGCAAGACGGTCCTGTCCTCGTGGACCTGGGACACGCTCGCCAAGGGGCAGCTCGCCAAGTCCACCCGGCACACTGGCGGCCAGGAGTACGTGACCGAGACCACCGGCCTCGACGACCGCTACCAGCCCACCGCCACCAAAGTGAGCGTCCCCGCCGGGGAAGGCGCCCTCGCGGCCAGTTACCAGTGGACGTACGGCTACAACGCACGCACCGGACTCCTCGACTGGACCCGCCAGCCCGCACTGCCCGGACAGGCTGCCGAACGCGTCACCAACCGCTACGGCAGCAGCCTCCCCTACGACCAGCTCGTCATGACGGGACCCACGGCGCCCGTCCTCGTCAACAACATCACCTACGACCCCTTCGGCCGCCCGCTGCGCACCGAGTACGGCCCCAAGGGGCGTCATGTGTGGGACACGAAGGAATACGACGAGCACACGGGCAACCTGATCCGCACCACCACGGACCGCGAGACCGGGCCCGCCCGCATCGACGACGTCCGCTACGGCTTCGACGTGGCGGGCAACATCAACAGGCTCGTCACTGCGTCCGGCCAGGACGAGCAGCGCTCCGTGGACACCCAGTGCTTCACGACCGACGCCCTGCGTCGCGTCACCAACGCCTGGACGGCGACCGACAGTTGCGCGGCCAAGCCCGACGCCGACGGCAACGAAGGCGGCAAGTCTCCCAAGGTGGGCGGACCGGAAGCGTACTGGCACACCTTCACGTACGACGCCATCGGCAACCGCAGGACGGAGACCCAGCACAAGATCGACGGTGACCCGCTGGCCACCCACGACGTCAAGCGGACCTACTCCTACGGAGAGAAGGGCGCGGCAACCCGCGCGCTGACCTCTGTCACCAACGCCGTGGCGGGCAAGAGCTCCACGGACAGCTACGCCTACGACGCGGCGGGAAACACCACAAGCCGCGACGCGGGGGGCCGTGAGCAGGACCTGTCCTGGGACGCCGAGGGGCACCTGGCAAGAGCGGTCGAGGCGGGCAGGACCACGGAGTACCTCTACAGCGCGGACGGCGACCGAATCCTGTCCAAGACGCCCGACGCCACAACCCTCTACCTGCCGGGCGGCAACGAACTCACCCTCAACAAGGACGGCACCAAGAGCAGCGCCCGCTACTACACCGTGGGCGACGAGACGGTCGCGGTGAAAACCGGCGGTCAGGTCAGCGTCCTGCTCTCCGACCACCTGGGCACGGCCACCACGGCCGTCCTCCTCGGCGCGGGCCAGGCCGTGACCCGCCGCAAGATGCACATCTTCGGTGGGCAGCGCACCGCGCAGTCGGTCAACTGGCCCGGAAGCAAGGGCTTCGTGGGTGGCACCACGGACACCACAGGCCTCACTCACCTCGGTGCCCGCGAGTACGATCCCGCGCTCGGCCGCTTCATCTCGGTCGACCCGATCATGGACACGGCCGACCCGCAGCAGATGCACGGCTACACGTACGGGAACAACAACCCGGTCATCCACGCCGACCCCGACGGCAAGTTCTTCGGCAGCTTCGTCAAGAGGCTCAAGAAGGTGATCAAGACGATGGTCAAGACGGTGGTCAGGGCGGTCAAGCGGTACACGAGCTGGTACGGCCGCCTCAAGCCATACCAGAAGCAGCAGGTACGCATCGCCAACGCGTCGCGGGGCGTCAGCAACAAGTTCTACGACGGAATCGACAAGGCCAGAGCCAAGGCCAAGGCGGATGCCGCCGCGCGGGAGGCACAGAAACGCCAGGACGCCGAACGGCGCCGCAAGGACAGCCTCTGGGGCAACATCAAGAAGGGGCAGTTCGGCGAGGCGTGGAACAAGAGCGGTGGCAAGGTGGTCAGCCATGTGCGCGACCATTGGCGAGGGTACGCGGAAGGCGCAGGCTTCCTGGTCTGCGTGGTGGGTTCCCTCGGAACCTGTGCGGTGGCCGGAGGCGTCGTCGTTGCGGCCAAGTTCGGAGCGGACTACTACACGCACGACCTCAGCTATGCCTGGGATCGGGGCAAGGGAAATACCCGCGGCTATCTGATCGGCATGGGGCTTGGTGCCGCGGGGGGCAAGGCACTGACTCACTTCGGTAAAATGAACGGAGTCGGCCGCTATCTCCCCGCAGGACGTCATGCAGCCGGCGTCCCACAGCACGCCCTGCGCGTGGACCGCTGGTATCAGGGGGCCACATACGGTGCGAACACCGGCCTTGGGCAGGCCGGATGCGGAACGACGATAAACGCACCGGGGTGGTGTTGATCATGGCTGCCGAAGTTGGGCTGCGCAGGAAATGGCGCGTGGCCATGCCGGTCAGAGTCGTCGCCTCCTGCTTGTCCTTGGTGTTTCTCTTCTTCAGTGGAAGCGCCATTTGGCCGTGGTTCACGGGGGCGCCCGCGGCCGAATACATGCTCGCCTGCCCGGTCTTCCTCGGTGGTGCGATCGCCGGATTCCTGTATTCCTTCGGGACGTCCGTCGTGGTAACCGAAGACCGGCTGATCGTTCGCAATTTGGGTCTCGTCGATTCGATTCCGCTTCAGGAGATCCAGTCCGTCGAGGCCGGTTACAGCGGGCTGACGATCACAGCGAGCGGTGGGAGGGTGCTGCGCGGGCGTGCTGTGGAGAAGCCGAACTACGCACGGTGGCTGGGGCGGCGTACGCGCGCGGACCGGGTCGTGCAGGACATCCGGTTCGCGTCCGGCCTGACGGCGGGCAGACCCGGTCGCGGGCGTGCCCCGGGGTGACGAGCACGGGGAAGGCGATTCCGCGCCGCTCCGGAAAGCGATGGGTCCTGCTGTCACCGCCTCTTCCTGCTGGGTCTCATGGTGAGACTCGTGCGCGCGGCCGTGGCGAGTTCGTATGCTGACGTCATGAGGCGTACTTCCTTTGCGAACTGGCCGTGCTCCATCGCCCGCACGATGGACCTGCTCGGCGACTGGTGGACGCCGCTCGTGCTGCGCGAGGCGTTCTACGGCATCAAGCGGTTCGACGCCTTCCAGCGCGAGCTCGGCATCGCCAGGAACACCCTCACCGACCGGCTTCGCCGCCTCGTCGACGAAGGTCTCCTGGAGAAGCGGGCCTACCAGCAGGACCCGGTGCGCCACGACTACGTGCTCACCGAGAAGGGCCGTGACTTCTTCGGCGTGCTCGCCGCCATGAACAGCTGGGGCGATCGCTGGCTCAGCGGCGAGGAGGGCGCACCGGTCGTCTTCCACCACGACCGCTGCGGCCACGACAGCCACGCCGAGGTCGTGTGCGCCGACTGCAAGGAGCCGATGACGGCCGCGAACACGACCCCGCGCATGGGCCCCGGCTATCCGCCCCGCCTCGCCGAACGCCCGGACGTCCAGGCGCGGTTCACCCGCTGACGGCACCGCGACCCCGGTGCGCGCCCCGCCCCGGGCCGGCTCTTGACGAGTGAGTCTATCTACGCAACTCTCAAGGTCAGGTAGCCAGCCAGGACTCCCAAGCTCAGGCGAGCACGACCCGGAGGGTGATCGACAATGGAGTGGACAGGCGCGCGTTACGCGGACGGACCGACGGTCGAGGTGGGCGAGCGGATCGCCGCCTCGCCGGAACAGGTGTGGGAACTGGTCTCGGACATCGGCCTGATGCCCGCGCTGAGCGGCGAATTGGAGTCGGTCGCCTGGCTGGACGGCGTGACGGGCCCCGCGCCCGGCGCGCGGTTCACCGGGCGCAGCCGTCATGAGTCCCTGGGGGAGTGGGAGACCACGTCGCACATCGTGGCGTGCGAGGCGCCGCTCGAGTTCGCCTGGGCGGTGGGCGACCTCGAACGGCCCGGCGCCCTCTGGCGGTTCGGGCTCGCGGCGCAGCAGGACGGCGGCACGCTCCTGACGCAGTGGGTGCGGCTGGGCCCGGGCCGCTCCGGGCTCTCCCTCGCGATCGAGCGGATGCCGGACAAGGAGCAGAAGATCGTGTTCGTACGGCTGAGGGAGTTCGAGCGGGGCATGGCGGCCACGGTCGGCGCGATCAAGGCGCTGGCCGAGGGCGAGCAGACCGTGGCAGGGGTGCGTGCGTGATGCGTACGTCGACGACGGTCGAGGCGTCCGGGGCGAATTGGCGGGAGACCGTCGACTTCGTCACCGAGGCCGAGAAGCTCGGCATGGACATCTGCTGGGTGGCGGAGGCGTGGGGTTCCGAGGCGCCGTCCCCGCTCGGCTACCTGGCGGCCCGCACCGAACGGATGCTGCTGGGCTCCGGCATTATCCAGCTCGCCACCCGCAGCCCCGTCGCCATCGCCCGGGCCGCCCTCACGCTCTCGCAGATCTCCGAAGGACGTTTCCTGCTGGGTCTCGGGCCTTCGGGGCCGCAGGTGATCGAAGGGCTGCACGGCGTACCGTTCGCGCGCCCGCTCTCCCGGATGCGGGAGACCGTGGAGATCGTCCGCCGGGCGGCGTCGGGCGAGAAGATCGTCCATGAAGGACGGGAGTTCACCGTCCCGCTGCCGGGCGGCGAGGCCAGGCCGATGCGCCTGTCGCTGCGCGCCGAGTACGACCTGCCGGTCTATCTCGCCACCCTCTCCCCGAAGATGCTCCGGCTGACGGGCGAGGTCGCGGACGGCTGGCTCGGCACCAGTTTCGTGCCGGAGGGCGCCAAGGAGGCGTACTTCGACCACCTGGACGAGGGGCTCGGCGCGTCCGGGCGCACCCGCGCCGACCTCGACATCTGCCAGGGCGCCGAAGTGGCGTTCGCGGACGACGAGGAGGGGCTGCGCGCGATGGTCGCCGGACGCAAGAAGGAACTCGCCTTCAGCCTCGGCGGGATGGGCTCCGCCACGACCAACTTCTACAACAGCGCCTACAGCAGGCAGGGCTGGGCCGAAGTGGCCGCCGAGGTCCGTGAGCGCTGGCAGGCGGGCGACCGCGACGGCGCGGCCGGCCTCGTCACCGACGAGATGGTCCTCGCGACCACGCTGATCGGCACCGAGGAGATGGTGCGCGAGCGGCTGCGGGTCTGGCGCGCGGCCGGCGTGGACACGGTGCGGTTCTACCCGGCGGGCGACACGCTCGACGCGCGCCTCGACACGCTGGGCCGGGCGATCGGTCTCGTGCGCGAGCTGGATGCCGCGTGATCCAGCTCACCGCAGGTGACAGAGGTAAAGGGGTTACGCTTCTTTCATAGTTCTCGTACTCAAGAGCAGAGGAACCTGCGATGGAGACTGTGGAGACGGCGCGACCCGCTGAGGCGGGCGCCCGGAGCGAAACCTCGCGGGGCCAGGCGTCGCGCGCCGCACGCCTGTTGGGCCGGCCCTTCACCCTCGGCGACCTGACACTGCGCAACCGCATCGCGATGGCGGCCGTGACCCGGCGCTTCTCGCCGGACGGCGTGCCCGGCGAGGACGTCGCCGCGTACTACGCGCGGCGGGCGGCCGGGGGCGCGGGCCTGATCGTCACCGAAGGCACGTACGTACGACGGGACGCGGCCGCCGCGTACGACAGGGTGCCGCACTTCCACGGCGAGCGGGCGCTGACCGGCTGGGCGCGGGTGGCCGAGCGGGTGCACGAGGCGGGCGGGCGGATCATGCCCCAGCTCTGGCACACCGGTGTGCTGCGGACGGACGCCGGGCCGCGGCCCGGCGTCCTCGCGGAAGGCCCTTCCGGTCTCGACCTCGACGGGTGCGAGTACGGCAGAGCCATGACCCTCGACGACATCGACGCGGTCGTCCACGCCTTCGCCGAGGCCGCGGCCGCCGCCGAACGCATTGGCTTCGACGGCGTTGAACTGCACGGCGCCCACGGCTATTTGATCGACAGTTTTCTGTGGCGCACCACCAACGCCCGCACCGATGCCTACGGCGGCGGCCCCGCATCCCGCGCCCGGTTCGCCGCCGAGATCGTCGCCGCCGTGCGGGGCGCGGTCTCGCCCGGATTCCCTGTCCTGTTCCGGCTCTCGCAGTGGAAGACCGACCGCTACGACGCGCGGATCGCCGAACGCCCCCAGGACCTGGAGGCGCTTCTCGCCCCGCTGGCCGAAGCGGGAGCGGACGCCTTCCACGCCTCGACGCGCCGCTACTGGCTCCCGGAGTTCGACGGCAGCGACCTGAACCTCGCGGGCTGGACGAAGAAGCTCACCGGCAAGCCGTCGATCACGGTCGGCTCCATCGGCCTCGACCAGCAGTTCGCGGGCGCGCCGGGGCGGACCCAGCGATCCGGGGTCACCGGCATCGCCCCGCTGCTCGACCGTCTGGAGCGCGACGAGTTCGACCTCGTCGCGGTCGCCCGCGCGCTCATCGCCGACCCAGAATGGCCCGCGAAGGCGCTCACCGGCCGCCTCGACGAAGCCGTGCCCTACGACGCCGCGCTCCTCAGCGACCTGGTGTGAGGACGTGACAGAGTGAAACGCCCTCGTACGAACCCCGGAGAGTGAGCCACGATGACCTGGTCGGCGACCGAGCGCTACCGCCTGGAGGCCGCGCCCGGCGGCCTCGGACTCGTCCAGGACCTGCTCAACACCGTCGCCGCCGGGCCCGAGCACCGGGACCTGCTCGCCGGCGTTGCCGACGCGCAGGCCTGGGCGGACGAGGCGGCGGCCGCGTGGGCGGACGTCACCGGCCGGTCCGCGCCCCGGGTGACCCTGGACGCCGAAGGGCTGCGCGAGCTCCGTGCTGTGCGCGACGGTCTGCGGGAGGTCGCGGCGCGGGGCGCCGGGACCGGGGAGCCGGCGCCGGTCCCGGAGCTCTCCGCCGCGACCGCGCTGCGACTCGGCGAGGACGGTGTCGTACGCCTGGAACCCCGCGGCAGCGGTCGGCACCACCTGGTCGCGGTGATCCTCGCGGAGATGTACGAGGGGCAGCGGGCGGACACCGCACGGCGGCTGAAGTCCTGCCGCAACCCGCTCTGCCGCGTCGCCTTCTACGACCGGTCCCGCAACAACAGCGGCGTCTGGCACGACGTCAAGACGTGCGGCAACACGGCGAATCTGCGGGCCTACCGCGCCCGGCAGCGGGAGCGGTAGGCCCGGGGACGCGGCGGCTGCCGCGCGGGGTCAGGACTCGATCGGGCTCAGGACGAAGAGCGGGATCTCGCGGGACGTCTTCTTCTGGTACTCGGCGTAGTCCGGCCAGACCGCCACCGCGCGCTCCCACCAGAGCTCCCGCTCCTCGCCGGAGGCGACCCGCGCGCGGTAGTCCCGCTTCACCGTGCCGTCCTGCAGCTCCACATGCGGCTGGGAGATCAGGTTGTGGTACCAGGACGGGTTGGCGGGATCACCGCCCTTCGACGCCACCACGGCGTACTCCCCGGCGTGTTCGACGCGCATCAGGGGATTCTTGCGGAGCTTCCCGCTCTTGGCGCCGACCGAGGTCAGCACGACGACCGGCTTTCCCTTCATGGTCGTCCCCTCCGTACCGCCGGAGCGCTCGTACACATCGACCTGCTTGCTCGCCCAGTCCCAGGTACCGGGCTCGTATTCTCCAGTCAGAGGCATACCTTCCACATCGGCCTGCGCCTGCGTGTTGTTACGCCCCGTGACAGCCAGTTCACGCCATCAGTCGCTCAGGGACTACGCGCCCCCTGCCGACGGGTTCCGGTCCCTTGTGCGTTAGAAAGTACCCAAATGATTCAGTCGACAGCGGGAGTGGACGTGGCGGGGCCGGACATACCCGAGGAGTACCTCGACGGCTATGCAGGCATCCTGGCCGCCGCCGCGGCGACCGGGCGCAGGCTGACCCGCGAGGAGTTGGAGTCGCGGCGCGTGCTCGGGGAGCGAGCCGCCGACGCCGGGCTCGGACTGCGGGCGCTGGTGCGTGCGCACCTGGCGGCGACGCGGGCGTACTGGCCGGCCGCCGGGGCGGCCTCGGTGGACAGCGTGCTGGCCGCGGCCGGGCAGGCCGTGGACGCCCTCGCCGAGGGGTACGAACGGGCCCAGCGCCTCGCGGTCCGTCAGGAGGAGGCCGCCCGGCGGGAGTTCATCGACGACCTGCTGCACGGCCGCAGCGACCTGGGCCTGCTCGCCGAGCGCGCGGAACGCTTCGGGCTGCGCCTCTCCTACGAACACGCGGTCGCCGTCGCCCAGGGCGCCAGTGGCTACGAGGAGGGGGACACCGTCGCCCGCGAGGTCGAGCGCGCGCTGATCGGCCGGTTCGGCGGCCGCAGCATCCTGGTCACCACCAAGGACGGCCGGCTCGTCTGCATCGCCCCCGGTGACCAGCGCGAGGTCCTCACGTTCTTCGCCAAGCGCGCGTACGCGGCCACCGACGGCGGGCGCGTCGTCATCGGCCGCCCGCAGCCCGGCCCCGGCGGCGTCGTCCAGTCCTACGAGGAGGCGCTGGGCGGCCTGGACCTGGCCGCACGCCTGGAGCTCGACGGACCGGTGCTGCACGCCGCCGACCTGCTCGTCTACCCCGTGCTGACCCGCGACCGGCAGGCCATGGCCGATCTGGTGGTCCATACGCTCGGACCGCTGCGGCAGGCCCGCGGCGGGGCGCAGCCCCTCATCGACACCCTCGCCGCGTTCTTCGACGCGGGGTGTGTCGCGGCGGAGGCGGCCCGCCGCCTGTCGCTGAGCGTGCGCGCCCTGACCTACCGCCTCGACCGCATCCACAAGCTCACCGGAGCCAGCCCGGCCGATCCCATGCACCGCTACACGCTGCAGACCGCGGTGATCGGTGCACGACTGCTCGACTGGCCCGGCAAGCAGTTCTGATCGCGTCGGTACGCCGGGCGGACGCGGCCTGGCCCAGTTGCTAGTCCAGCTGCGGGATCTCGATGGCGGGGCAGCGGTTCATGACCATCTCCAGGCCCGCCGCGCGGGTCCTGTCGTACGCCGCCTCGTCGACCACGCCGAGCTGGAACCAGACCGCCCGCGCGCCGGCGGCGACCGCCTCGTCGGCGACCGGACCCGCAAGCGCGCTGTTGACGAACACGTCGACCACGTCGACCGGGAACGGCACGGCGGACAGGGACGGATATCCCTGTTCGCCGTGGACCGTCTCGGCCTTGGGATGGACCGGTACGACCCGCTTGCCGAAGCGCTGCAGCACGGCCGCGACCCCGTGCGCGGCCCGGTCCTGGTTGTTGGACAGGCCCACGACGGCCCAGGTGTCGCCGAGCTCCGTCAGGATCTTGCGCACCGTTTCCTGGTCGCCGTACATGACCTGCCTCCTCTGGATCGCGGCCGGATGCCGTTAAGGCCGCGCGCGGGTCAGACGTTCACACCGAAGTCCGACGCGATGCCGCGCAGCCCACTGGCGTAACCCTGGCCGACCGCGCGGAATTTCCACTCCGCCCCGTGCCGGTAGAGCTCGCCGAAGACCATGGCGGTCTCCGTCGAGGCGTCCTCGGACAGGTCGTAGCGGGCGATCTCGACGCCGTCCGCCTGGTTCACCACGCGGATGAACGCGTTGCGGACCTGGCCGAAGCTCTGGCCGCGGTTCTCGGCGTCGTGGATCGAGACCGGGAAGACGATCTTCGAGATGTCCGTGGGCACCTGCGCGAGGTTCACCTTCACGGCCTCGTCGTCGCCCTCGCCCTCACCGGTGAGGTTGTCGCCGGTGTGCTCGACCGAGCCGTCCGGGCTCGTCAGGTTGTTGTAGAAGACGAAGTGCTGGTCGGAGACGACCTTGCCGGAGTCGTCGCAGAGCAGCGCGCTGGCGTCGAGGTCGTAGTCGGTGCCGGTCGTGGTGCGCACGTCCCATCCCAGGCCGACCAGTACTGCGGTGAGGCCCGGGGCCTCCTTGCTGAGCGAGACGTTGCCGCCCTTGGCCAGGGAAACTCCCACGATGTCCTCCTGAGGTCCGTGTTCTGGGTACTGGATGCTGGCTTCCCGAAATCTACAGGAATGTAGAAGTGGGCCGTGCGGCGGTGCCCCGTTACGATAGGGCGCTCCCCGTCCGCCGTGGAGTACGCAGAGGCTGGAGGGTTTCCGGGCATGACGCACCACGACGAGCACGACGAGCGGCCCCCGCGGCTGCGCCGCCGCGCGCAGGGCGAGCTGGAGTCGCAGGTGCTCGCCGCGCTGCACGCCGCACGCGGACCCGTCAGTGCAGCCTGGGTGCAGCAGCGCATCGGAGGCGACCTCGCGTACACGACCGTCATGACCATCCTCACCCGCCTCCTCGCGAAGAACGCGGTCACCCGCGAACGCGCCGGCCGGTCGTTCGCGTGGCTGCCCGCCTCGGACGAGGCGGGGCTCGCGGCCTTCCGCATGCGCAAGGTGCTCGACGGCGAGAGCGACCGCGAGGCCGTGCTCGCCAGCTTCGTCACGACCCTCACGCCCGACGACGAGCAGCTCCTGCGCGGACTGCTCGGCCGGGCGGGCGCCGAGGCCGACGACTGACGCCCGATGGGGGTTCTCCACTGATGGGCGTCTTCGTCTTCCTGCCGCTGGTGCTGCCGCTGACCGCGTGGCCGATCGCCCGCCTCGCCGAGCAGCACCTCCACCCGCGCACCGCGACCCGGCTGCTCACCGCGGTCGCCGGTGTGATGGCCCTGTGCAGCACGCTCTGCCTGGCGCTCCTGATGGTCGTCGGCACCGCCCAACTGCCGGGCAACCCCCTGCCGGACGGCTGGTCCGACCCCGAGGTGCGCGCGGCCGTCCCCTATGACGAGGTCGCGGGGAAGGTCGCGATCCCCGCCCTGCTCGCGGTCTGCGCCGCCTGCGCGCACACCCTGTGGCGGCACGCGCGCGTACGGGTGCGCGGGCGCCGCGTCCTCGACGGGCTGCGCGGCCGCTCCGTCGCCGTGCTCGCCGACGAGGCCTCGTACGCCTACGCCCTGCCGTCGCGCGCCGGCGGCCGCGTCGTCGTCACCACCGGCATGCTCGCCCGGCTCGCGGCCCCGGAGCGCCGCGCGCTGTTCGCCCACGAGCGGGCCCATCTGTCCGCGCGCCACCACCGGCATCTGGTCGTGACGCAGCTGGCGGCCCGCGCCAATCCCTTCCTGCGGCCGCTGCGCACCTCCGTCGCCTACGCCGCGGAGCGCTGGGCCGACGAGGCGGCCGCCCGCGAGGTACGGGACCGCCGGGTCGTCGCCCGCGCGATCGGCAAGGCGGCCCTGGTCTCGCGCGGCGTGCCCGCGCCGACCCTCGCGGGACTCGCGGCCCCGGGGCCCGTGCCGCGCCGGGTCGCCGCGCTTCTCGCCCCGGCGCCGGCGGCGCGCACCCGTCCGTCCGTGTTCACGGCGGTGGGGCTCGCCCTGTGGTCCGCGGCCTTCGGCACCGCCGTTTCCGCGATGTCCTCGGCGAACTCCGCCGTCACGATGGTCCTCATCCTGCGCGCGGCCACGCCGCTGTGAACGCGTGGCCGCGGCGCCGGAACCGGCGTTCCTGAGCCCGGTCGTCAAACTCGCGTCGTTAGCCCGGGGCAGGCGGGAGTTTTTTGACGACAGGACCTAGAGGTCGAACTCGTGCGGCGGCAGGTCGAGCGCGAAGCACGCCTCCCGCACGACGGCCTGCTCGTCCTTGTCGAAGTCGCCGTCGGCGCCGCCGATGACGATGCCGATCTGGATGACCGCGCGGGCCTCCGCGGGCTTCTTCTTCGCCTTGGCGACCTCCTGGAGAACGCTGACCTTGCCGAAGGCGAAGTCGGCGGTCAGCTTGTCGACGTATTCGTCGAAGCGGCGGCGCAGGTCGTCCGCGGGGAAGTTCTGCAGGACCTCGTTCGTGCCGATGAGCTGGGCCACGCGCTGGCGCTCGGACGGGTCCACGGTGCCGTCGGCGGCCGCCACCAGGGCGCACATCGCCATGCTCGCGTCGCGGAAGGCGCCGCTCTTGAGGTCGTTCTTCTTCGCCATCAACTGGGTCTGCATCGTCGATGCGGATTCCTTGACGCGGTCCCACAGGGCCATGGGGAAAACTCCGTAAACGTATCGGTGTATCAGGGGTGTTGGACAAGGGGCCCGGTACGCTGCGCGCAGGTCCGGGTCCTCGCCTATTTCTACAGCAGAGTAGAAACTAGCAGTCGGACCGAGAAGTTCCCGCCCGGTTCCCGCCCAGCGGAAGGTGCGCGCGATGACTCCGACGGCACAAGAGCTCCTGCGGACCACGGCCGCCCGCCTCGCCCCCGATCCCGGCACGAACCCCCTCGTCCCGCGCATCGCCGACGGCTCGGCGCGCGTGCGGACGCTCGCCGTCCTCGCGCTGGAGCAGCGGCACGTCATCCCCGCGGACCGGCGCTCCTTCCAGCACCTGGCGCGGCGCGCGGCCGAGTCCAGGGACCTGGAGTCCGCCGCGTTCTTCGAGACCCTCGCCGACGGCGAGAGCCTCGCCGGGGAACGGCTCACCCCGTTGCTCGACGCCTGCGCGGTGAGCAAGGACGAGGCGGCGACGTACGAACCGCAGGCGGGCTGCCAGGCCTACCCGGCGTACGTGGCCTGGCTCGCCCTGAACGGCGAACCGGCCGACGTCGTCCTCGCCCTCACCGCGAACTTCGCGGTCTGGGGCCGCAGCTGCGCGACCATCGCCCGGGCGCTGCGCGACCACTACGGTTTCGCGGACGAGGCCTGCGGATTCTTCGACCTCTTCGCCGAGCCCGCACCGGACCTCGACCGGCAGGCGCTCGCCGCGGTGCGGGCCGGTCTGGGCCGGGGCCGTGTGACGACGGCGCACCTGCGCTTCGGCACGCTGGTGGGGCGCTACGAAGAGATGTTCTGGGAGACGCTCGCGAGCAGCGAGGCCGAGGGGCAGGTCAAGGGCTGACCTGCCGCGGCCGGGCGAGTGCGAACCGGCGCCGCCGGGCCTAGGCCCTGTCGTCAAGCTCGCGTCGTTCGCCCGGAGGGCGGCCTCGCGGCGTCTGGTGCGTGCGATCGCAAGGCGGAGGGTCATCCCGGTACTGGGCGTACCGGGATGAGCCCGACAACGCGGCGAGCGTGCGTGCCAGGCGTCGCGAGGCAGACGGGAGTTTGACGACAGGGCCCAGGGCGAGGCAGCTCACCCGACCGGCAGCGCCGACGTCACCGGCAGGACGATGGCCGTCGCCGCGATCCCGTCCCGTACGACCCACTGACCGGAGAACCCCGTCAGCTCGACGCCCTCCACCACGGGCCCCTCGACCAGGAGCCGCGCGGTGAACGTCCCGTCCGGGGTCAGCTCCACCCGGGCGTCCTCGAAACCGAGCCAGCGGCCGGTGAGGGGGAACCACGTCTTGTAGACGGACTCCTTGGCGCTGAACAGCAGCCGGTCCCAGGGCGTGGCCGGATACCGGGCGCCGAGTGCGGCGAGCGCGGTGCGCTCCGCCTCGTCGGCCACCAGGTTCAGGACGTCGGGGTCGCGCAGCGGCTCGCCCGGCTCCGCGTCGATGCCGAGCGAGGTCACCTCGCCCGCGCGTGCCACGACCGCCGCGCGGTACCCGGCGCAGTGCGTCATGCTGCCGACGACACCGGCCGGCCAGCCCGGCGCCCCGCGCTGTCCCGGCAGGATCGGCGCGGGCGGCACACCGATGCGGGCCAGTGCCGTACGGGCGCAGTGCCGCACGGTGGTGAACTCGTTGCGCCGCTTGGCCACCGCGTTCGCGACGACCGCCTCCTCCTCGGGGAAGAGAACGGCGTCGGCCGGATCGTGGTGGGTCTCGACGACCGTGACGGGCACGCCGGCGAGCAGGGTTGCCAAGGGCCCGGCGGGGCCCGGGTCTTGGCGTACGGGTATCGAAGGTGACGTCACGAGAGATCACGGTACCGGGCGGTCCCCGCACACGGGCGTCCTGTGGCCCACGCCACCCGGCCGCCCTCCCGGGTGCGGCCGGCCACCGACGAGCGCATACGCTGGCGTGATGCAGGACGAGTACCGCACAGTGGCCCGCGAGGGCGTGCACGAGACCGAGATCAACCGCTCGCGCTTCCTGTGTGCCCTGGCGCCCGCGGCCACCGAACGGGAGGCCCAGGACTTCGTCGCCCGCATCCGCAAGGAACACCCCACCGCCAGCCACAACTGCTTCGCCTACGTCATCGGGGCCGACGCCGCCGTACAGAAGGCGAGCGACGACGGCGAGCCCGGCGGCACCGCGGGCGTCCCCATGCTGCAGATGCTGATGCGCCGCGACATGCGGTACGTCGCCGCCGTCGTGACCCGCTACTACGGAGGCGTGAAACTCGGCGCGGGCGGTCTCATCCGCGCCTATGGAGGAGCGGTCGGCGAGGCGCTCGACACACTCGGCACCGTGACCCGCCGCCGCTTCCGGCTCGCCACCGTCACGGTCGACCACCAGCGTGCGGGCAAGGTGCAGAACGATCTGCGGACGGCCGGCCGCGAGGTACGGGACGTGCGCTACGGCGACGCGGTCACGATCGAGATCGGCCTGCCCGACGCCGACGTGGAGGCCTTCAGGAGCTGGCTGGCCGACGCCACCGCGGGCAGCGCGGCGTTCGAGCTCGGGGGAGAGGCGTACGGGGACGCCTGACGCGCGCGCGACGGTGGCACCCGGACGAGCGTGCACCGGGGGACCCTGAGGGGGAACGGTTGCGGGAGGGGCCGCCCGTGATGTCCGACCCGCCCGTTAGTCTCGTGAATCATGAGGCTGCTGCACACGTCCGACTGGCATCTGGGGCGATCGTTCCACCGCGTGAACATGCTCGACGCCCAGGCCGCGTTCATCGCCCACCTGGTGGCGACCGTGCGCGAGCGCGACGTGGACGCCGTCGTGGTGGCCGGTGACGTGTACGACAGGGCGGTGCCGCCGCTCGCGGCCGTCGAGCTCTTCGACGACGCCCTGCACCGGCTGGCCGACCTAGGCGTGCCGACCGTCATGATCTCCGGGAACCACGACTCGGCACGCCGCCTCGGAGTCGGCGCGGGCCTCATCGACCGGGCCGGCATCCACCTGCGCACCGACCCCGCCGCCTGCGCGGAGCCCGTGATCCTCGCCGACGCCCACGGGGACGTGGCCTTCTACGGCCTGCCCTACCTCGAACCGGCCCTGGTCAAGGACGAGTTCGCGGTCCAGAAGGCGGGGCACGAGGCGGTCATCGGCGCCGCCATGGACCGGGTGCGCGCCGACCTGGCCACCCGCGCGCCCGGCACCCGCTCCGTCGTCCTCGCCCACGCCTTCGTCACCGGCGGCCAGGCCAGCGACAGCGAGCGGGACATCACCGTAGGCGGTGTCGCCGCCGTACCGTCCGCGGTCTTCGACGGCGTCGACTACGCGGCACTGGGCCACCTGCACGGCAGCCAGACCCTTGGCGCCCGCGTGCGCTACTCCGGCTCCCCGCTGCCGTACTCCTTCTCCGAGGCCGACCACCGCAAGAGCATGTGGCTCGTCGACCTCGGCCCCGAGGGGGAGATCGACGCCGAGCGCCTCGACTGCCCCGTGCCGCGCCCGCTGGCCCGCCTCAGGGGCACCCTCGACGACCTCCTCGACGACCCGGACCTCACCTGCCACGAAGAAGCATGGGTCGAGGCCACCCTCACCGACGCGGTGCGCCCGGACGACCCCATGGCACGGCTCTGCGAGCGCTTCCCGCACACCCTCAGCCTCGTCTTCGACCCGGACCGGGCCCCCGACGACCCGGACGTCTCCTATGCCCAGCGGCTCCAGGGCCGCAGCG
Source organism: Streptomyces sp. NPDC058308 (assembly GCF_042880275.1). Classification (NCBI taxonomy): domain Bacteria; kingdom Bacillati; phylum Actinomycetota; class Actinomycetes; order Kitasatosporales; family Streptomycetaceae; genus Streptomyces; species Streptomyces sp. NPDC058308. The sequence goes on from NZ_JBHVZA010000023.1 coordinate 83,486, forward strand.
ACCAGCAGATCGCCGTGGACTTCGTGACCCACGTGCGCGGCGCGGGGCCCGATGAGCACGAGCGGGAAGTGCTGCGGTCCGCGTTCGACGCAGTCCGCACCGACGACACCCTGCGCGAGGTCGCCCGATGAGGCTCCACCGGCTCCGCATCACCGCCTTCGGGCCCTTCGGTACCACCCAGGACATCGACTTCGACGACCTCAGCACCGCCGGACTCTTCCTGCTGCACGGCCCGACCGGCGCCGGCAAGACCTCCGTCCTGGACGCCGTGTGCTATGCCCTCTACGGCTCGGTGCCGGGCGCCCGGCAGGGCAGCGGACAGGGCATGACGTTGCGCAGCGACCACGCGCGGCAGGGCACGCGCACGGAGGTCTGCCTCGAACTCACCGTCGCCGGGCGGCGCTTGGAGATCACCCGCCAGCCTCCGTGGGCGCGCCCCAAGAAGCGCGGCACGGGCACCACCACGGAGAAGGCACAGAGCTGGCTGCGCGAGTACGACGCCGGGGCCGCTCGGGACACGGAGTCCGGCGGCACGGGCGGCTGGAAGGACCTCAGCCGGTCCCACCAGGAGATCGGTGAAGAGATCAGCCAACTGCTCGGCATGAGCAAGGAGCAGTTCTGCCAGGTCGTGCTGTTGCCCCAGGGCGACTTCGCCCGGTTCCTGCGGGCGGACGCGGAAGCGCGCGGCAAGCTGCTCGGACGGCTCTTCGACACGCGGCGGTTCGCCGCCGTCGAGCAGCGCCTGGCCGAACAGCGGCGTACCACCGAGGCCGAGGTCAAGGACGGGGACGCGGCGCTCCTCGCCGACGCGCACCGCATGCAGCAGGCCACGGGAGACGACGGCCGGGGCGCCGAACTGGCCCTGCCCGACGCGGCCCCCGGCGACCCGGGTCTCGCCGACGCGGTCCTCACCTGGGCCGCCGTCGCCCGCGCGGGCGCCCGTGAACGCCTCACTGTCGCGCAGTGCGCGCTCTCGGCAGCCGAATCCGCCCAGGCCGCCGCGGAGCGCCGGCTCGGTGACGTACGCGAACTCGACCGGCTGCAGGGCCGGTTCGCCGAAGCGCGGTCCCGGGCCGCGGCGCTCCACGCGCGCGAGGACGAGCAGTGCGAGCTCGCGGAGCGTCTGGAACGGGCCCGCAAGGCCGAGACGGTCGCACCCGCGCTCGGCCTGCGCGACACCGCCGACGCCGAGCACCGCCACGCCACGGAAGCGGAGGCACACGCGCGTGGCCGACTGCCCGGGACGTTCGCGGCCTCCGGCGCGGCCGGCCTCACCGCCGCCGCGCGCACGGCGGCCGAGGAGCTGGGAGGCCTCGCGTCCGCCCGGCGCGCCGAGCGGCGGATCGCCGAGATCACCGCCGAACGCGCGACGCTGGACCGTCAGGAGCGCGCCGACGACGAGCTGCTCCAGGACGCGGCGGGCTGGCTCGACGGCTGGGCGGCGACCCGGGCCACGCTCCAGGAGCGCATCGAGTCCGCCCAGGAGGCCGCGACCCGCGCCGAGCGGTTGGCGGGACGGCTCGAACCGGCCCGGACCCGTCTGACCGCGGCCCGCCGCCGCGACCGCCTCGCCCAGGATGCCGCGGCGGCACAGGAACGCGCACTCGCCGCCCGCGAGGCCGCAACCGCCGCCCACGAACACTGGCTCGCGCTCAAGGAACAGCGCCTCACCGGCATCGCCGCCGAACTGGCCGCGCACCTGGCCGACGGTGAGCCCTGCGCCGTGTGCGGCGCGACGGAGCACCCCGCCCCCACACGCAAGGTCGCCGGGCACGTCGACCGCCGGACGGAAGAGGCGGCGCTCGCCGCCCACCGCGGCGCCGACGAGGCGCGCGAGGCGGCCGAACGCACCCTCGGGGACGTACGCGAATCCCTCGCGGCGGCGACGGCGGCCGCCCGCGGCGGCCCGCTTCCGGACGCGGCCGATGCCGAGGACGCCGACGGCCACCCCGACACGGACCCCACCACCGACGAACTCGCCTGCGCCGTCGACGCGTTGCTGCACGCGCACGCCGAGGCCCGCGACCGCGCCTCCGGGCTGCACGCCGCAAGGGAGGCGCTGGCCCAGGCCGAGGGCGAGTACGAACGACGGCTCGCCGGACAGCAGGAGGCAGCGCGGCGCGCCGCGTCCCGCGCCACCCTGCGCGACGCCCTGGTACGCGAACAGGAAGCACTGGACGCCGAGTTGACCCGGGCCCGGGGTGCCAGCGGCAGTGTCGCGGACCGCGCCGCCCAACTGGAGCAGCAGGCCGCCCTGCTCACCGAGGCCGCGGACGCCGCACGCGCCGCCGCCGACACCGCCGAGCGGCTCAAGGCCGCGGACGCCGGCCTCGCCGACGCGGCCTACCGCGCCGGGTTCGACACGCCGGCGGCCGCGGCCGCCGCCCTCCTCGACGACGCCCGGTACCGCGAGATCCAGCATCGCATCGACGCCTGGCGCAACGAAGAAGCCGCGGTGCGCGCCGTCCTCGCCGAACCGGACACGGCCGCCGCCGCGCAGCAGCCCCCCGCCGATCCGGCCGCCGCACTCGAGGCCGCCGAGGCGGCGGGTCTGCGCCTGCGGAAGGCCGCCTCCGCGCGGGACGCGGCCGACCGGCGCTGCGCCGAACTGGACCGTCTCTCCGCCCGTTCGCTCACCGCGATGCGCAGGCTGGCGCCCTTGCGGGCCGAGCACGACCGAGTGGCACGGCTCGCCGGTCTCGCCGCGGGCACCTCGGCGGACAACGAACGCCGGATGCGCCTGGAGTCGTACGTGCTCGCCGCCCGTCTGGAACAGGTCGCCGCCGCCGCGACCGCCCGGCTGCGGAGCATGTCGTCGGGCCGCTACACCCTCGTGCACTCCGACGACCGCACGGGGCGCGGCCGTTCGGGCCTCGGACTGCACGTGGTGGACGCCTGGACGGGCCGCGAGCGCGACACGTCGACGCTGTCGGGCGGCGAAACGTTCTTCGCCTCCCTCGCCCTCGCCCTTGGCCTCGCCGACGTGGTCACCGATGAGGCGGGCGGCGTCCGCCTGGACACACTCTTCATCGACGAGGGCTTCGGCAGCCTCGATGACCAGACCCTCGACGAGGTCCTGGACGTCCTGGATTCCCTGCGAGAGCGGGACCGCAGCGTCGGCATCGTCAGCCACGTCGCTGACCTGCGACGGCGGGTGCACGCGCAGCTGGAGGTCGTGAAGGGGCGGGAGGGATCGTCCGTGCGGCAGCGGGGCGTGGTCTGAGGACTCAGGCCCTCGGTGCGGAACCGTTCGCTGTCATTCCCTGCTTTTCCGCACCCCGACGCGTGCCCTGGCTCAGCGGGGCTGCTTGTGCGTGGTGCGGTCGCGGCGGCGGCGCGCGGGGAACCGCCCGCGCCCCCCGTTGCGATGGTCGTGCCGATCAGCCGGGGAGACCGGCGGGGGCGGCTGATGCGGCGGCGTGTCCCCGGCCTTTGGTTCGACGGGGGTGTGACTGCCGGGCAGCGTGCGGCTGTAGGTGCGCAAGGCGATCCTTTCGGCGTGCTGCGCGTTGAGGCGGTGAATCACGTACGCGTCGGTGGCGATCAGGAGCAGGAAGGCGGCTGCGGTGAGTGCGGTGTCGACGGTGATCACTGCCCCGTGGCTGTGGGGCCGACGTGGATGGAGGTCACACCGCCCTCGCACTCCCACGCCTCCTGTACGTTCCGCGGGAGCTCGCCGTTCATGGCGTCGTGGTGGCGTGCGATCTCGGTGGCGACGAGAGCGGTGGCGCTCAGCGGAGATCCGTCCGGGTCGCCGGCGGCGGTCATAAGCCGGGCCGCGCTCGCGGAATCCGTCTCGGGCGGAATCACCAGAAGGTCCCAGCGGCCGGTCCCGTACGACAGCAACAGCACTTTGTGAGGGTCCAGTTCGGGGGTGAACCAACCGATCTTGAGCACGTGGTCGCGGAGGGTCACCTTGCGCGGGACGACGGGCCAGAGCATCGGGTTGACGGCGATGCGGGTGATGCGACCCCACAGCGGGTCGAGTACGTCCGCCAGAGCGGGGAGTTCGGCGGTCAGGTCACGCGAACGGGGCCACCAGGCGCCGTCGAGCAGCCCGCGGCCCGTCGGGGACCGCAGCGTCACCCGGGCAGCGGGAGGTGAAGAGGGGCGGGTGGTGAGGGTGATGGTCGCGGTCATGACGCGAACCCGTCTTCGGGGCGACACGGTGGTCGTCCCCGATGCCGTTGTTCACCGAGGACGAGACCCGCGTGGATGCCGGAGTACGAAGTGCCCCTGGTCCATCCACAGTACTCCTGCGCCGGAGGCCGGTGGCTGGTCCGGCGCGACCGTGCTGTCCAGCCCCTCATCGGGGTGCGCTCGGTCGCCATCTGAGCGGTCCTGGTGAGGGCTGAGGAACGGCCAGCAGCCGTCTCCATTCCCCTTTGCAGCCGCATGGTTGAAGGGGCGTCATATCGCATTGAAGGAAATACCGATGCTGCATTGTGAGCTGCTTCACGGTGCGTCCGCTGGGCCGGTGATCAAGTAACTCCAACCGGCATGAAAGCGGCCGCATTCCCGTCAAAGATCACGGCCGCCCCACGTCGTGTGAAAGACACAAGGAGGAGTTACGTGAAGCGCAATACCCTGCGAGTGAGTGCGGCCACCGCAATGGCCGCAGTCGCCTTTGGTGTCGCGGCGCCGGCCGCCTCGGCTGTTGAACATCGCCGCACCACGGACCTCGTCGCCGCCGCGGAGGCCGGGTCCGAGTTCGGGGCCGCCGAAGCCCGGACCCTGCTGACTGTGCCGGAGTTCCGCACCGAACTCGCCCCCGAAGCCGAGGCCGCCCTGCATGCCGTGGCCGACGGCAGCGCTACCCAAGAGGAGCGCATCGCCGCCCGTGCGTCCGTCGCCGGCACGTTCTGGAATCTCATCAAGAAGGCCGGCCCGTCCGTTGTCAAGGCGGCAAAGAAGGCGGCCGGGAAGTACGCGACCTTCCGGAACTGGGTCAACGGCCTGTCCTGGTACAACCCGATCAAGCTGGCCTGGCAGGCCGCGGGTGCCGAAGCTCAGTACCAGATATGGAAGTACGTCCACGACCACATCTGACGCCTGTGCCGTAGGGGCCGAATGTACTTCTCGTACTCGGCCCCTTCGGTCGTCCATCGTCACCGGCTCCGGAAAGACCTCGACCTATGATCTCTTCGCGCCCCCCTCATTCCGGCATGGCGGTCGGCTCGTCACCCGGAAACCGCACCGAGACCGTGATCGGCACCCTTCTCCTCACGGCTTTCGTCGGCTTCCTGTTCCTGTTCGTCGAGGACGCCCGAAACAACGATGCTCTTGCGACGACCGGCCGTGTCCTGCACTGGGCGGCGGGAGCGGGCATCGCTGTCACCATCATCATCACCCGCACCGTGTTGCGGCGCTGGACGTCGGGATTCGACTGGATTTTCGCCGCGATGTGGGCCCTGCTCACGATCCTGACCTGGATGAACGGGGACCTTTGAGCCAGCAGGGCCGACCTTACGAGGAGCTGGCAGGGCGGCACTGTGCCCTTTCCAAGTTGGCGGTGCTGAGCGGGAGTTGGGCTGTCCTGTGCAACGACGAAGCTCCTGGTGGACGGGTTCTCGACCAAGATCACCCGTGTCAGCATGAAGTCCAAGTCCTGCGCATGATGCGGCCCCATAACCGGTCAAACATCTCCGTCAGAGACGGAAAGCGCCCGGCTGAGAAATCTCAACCGGGCGCTTTCCGGGCTTCGGTACTCCGTTGACTGCCTGACAGTGCTCAGCAGGGGAGAGTGGTCTTGCCAGCAGCGCCTGTGGCGCCGGTGGTGCCGTTCGCGAGCGTCGTGGCGGCGGTTCCGTCGCCGCCGGGCTTACCCGGGCACACCGGGCTGGCCGCGCCACCGGCGCCACCCGTGCCGCCCATGTGGCCGCCGCTGACGACGGCGGTGCCGCCGTTGCCGCCCTTGCCACCGTTGATACCAGTACCGGCATCGCCGACGCCGCCCACGCCGCCCTTGCCGCCGGTGCCGCCGAGCTTGGCCTCGCCACCCGAGCCGCCGATGCCGCCGTTGCCGTTGGCGCCGCCGGCCCCGCCGGTGCCGCCGAGTCCGCCGACACTTGCGGCGCCGCTGGCATCGCCTCCGGCCCCTCCGTTGCCTCCGTTGCCGTTGGAACCCGCGGCGCCGCCCGTGCCGCCGAGGCCACCGATACCACCCAGGACCCCAACGCCGTTGGCCCCGTTACTGCCCGGGGCCCCGGCGGCGCTGGCCCGGGCGCTGCCCATACCCGGCTGGGCGGAGGCGAGAGCGGGCGTCACGGTAAGGCCGGCTACGGCGATCGTGGCGATCAGGAAGGTTCTGGCAGTGGTTGTGCGCATGGTGCGCATGGTGTTACTTCCTTCGATTGTTCAGGCGGAGAGACGCTCCGCCTGACAGTTCTCAACATAGGGAAGATGGAACGCGGCACACACCTCAAATGCTGATCAAATGTCTTCAAATAGCCTGAATCAGCAAACTTTGGCCGCAAGTCACCTCCGCACCAGCCCGCGCCAGCCCGCACGTCCCTCGGTGCCGGTTCCGACAGGTCGCCGAGAGGGGTCACCCGAAATCGGCGCGAGGCGAGGAGATAATGACTCTCGACTCTCGGATTGAATTCCACTGAGACCTCCGGATATCTCTTCCCGTTTGCCTTGCGGCCGCACGCCGATCCGCTAGGTCGGTGTGGGCTTCACCTATCCGGCTAAGAGATCGTCTCGATTGGTACGTCTGGCTTGTGGTGATGGCTCTGTGGCCTTGGGCCACCGACCTGCCATGATCATCTCGACGTGTTCCATGGTGGGAGGCAAGAGATGGCGATACCGCTGCCGGATGGGCTGGCTACGCCGGCGCTCGTGGTCGATCTGGAGGTGTTGGACAACAACATCTCGCGGCTGGCTGAGACTTCGCGGTCCCAAGGGTTCGCCCTGCGGCCGCATGCCAAAGCCCACAAGTGCGGGCAGATCGCCGACCGTCAGCTTCGGGCCGGAGCGCGCGGGCTGTCGGTGGCCACGATCAGCGAGGCTGAGGCATTCGCCCGGGCCGGCGTGGATGACCTGTTCATCGCTTACCCCGTCTGGCTTGATGCCGGTAAAGCGCAGCGGCTGCGCCGGTTGGCGGACGACGTTGCCCTGAGAGTCGGCGTCGAGTCGGTCGAAGGCGCGCAGCGGCTGGGGAACGCCGTGCGCGGCAGTGCCCGGCCGGTCGAGGTGCTCGTCGAGGTCGACAGTGGGAGCCACCGGACCGGGGTGCAGCCTCACGCTGCTGGTGAGGTCGGGAAGGCGGCTGCCGACGCGGGACTGGATGTCGTCGGCCTGTTCACGTTCCCGGGACACGGATATGGGCACGACGCGCAGGCACGCGAACGCGCCGCGCGGGACGAGGAACGCACGCTGGGAGAGGCCGCACAGGTGCTGCGGGACCTTGGGCTCGACATCCGCGTGGTCAGCGGCGGATCGACTCCGACGGTGGGGTGGTGGCAGCCGGGCGCGGTCAACGAGTTGCGGCCCGGTGTCTATGTCTTCAACGACGCCACCCAGCTGGCCATCGGCACCTGTGGGATGGAGGATCTGGCGTTGGTCGCCGCGGCGACGGTCATCAGCGTGCCCGCCCCGGACCGTTTTGTGCTGGATATCGGTAGCAAGGTCCTCGGCTCCGACCGGTCGTCCTGGGTCACGGGCCACGGCTACCTTCCCCAGTTTCCGCAGGGAAGCATCACTGGGTTGTGGGAGCACCACGCCGTTGTCCGGATTCCGGAAGGGGTGCGGGGACCGAGCCTCGGGTCGGTGGTTGCCGTCGTCCCCAACCACGTCTGCACGCCGGTGAATCTCGCCGATGAGCTGCTGGTCGTCCGAGATGGCGAGGTGATCGACCGCTGGCAGACAGCGGCGCGAGGTGCCAATACCTGAGAGATTGTTTCAGGGACGCCGGACGGAGACCGGCGACGGGGCGGACAGCAGATGGTCCCGTGCGCGAACTCAGCGTCCGAGTGGGCGGCGCGGCAGAGGAGAGGAGTAGACGACACTTGTCGTCACCGACCCCAGCGCGCCGATCTTTCCGGAGACCTCTTCGAGGTGCTGCATCGAGCGTGCGGTGACCTTGATGACGAAGCAGTCGTCGCCCGTGACATGGTGCGCCTCAAGGATCTCGGGGGTCGCGTCGACCAGGTCGTGGAAGGGTTTGTAGTTGCCGTTGGGGTACCTCAGGCGGACGAAGGCCAGGATGGGCAGGCCGAGCCGTTCCGGGTCGATCACCGCCGCGTACCCCTGGATGACGCCCGCCTCCTCCAGGCGCCGCACGCGCTCGGTGACGGCGCTCGCGGACATCGAGACGGCGCGCGCCAGTTCGGCGTAGCTGGCGCGGCCCTCGCGCTGGAGGACATCGAGTATGCGCCAGTCGGTGGCGTCCGTGGAATAACCGGTCATGACCGAGAGGTAACAGGGAAAACCCCGGCCGATCAAGAGGGGGGCCGGGGAAGAACGCACGAGGCGGCGGGCGATCCCGCCGTCGGCGGCGCGCCGGGAGGTGCGCGTACTCGTCGGTGATGACCTGCTCCGACGAGTACGCGCGGGCAGAGCGGGCTGTCCCGTCCGGACGGCCCGAACGGCCCCGACGCTCCGTCAGACGCCGGCGATGCTCTGGATCCAGGAGCGGTACGCCGTCACGTTCGTGTACGCGGTGGTGGTCTGGCGGTCACTGGTGGAGGCGACGCCGACCTGCGCGCCGTTGCCCATCATCGGGCCGCCCGAGTCGCCGCCCGCGGTGATGCCGTCGCCGCGCCGGGCGCAGATGGCCTGTCCCTGGTAGGCGTCGCGGCAGCCGCCGGTGACGACGACGTTGGCGACCTTGAGGAGCCGGGACTGGCAGTTGATCTCCTGACCGCACTGGGACGTCGCGCCCCAGCCGTATACCTGCACGGTCTGGCCCACCGTCACGGAGCCCGGCGAGCCGAGGCGTGCGTAGGTGCCCGACACGGAGCGGTCGAGACGGACGAGGGAGAGGTCCGCGCTCGGGTGGCTCTGGACGCCGACGCCGTTGGCCACGGTGCCGCCGGACGTCTGGTCGAGGCTGCCGATGCGGAACGAGAGGCCGCCGCCGCTCACGCAGTGCTTCGCGGTGAGGATCCAGGTCGGGGCGATGATCGTGGCGCTGCAGGTCTGCCGGCCGTTGGAGAAGAGCCGGGCCGCCCAGGGTGCGTTGCTGGCGTAGCCACCGCCGATGATCGGCCGGGGGGAGTTGACGGACGCCACCGTGGGTGCGCCCGCGCTCGCCGCGATCTGGGCCGCTGCCGTGGGGGCGAGCCCGAGAACGGCGACTGCGGTGGCCGCGAGCGCGGGGACGAGTCTGGATATTCGCACGTTCGTCTCCATTATGTGGGGAATGGAACGTCCTGGATGAGGACGGAGCTGCATAGGTATGCAGCACTGCCCGAACGGGAGGCGGGTATCTCCTGTCGCGGGCATGCCATCTCTGGCTGGGGTGAATCTGGCAGAGGCGGCAGTGGTGGCGCAAGGGGTCGGCTGCCGAATCCTCCGCCAACTCTGGCCCGTCCGTGGTGGATTCGCTGACCGAATGACGCCGTTCCGGCTGGCGCGTGGGGTGGGCGGGAGGCGGCGCCTCGTAGCGTGAACCGCCGATGCTGGGCCTGCGGGCCACCTGTGTGAGCTTGCTGGTGGCTGCATGATGAAACGGATCTGGTCTGGACCAGTGCCGTCGGGGCGGATGAACGGCAGGCGCAAGATCCTCCCGGCAACCGCCCTACGCGGCTGACGCATGGGGTCACCGCCGATTGCCTGCCCTCTGCCGTCACCCGCCGGGATTTCGACGGTGAGGTCAACGAGACGCCGGGGATCATCCGTTCAGGCTTCAGGCCGCCACCCGTAGATTTCTCGCCATGAACAACATCACCGACGTGAAGAACCTGGATGACGAGAAGAGCATGGATGGGGTGAAGGACGGGAAGAACCTGGATGACGTGAAGAACGCGAACGCGCAGCTGATCGCGAGCCCCGTCCTGAGGGTCCCGCCTGCCTCACCCGCCGCGGCCGCCGCGTACTTCGGGGCGAGCCTCACCTTCCACGCCGACGTCTCCGACGTGGCGTCCGCGCTCGCCGCCGAAGGCGACCCCGGCTTCGTCGTGGTCGACACCCGCTCCACCGCGTCCTGGGACCAGGGCCACATCCCCGGCGCGGTCCACCTGCCCACCGCCCTGATCCCCGAACAGGCCGAAGCGCTGCTGGACAAGGCGGTGCCTGTGGTCACCTATTGCTGGGGCCCAGGCTGCAACGGCGCGACCCGCGCGGCCCTCGCCTTCGCCCAACTCGGCTTCCAGGTAAAGGAGATGCTCGGCGGCTTCGAGTACTGGGCGCGCGAGGGTTTCGAGTTCGAGACGTGGGAGGGCCGCGAACGGCGCACCCCCGACGCCCTCACGGCGCCGGTCGACGCGGAGGACTGCGGATGCTGACGGGGTGCGGTTGAGAGCCTGTCGTTGAACCCCCGCCCCCGCCCCGCCGCCCGGCGCGCACGCTCGGCGCCCGTTCTCTCAGAGCTTCGAGAGCTCGTCCACCAGGTCGTCCAGGCCCAGCGAGCCCTGCGACAGGGCGGCCATGTGCCACGCCTTGGCGTCGAAGTCGGCGCCGTGGCGTCGCCGCGCGTTGTCCCGGCCGAGCAGCCAGGCGCGCTCGCCCAGCTTGTAGCCGATGGCCTGGCCGGGGATGGTCAGATAGCGCGTCATCTCGCTGGCCACGTACTCCGTGGGCCTGCTGCAGTGCGCGTCGTAGAACTCCTGGGCAAGGTCGGGGGTCCAGCGCTCGCCCGGGTGGAAGGGCGAGTCCGCGGGGATCTCCAGTTCCAGGTGCATGCCGATGTCGATGATGACGCGCAGCGCGCGCATCATCTGGGCGTCGAGATAGCCGAGCCTGCGCTCCGGGTCCGTGAGGAAGCCGAGCTCGTCCATGAGCCGCTCCGCGTACAGCGCCCAGCCCTCTACGTTGGCGTTGACGAGGCCGACGGTCGCCTGGTAGCGGGAGAGGTTCTCCGCGACGTGTGCCCACTGGGCGAGCTGCAGGTGATGGCCCGGCACGCCCTCGTGGTACCAGGTGGAGACGAGGTCGTAGACCGGGAAACGGGTGTCGCCCATCGTCGGCAGCCAGGTGCGGCCGGGGCGTGAGAAGTCCTCCGAGGGACCCGTGTAGTAGGGGGCGGCCGCCGTGCCGGGCGGGGCGATGTGCGACTCCACCTTCCGTACCCGGTCGGCGAGTTCGAAGTGCGTCCCGTGCAGCGCGTCGATCGCCTCGTCCATCAGCTCCTGCAGCCAGACGCGGACCTCGTCCACGCCCTCGATGTGGGCCCCGTGCTCGTCCAGGTGCGCGAGCGCCACCCACGGCGTGGCCGCACCGGGCAGGATCTTCTCGGCCTCGTCCTTCATCTCGGCGAGCAGCCGGTGGAACTCCGACCAGCCGTACGCGTACGCCTCGTCCAGGTCCAGATCGGCGCCGTTGCACTCGCGGGAGAGGCGGGCGTAGCGCTCGCGGCCCACGATGTCGGGGGCGCCCTCGATCGCCGGCGCGTAGACGTCCCGCATCCAGTCGCGCAGGGCGACCACGGACGCGGTGGCGCCCAGCGCCGCGGCGTCCAGTTCGGCGCGCAGCGCCTCCGGTCCGGCGGACGCGAAGTCCTCGAACCAGCCGCGCCCGTCCGCCTCGCCCCCTGCCTCGCCCGCCCACTCGTTCAGCTGCCCGATGAACGTGGCAGTCGGACGCGGCGGGCCGAACAGCTTGCGCTCCAGGCCGAGTTCGAGCGATGCGCGGTAGCCCTCCAGCGAGGCCGGCACGGCGCGCAGCCGCTCGGCGATCGCCGCCCAGTCCTCGTCCGTCTCCATTGGGGTCACGTTGAAGACTCCCCGCACCTGATGCGGGATCGTGCGCAGATTACCGACGGCGCGCAGCCCTTCGTCGGCCTCGTGCACGGCGAGGCGCGCGGTGAGCCGTTCCCGCAGCAGCCGCCCGCAGCGACGCTCCATCTCGCTGTCCGCGCCGGGCCTGCGCTCCGCCTCGTCCAGCCGGGCCAGTGTCGTGCGCGCCAGCCGCGCCAGGGCTTCCTGGCCCTCGGGGGAGGCGTCGGGGAGCTTGCTGTGGCTCTCCTTCACGCCGAGGTAGGTGCCCGTGATGGGGTTGAGGGCGACGAGTTCGTCGACGAAGGCGTCGGCGACGTCGCGGGGCAGGGGGCCGGTGTCCGGCTGCGGGTTCTTCGTGGCTGACATGCGGACATCCTCGTACGGGTGAGCGGTCGGCGTCACCAGGATTCTTCGTACGAGTCAGCGGTCGGCGTCACCATGATTCCTCGGATGCGTCCGGCGGCCCCTCGGCGGCCGCGTCGGGCGGCAGCAGCGGACCGCACGCCCACTGTTGGAAGATCAACCGGGTCTCCACGCGCGCCACTTCGCGTCGCGCGGTGAACTCGTCGAGGACGAGCCGCTGAAGATCCGCCGGTCCTGCCACCGCCACGTGCACCAGGAAGTCCTCGGGCCCCGTGAGGTGGAAGAGGGACAGGGACTCGGGAAGCGCCCTGACGCGCTCCACGAAAGGACCCACGAGATCCCGCCGGTGCGGCCGGACCTGTACGGAGAGCAGCGCTTCGAGCCCACGGCCGAGCTTCGCCGGGTCGAGCCGCAGCTGATGTCCGAGAATCACTCCCGAACGCCGCAGCCGCGTCACCCGGTCGAGACACGTCGACGGCGCGACCCCGACCTGCGCCGCGAGGTCGCGGTAGGTGGTCCGGGCGTCGTTCTGCAGCAGCCGCAATATGTGGAGGTCCACCGGGTCCAGAGCGACAGAATCGGCCATCGGCCGAACGTAGCACGGCATTCGGGGACGTCGCCCCGGCGGATGTTCAGCCTGTGGTGCATGGAAGCGAACACCGGAACAGCCCCCCACGAGCCCTCCGTCGGCACCGTGTCACCCCAGCGCGCCCTGGCCACCGAGGCCGTGCACGCGGGGCGGGACGATCTGGCCGAAATGGGCCTGCATGCCCCGCCGATCGACCTCTCCACGACCTACCCCTCCCGCGACAGCCGGGCCGAGGCCGCCCGCATCGACGCCTTCGCCGCTGACGGCGTTGTCGACGAAGGACCGCCGGTCTATGGGCGCCTCGGCAACCCGACCGTCGCACGCTTCGAGACCGCCCTGGCCAAGCTCGAAGGGACCGAGAGCGCGGTCGCGTTCGCGAGCGGCATGGCGGCGCTGACCGCGGTGCTCCTCATGCGGGGCGCGGCCCGCATGCGCCACGTCGTCGCCGTCCGGCCGCTGTACGGCTGCAGCGACCACCTGCTCACCGCAGGGCTTGTCGGCACCGAGGTGACCTGGGTGGATCCGGACGGCATCGCCGGTGCGATCCGTCCGGAGACCGGCCTGGTGATGGTCGAGACGCCCGCCAACCCCACCCTCGCCGAGCTCGACCTGGCCGAGGTGGCCCGCGCCTGCGGTACGGTGCCGCTGCTCGCGGACAACACCTTCGCGACCCCGGTGCTGCAGCGGCCTGCCGAGAGCGGCGCCCGCCTGGTCCTGCACAGCGCCACGAAGTACCTGGGCGGGCACGGGGACGTCCTCGGCGGTGTCGTCGCCTGCGACGAGGAGTTCGCGCGGGGCCTTCGGCAGGTGCGGTTCGCCACTGGTGGCGTGCTGCATCCGCTCGCCGGATATCTGCTGCTGCGCGGCCTGTCGACGCTGCCGGTCCGGGTGCGGGCGGCCTCGGCCACCGCGGCGGAACTGGCGCGCCGCCTCGCCGACGACCCGCGGATCGACCGCGTGCACTACCCGCGCCTGGGCGGTGCCATGGTCGCCTTCGAGGTGCACGGCGACCCGCACGAGGTGATCGCCCGCGTACGCCTCATCACCCCGGCGGTGAGCCTCGGCAGCGTCGACTCCCTCATCCAGCACCCCGCGTCCATCAGCCACCGTGTGGTGGACGCCGAGGACCGGCGCTCGTCCGGAGTCGGCGACCGCTTGCTGCGCATGTCCTGCGGCCTTGAGGACGTCGAGGACCTGTGGCACGACCTGGACCGGGCCCTCGGCCCGGCCCGGGACGCCGCCACCGGCGCCGAGCCCGTCGCGGAAACGCTCAGTGCCCCGCCCGCTGGTGCTCGGCACGGCCGTCGGGGCGCTGCGCGTGGTCGTACGGCAGCCGCGAGCTGACCGGGGTCGCCTCCAGGCGGGCCGTGATCACCAGCGTGCCCTCCTCGATCTGGTAGTCGAGCGGCAGGCCGAGCCCGCGCATCGCGGCCACCATGCCGGTGTTGGACGCCTGCGTCACCGCGTACACGCTCTCGCAGCCCGCCTCGACCGCCATCGACACCAGGCGGCCGAGCAGTTGGCCGCCGATGCCGCGGCGTTGCCACTCGTCCTCGACGAGCAGCGCGATCTCGGTCTCGTCGCCGTCCCAGAGAAGATGGCCGAGGCCGACGATCCGCCCGGACGCGGTCCGTACCGCGAGCGTGCGGCCGAACCGGGGGCTGAGCAGGTGGTTGAGGTAGCGGTCGGCGTCGTGCACCGGGCCGTGGTAGCGCATGTCCAGGGTGCGCGTGGAGCACCGCTCGTGCATGGCCTTGGCGGCCTCGATGTCGGCCGTGCCGGCGCGCCGGACAGTGATGGAGTTGCCCTCCGGGAGGGTCAGGACGTCCTGGCTGCGCGGGATGCGCGGGCCGAGCCGCGTGTCCAGCTCCACCAGGGCCCGTGCGCGGGCGAACTCCGTGGGCGTGAAGGGCAGATAGGGCCGCTCCACGGTGATGACCTCGCCCTCGGGCCCCTCCAGGCGCAGCACCGTCCCTTCGAGTACGCCCTCGACCGGAGCGCCCTGTGCGGCCCCGACCCCGCGGGGCCCGGACCTCGACGGCGCGGGCAGCGAACGGATGGTGCAGCGTCCCAGCAACTGCCGCAATGCCAGCGGGAGTTCGGCTGCGTCGAGGGCGGTGCGGGTGGCCAGGCCGAGGATGCGGGTGGGGGCGTCGACCAGATCGTGGGCGTCGGCGCGCTCGATCCAGGTCCCGGAGCCGCCGGACCGGGCGATCGACCGGCTGATCCCGGCGCCGGCCAGCTCGGTGGGCGCACGCAGCAGGAACTCGTCGACGGTGCCCTCGGCCAGCGGGTGCGCCTGCAGGCTGAGGATGTCCACGCCCTGCTCGGCGAGCGTCACGCACAGCGCGGCGAGCGACCCCGGCTCGTCCCGCACCGTCGTCCGCATCCGCCAGAGCGTGGTCCCGCCCGTCTGCGGTGTGCGGTCGACGGCGACGGCCGCCGCGGGCCCGGCCTGCTCCGCGTCCGCGGATGGCCGGGCGCCGGTATGGTGCGCTGTCGGTGGGGCGTGGTTGTGGCGCCGGGCCCACCACGTGTGGAAGCCGGCCGTGGCGATGAGCGCCACGGCCGACATCGCGAGGAGGACCGGGCCGTCCGGCCCGTGCCCCACCATGTTCGCCACCGCGTCGGCCACCGCCACGGCGGTGAACAGGGCCGCCAGTTCCACCACGTCGCGCCGCCACTGATGAACGGGGCGCCCGTGCTTGGTCCGTGTCACATCAGATGCGTCAGCTCTCATACGGCCACTCTGCTGGACCGGTGTTGCGTGATCGAGAACGCCCTGTGACTGATGGGTAAAGAGGTCATCTGAACCTTTGGCGGCGATTTGCCCGCGCTACTGTCCCACCCGGCCCGGCTGCAGCACCTGGGTGAACAGCACTCCGCCGCCCTCCTGCCGCAGCCGCACCGTCAGCTCACCGCTGCCGCCGTCGATGTCGATCTCGCCGAAGTACTGCGGGGTCTCGGCCGGTGAGGTGTTCGCCCGGCCCGGAGCCTTGAGGAACTTCTGCTCGGGGCCGAAGGTCCCGTCGAGCTTCGTCGCGGGGAAGCCGCCGGCGGCCAGCGGCCCGGACACGAACTCCCAGAACGGCGCGAAGTCCTTGAACGCCGCACGCGAGGGATCGTAGTGCTGCGCCGAGGTGTAGTGGACGTCGGCGGTCAGCCACAGCGTGCCCGTGATCCTGCCGTGCTTGATGTGCCGCAGGAGTTCGGCGATCTGCAGCTCGCGGCCGAGCGGGGCCCCGGGATCGCCCTGCGCGACGGCCTCGAAGTTCACCCTGCCGTCCGGGACCACGATGCCCAGCGGCATGTCGGAGGCGATGACCTTCCACACCGCCCGGGAGCGGGACAGTTCCCGCTTGAGCCAGGCCAGCTGGCGGGCGCCGAGGATGCCGGTGGCGTCGTCGGTCTGTCTGCCCGGCGAGTTGGCGTTGCGGTACGAGCGCATGTCGAGGACGAACACGTCCAGGAGCGGACCGTGCCGCAGCACCCGGTACACCCGGCCGTCCTCGTCGCCCGGCGCCAGCGTGGAGACGGGGAAGTACTCGCTGAACGCGCGCAGCGAGCGGCCCGCGAGGACGTCCGTGTTCTTCTCCGTGTACCGCGCGTCGTCCAGGATCTGCCCCGGGTACCAGTTGTTGTGCACCTCGTGGTCGTCCCACTGCACGATCGACGGGACCTGCGCGTTGAACCGCCGCAGGTTCTCGTCGAGCAGGTTGTAGCGGAAGGCGCCCCGGAACTCCGCCAGGGACTCGGCGACCTTGGACTTCTCCTCGGTCGTCACGTTCCGCCACACCGTGCCGTCGGGGAGTGTGACGCTGGGCAGGATGGGGCCGTCGGCGTAGATGTTGTCGCCGCTGCACAGGAAGAAGTCCGGGTCCCGCCGGCGCATCTCCTCGAAGACGCGGTAGCCGCCGCGGTCGGGGTTGATGCCCCAGCCCTGGCCCGCGATGTCGCCCGACCACAGGAAGCGCACGTCCTGCCTGCGGCCCCGTGGCGTCGTACGGAAGGTCCCGCCGACCGGCTTGCCCGTCCGCCGCGGGTCTTCGGGGTCGGCGAGCAGCACCCGGTAGTGGATCTGCTCACCGGCGGGCAGGCCGCGCAGCCGGGTCGTCCCGGTGAAGTCCGTGTCCGGTCCGAGCAACGGGCCCTGCCAGCGGCGGGGGTTGCGGAACGACTCGGTGGCCGACGTCTCCACGACCATCCGGGCCGGCCGGTCCGACCGGACCCACACGAGCCCCGAGTGCGCGCTCACGTCCCCGGCCTGCACGCCCCACCCGGCCTTCGGGCGTCCCGAAAGGGCGAGCGAAGGAGCCGCCCCGGCCGACGCGGGCACGGCGAGCGCCGCCGGTACGGCGAGCGATCCGCGCAGCACGCTGCGGCGACGGGGGGACGGGCTCGGCTGACGTTGCGACATGAATGCGCCTCCAGTTGACGGGTGCGACCAGTGTGCGGGCGCCCGGCTGGTACCGCGCCACAGCGCCCACGCGAAGCACAAGTGAACAACTCGTGGCGGGCGCAGGGGAACCGCCGCGCGGGGACCGTCACCTACCGCGCCGGGGACGGGGCCCCGGTCCCGGGTCGTACGACTTCGGGACCGATGGCCGGGGTCCTGCGACCGATGGCCGCAAGATCCCCCACTGTCTACGCTTCGGACCAGTGCACGTCACCCGGCGTGCCGCACCGAAGGGGGAGTTCCATGCCGGCCGACGGCCAGAGCCACATCCGCGTAGCCCGTCCGTCCCGCGATCTGGCGGCCGCCGAGCGGTTCTGGGTCGCCGGGCTCGGCCTGAGCGTCCTGTACCGGGCACAGAGCCACGGCGTCCCCGGCGAGCACGACCTGCTCATGGTCGGCTGGACCGACGCGTCCTGGCACCTCGAACTCGTCCAGGAGGCGGGAGCCGCCGTCCGGCCGAGCCCCACCGAGGAGGACCTGCTCGTCGTCTACCTCGACGAAGAGGTGCCCGACGAGCTCGTGGCGCGGCTCGAGGAGCACGGCGGGAAGCGGG
Organism: Streptomyces sp. NPDC058308; assembly: GCF_042880275.1. NCBI lineage: Bacteria > Bacillati > Actinomycetota > Actinomycetes > Kitasatosporales > Streptomycetaceae > Streptomyces > Streptomyces sp. NPDC058308. The sequence continues at coordinate 101,326 of NZ_JBHVZA010000023.1, forward strand.
TCCTGTCCCCCAACCCCTATTGGAACGAATGGGGTGTGACCGTCGAGGACCCGGACGGCTACCGCCTGGTGCTCTGCAAGCGCGCGTGGTCCAATTCCTGAACCGATCGGGCGAGCAGGCGCACCCCGTCGGAGATCCGGGCCGGCGGCAGATGTGCGTAGCCGAGGACCAGACACACTCCGTCTCCCTCCGCGACACGTCGGTCCGCTGTTGTCCCGGGGTGCCGTGACGCCTCGTAGTCGCTCAGCGGCCGGACCGCGACGCCCGCCGCCGAGGCCCTTGCCAGGAAGACATCCTGCGGTCCCCAGCGGTCGGGCAGCCGGGCGATGACGTGCAGACCGGCCGCGATCCCGGTGACCCGCACGCCGGGGAAACCCTCGTCCAGGGCTGTGACCAGAGCGTCTCTGCGCTCCCGGTAGGCGCGCTGGCAGCGGCGCAGCTGCCGGTCGTAGCCGCCGCGTTCGACGAAGCGGGCCAGGAGCTCCTGGTCCAGGGCCGGATTGCCCAGGTCCATCACGCGCTTGCGTTCGACGACCTCCCCGGCGAGGTCCTCCGGCACAAGGAGCCAGCCCAGGCGCAGCCCCGGAGCGAGCGATTTGCTGACCGAGCCGGTGTACGCGACGTGTTCGGGGTCGAGCCCCTGCAGGGCGCCCACCGGGGCGCGGTCGTAGCGGAAGTCCCCGTCGTAGTCGTCCTCGACGACCAGGCCGCCGACGGACCGTGCCCAGTCCAGGAGTTCGGCGCGCCGCCGCGCCGAGTAGGCGATTCCGGACGGGAATTGGTGAGCGGGCGTGGTGACGACGGCGCGCACGCCCCGGTCCCGCAGCGCACCGGGGTCCGCGCCTTCGTCGTCGACCAGAATGCCCACCGGGGTGATCCCCGCGGCGGCGAGCAGCGTCGCGTGCTCGGGGCTCCCGGGGTCCTCGACCCCGATCGCGGTGTGCCCCCGCGCGCGGAGCACCAGCGCAAGGAGCGTCATCGCCTGGGCCACGCCGGAGCAGACGATCACGCGCTCCGGATCGGCGACCACCCCGCGGCGCCGCGCCAGCAGGTCGGCGAGGACCGTACGCAGCCTCGGCAGCCCGCGCGGGTCCGGGTAGCCCAGCATGTGGTGCGGCAGCTCGGCGAGCACCTGGCGGTGGGCCGCGGCCCACGCCGAGCGGGGGAACAGCGACAGGTCGGGGACGCCGGGAAGGAAGTCCACGCGCGCGTGGCCGTCGCGGGGCGCGAGATCACGCACCGCCGGGACGGCCGCCCGCGCCGCGTCCCCCACCCAGGTCCCCGAGCCCCGGTCGCTGCGCAGATACCCCTCCGCCGTCAGCTGCTCGTACGTCTCCGTGACCAGACCGCGCGAGACGCCGAGGTCGGCGGCGAGTTCGCGGCTGGAGGGCAGGCGGGTGCCCGCCGTGAGCCGCCCCGACCGGACGGCCTCGCGAAGGGCCGACCGCAGGCTGCGGCCACGGCTGCGCGCGGGGGCGGCCGCGGCCGGCAGGAGAAGTTCCCAGGCGGCGGTCCACCGCGCGCGGTCGGCGGCGCTCTGTGACGTCAGCGCGATGCACCTCTTCGGTCGGTTGCGGGCGGTCGGTGGCTCGGGTGCGGGCGGACGGCCGCGTGCCGGGCGGCGGCGGACCAGGTGTGGGCCGTTGGTGAAGTGGTCCCCGAACAGGCCGCGAAAGTGGACCTTAATGGGGGCCGCCCGGCTTCATAGCGTCGGGGCATGAACACGGACTCCTCACGCGGAGCGCTCCTCGCGGGCCTCGCCTGTCTTCTCGTCGGCGGCTCCTTCACCGCCAACAGCCTGCTGGGCGACTACCCGTACACGGGCGGCCAGTTCGTCCGCTACGGATTGGCCTGTCTGCTCCTGCTGCCCTGGCTCGGCAAGGGCGGCACCGCCGCGCTGCGCGGGCTGCGCCCACTCCAGTGGGGACGGCTCGCACTGCTCGCGGCGGTGGGGATGGTCGGCTTCAACATGGCGATCCTCGCCGCGGAACGATCAGCGGAACCTGCCGTACCGGGTGTCTTCGTAGGATGCGCCCCGGTCGTCGTCGCTCTCCTTGTGCCGCTTCTCGAACGGCGCACTCCCCAAAGGGGCGTCCTGCACGGCGCGCTCCTGGTGGCCGCCGGTGCGTTCGTCGTGCAGGGCTGGGGCCGCACGGACGTACCCGGCCTGCTCTACTCGGTGGGCGCGCTCGCGGGCGAGGTCGGCTTCGCGGTGCTCGCCGTGCCCGTGCTGCGCCCCCTCGGCCCCCGGCTGCTCGCGGCCACCGTGTGCGCCGTGGCCGCCGTGGAATCGGCGGTCCTCGGGGTCGCCCTCGACGGCGCCGGTTTCGTGCGGTGGCCCGACCGCTCCGAAAGCGTCGCCCTGTTGTGGCAGACGGTCATCGTCACCGTCGTCGGTTTCGTGCTCTGGTACACGGGGCTGCAGCGCATCGGCGCCGAGCGGGCCACGCTCTTCTCCGGCCTCATCCCGGTCGCGGCGGCCTGTACCGCCCCACTGGCCGGGACGGGTACGTACGGGGCACCCCAGGCCGTCGGCAGCGCGCTCGTCGGTGCCGGGGTGGCGCTGGGGTCCGGCGTCCTCGTCCGGCGCCGGTCAGCGGCAGGTGTCGAGGATGACGCGGGCGACGAGCGCCGGGTCGTCGTTCATCGGGACGTGCCCGCAGCCGGGGAGCCGGACCAGGCGTGCGCCGGGGATGGCGTGCTTGGCGCGGATTCCCTGGCGGCGCAGGAGCAGTCGGTCCCGAGTGCCCCAGGCGACGGTGACCGGCAGATCCGGCACGTCGTCCTGGAAGGTGAGGTAGCGCCCGGCGGCCAGCGTCGCGTCGAAGGCCGTGGCGTTCCGCAGCGCGAGCGTCTCAGCGACGACGGCCTCCGGTGAACGGCGCCACGGGCGGGCGTAGATGGTGCTCGTGAGCGCGAAGCGTCCCGCTGCGCTGCCGGACAGCCGCTCTATCGCGGGCAGCGGCAGCAGACGCGCGCCTTGCCGCATCGCGAGGAGGGTGGCGAACGCGTACCGCTGCTCCGCGGGCGACCAGAAGCCGCCGGGGGACAGCGCGGTGACCGAGCGGACCAGCTTCTCGCGGCCCAGTTCCAGGGCGAGCAGTCCGCCCAGGGAGTTGCCCGCCACGTGCGGGCGCTCCGTCCCCAGCGCTTCGCAGAGCGCACCGAGGGCCGGTACGACCGTGGAGAGGTCGTGCCGCAGTCCGTCCGGCAGCGCGGGCGAGCGGCCGAAGCCCGGCAGGTCGACGGCTATCACATCGTGTTCGGCGGCCAGGATCTCGAGCACCGGGTCCCAGGCCTGCCGGTGGTGGCCGATGCCGTGCAGCAGCAGCAACGGCTCGCCGGACCCCACCCGTTCGTAGGAGATCGTCACGGTGCCGGGGCCGCCGGGCGACGGCACGCTGAAGGACACCTCGGCCATGACTGCTCCTGTCCTGCCGTCGGGAGACGGCCTCTCGCATTCCACGGGGCTCATGCGACGGGGCACATGCGTTAGACGTGCTGTCAGCAACAATTACCGCTCAGTAGGCTTCAGTTCAAGAGGGCGGAGTGACCTGGACACGCGCTGTCCGGGGGGCTGGGATAAGAGAGTGGCTACCGACAGCGTGACCGACGTCTTCGAAGAGCACCGTTCAGTCCTGATGGGGGTCGCCTACCGCATGCTCGGCCGCGTGGCCGACGCGGAGGACGTCGTCCAGGAGGCCTGGCTGCGCTGGTCGGCGTCCGACCACACCCAAGTGCGCGAACCGCGCGCCTACTTGGTGCGCATCACGACCCGGCTCGCCGTCGACCGCCTGCGCCACCTGCAGTCCCGCCGTGAGGCGTACGTGGGGCCATGGCTCCCCGAGCCCTGCGTCACCGAGTTCGGGCCGACCGTCCCTGACACCGCGGAGCGGGCCGTCCTCGCCGAGTCCGTCTCCCTCGCCGTCCTCGTGGTCCTGGAGTCCCTCTCGCCTCTGGAGCGCGCCGTGTTCGTGCTCCGCGAGGCCTTCGGCTTCCCCTACGCCGAGATCGCGCTCACCCTCGACCGGGGCGAGGCCGCCGTGCGTCAGCTCGCCGGGCGGGCCCGCAGGCACGTCGACGCGGGCCGGCCCCGCTACCGGGTGGACCCGGCCGAGCGGCGCGACCTGACCGAGCGGTTCCTTGCCGCGGCGACCGAGGGTGATCTGGACGGGCTGATGTCGCTCCTCGCGCCGGACGTCCGGCTGGTCGGCGACGCCGGCGGCAGGACGAAGGCTCCACTGCGCGTCCTGGAGAGCGCCGACAAGGTGGGCCGCTTCCTGTACAGCACCGCCGCCACCGCGGTCAGGACCGCCGGCGAGGTCGAGATCCGCTACGTCGAACTGAACGGCGCGGATTCCGCGTACATCCTCATCGACGGCAAGCCCGACAGCGTCTTCCAGCTGGACGCCGTCGACGGCCGCGTCCAGCACATCTACATCGTCCGGAATCCGGACAAACTCGCGGCGCTCGCCCGGTAGGGTTCCGGCCTCATCTCGCACGCCGCGGCGCGTTCGCGCGGTGCGGAGCCCCCGTCCGGCAGGGCGGGGGCTCCGTCGTGCGATCTTTGTCGGCCGTTCACGTACGCATGGCCGATTACGCCTGCTTGGCCCCGCGCGAACTCCGCGTGAATGCTCTGTGGCATCGTCCCTGTGCGGGCTGTAACGGAACGAGGATTGGTCTTGACCAAGGTTGAGCGCAGGCCTATGGTCGCAGAGATAGTGCAGGAACCTTTAATAAACAAGGGCGCTTAAACGCCGTCGGTCACGGCGATTGCGGAGGACTAGGGTGGGGACCACGCAGCTCGAAACGGTGCCGGAGCCGAAGTACTGGCATCTGAAGACCGTGCTCAGTGAGGCGCTCGACTCCGAATTCGCGGTGGGGGAGATCCTGCCGAACGAGCGTGATCTCGCCGCCCGGTTCGGTGTCGCCCGCGCCACGCTCCGGCAGGCACTGGAGCAACTCGAACTCGAAGGCAGGCTGCAGCGCCGCCGCGGAGTGGGCACGACGGTCGCCCCGCCGCGGATGGGCGTGGCCGTCGGCTCCGCGCAGGGCACCTGGCCCGGTGAGGCCGGCGACGCCTGGCAGCCCGCGGACTGCGCTCCTGCGGTCCCGCCGGCGGACGTGGCCCGCATGCTGGAGACCCTCGCGGACGAGCAGGTGCACGTGGTGCGCCGCACCCGCGTCTCACAGGGACAGCCCGTCGCCACCGAGCTGCTGTACGTCCCCACCTCGTCGGTCGCCGAGCTGACCGGCATGGACGCGCCCTCCGGCGCGGCCCGCGCGCGCGTGGTCCTGCGCGAGCTGGGCGGCCTCGGCCTCGAAGGCCAGGACCGGGCGGTCGAGCTCGGCTCCGCACGCGCCGACGACGCCAGGGCCCTGGACCGGCTCCCGGGCGCACCCGTACTCGTCGTGACGACCCGTTTCCTCGCCGAGGGCCGCACGGCGGCGGTTTCGGTGGCCACCTACCGCGCCGACACCTGCAGGCTCACCTTCGGCGACGCCGGTGGCGTGGAGATACACCACGAGTCGGAGCGCCGCGCCTCCTGACAGCGATTGACGGTGACCGACAGCGGACCGGCGCCGCCCACGGGCCGGACCACCACGCGCCCGGCACGAGATGTGCCGGGCGCGCCGTGTTTCCGCATCCTGGAGCCGCTGCTCCTCACTGCCGCGCGGTGACGGTCCCCTCGACGGCGAACAACTGCTCCTCGACATGGTCGAGCGCCAGCCGCAGCGCCCCGGTCGACACCGCCGTCTCGCCGAGCACCGACAGCGCGACCCGCGGCGGCCGCAGGCAGTAGCGGGCCAGCTCCCGGTGCAGTGGTTCGAGGACGCCGTCCAGGCCCGCCGCCCAGCCGCCCACGACGACCAGTTCGGGATCGAGGGCGAGGACGAGGGCGGCCACGTCGTGCACGAGCCGCTGGATGAACCGCTCGACGGCTGCCTGCGCCCGTGCGTCGCCCTCCCGGGCGTGGGCGAAGACCTCGGCGACGGCCTGCTCGTCCAGCGGGTGCAGCGGCTGGTCCGTGGTGGAGAGCAACGTCTCCGGAGTGACCTCCCGGCCCAGCAGATGCAGCGCGCCGATCTCACCGGCCGCCCCGCCGTAACCCCGGTGGAGCCGCCCGCCGATCAGCGAGCCGGCCCCCGGGCTCAGCCCCGCTAGGACGAACACCAGGTCGTCGGTGTCGGCCGCCGCACCCTTCCAGTGTTCGGCCACGGCAGCCGCGTTGGCGTCGTTCTCCACCAGGACCGGGCACTTGAACGACCGGCGCAACCGCTCACCCAGCTGAAGCCCCGTCCACTCGGGCAGCGCCGTGCTCAGCCGCACCGTGCCGTCCGCCTCCAGGATGCCGGGGCTGCCCACTCCCACGGCGCGCAGGGAGCTGCGGGCGATCCCGGCGCGGCGCAGCAGATCGGCGACCACGGTGCGCAGGCGCTCAAGCCGGTCGTCCGCGGACGCCTCTTCGGAGACGCCCTTCGACGCCGTGCCGAGCACCTTGCCGTCCAGGTCCGAGAGCATGGCGGCCACCCGGTGCGGACCGATCTCCAGTCCGAGCAGATGACCCGCCTCCGCCCGGAAGCGGAACTTCCGTGCGGGCCGTCCCTGGCGGCGGGCGCCACCGTCCTCGGCCGCGGACTCCACCACGAGCCCGGCCTCTGTGAGCCCCTCGACGACCCCCTCGACGGTGGGCCGGGAGAGCCCGGTCACGCGGGTGATCTCCGTGAGCGTCGCCAAGTCCGCGGCACGGAGCGCGTGCAGCACCACCGCGGAGTTGATACGTCGCAACAGAGAGGGGTCCCCGCCGGTCAGCCGCCCCAACGTCCGTCCTCCCAGCTCGTGCGCATGATGGCCGGATCGTACTCGCCGCACGGTACGGCGGCGAGTGCCGGGCCCTTGTCCGCCCTGCGTACGGCCGTCATCCGGGCGAGACGAAGCCGGACTCGTACGCGACGATGACCGCCTGCGTCCGGTCGCGCGACCCGAGCTTGGCCAGCACGGCGCTCACATGCGACTTGACGGTCTCCGTGCCGACCACCAGATGGGCCGCGATCTCCGCGTTCGACAGACCACGCGCCATCAGCCGCAGCACCTCCGCCTCACGCTCGGTCAGCGCCGCCCGGCCCAGCGCGGCCCGCGCCTCCGCGTTCCCCCGCTCCTTGCCGTGCTCGCCCGCCAGCTGCCGCACCGCGGCGGGAAAGAGGAGCGACTCGCCCTCGGCGACGAGGCGGACGGCGTGCACGATCTCCGCGGGCCTGGCGCGCTTCAGCAGGAAGCCGTCGGCGCCGGCGCGCAGCGCCTCGTACACGTACTCGTCGTTCTCGAAAGTCGTCACCACCAGGATCTTCGGCGGGTCCTGCACCGTGCGCAGCACCGCGCGGGTGGCCTCGATGCCGTCGAGCAGCGGCATCCGGACGTCCATCGCGACGACGTCCGGCCGCAGCTCGCGGACGAGGGGGATCACCGCGGCGCCGTCCGCGGCCTCGCCGACGACCCGGATGTCGGGCTGTGCCTCCAGGACGGCGCGCAGCCCCGCGCGTACGAGGGGCTCGTCGTCGACGAGGAGCACGGTGACCGGCATCCGGCCAGCGTAGATCATCCGAGCGGCAGCTCGACGTGCACCTGCCATTCACCGTCGAGCGGGCCCGTGGTGGCGCGCCCGCCGAGCAGCGTGGCCCGCTCCCTGATGCCGCGCAGGCCGCTGCCGCCGCGCCCGGTGACACCCGCCGACGCCTGGGGCAGCGCGTTGCGCACGCTCATCACGAGCCGGGCGTCGCCGACGGCGATGCGCAACCGCACCGGCACCGGACCCGAGTGGCGCAGCACGTTCGTCAGGGCCTCCTGGAGCATGCGGTAGCCCTCGCGGGAGACCGCGCCGGGCACCTGTTCCACCGGGCCCGTCACGTCGATGTCGACCTTCGCGCCCGAGGCGCGCGCGGAGTCGAGGAGGCGCTCGGCGTCCGCGAGCGTGGGTCGGCCGCTCGTCGGCTGCCCGTCCTCCCGCAGCACGCGCAGGACCCGCTCCAGGTCCTCCAGCGCGGCCCGCCCTGTTTCCTCCACGGCCTCCAGGGCGCGGTCGGTGAACTCCGGGTCGGCGGCGGCGCGTGCGGCACCGGCCTGGACGACGGCGACGGTCAGTGCGTGGCCGATCGAGTCGTGCAGCTCCCGGGCGATGCGGTTGCGCTCCAGGAGCTGCTCGGTGCGCTCCTCCAGGACGGCGAGCCGCTCGGCGGGGGAGGGGCCGAGGAGACGGCGGGCCGCGGCGGCCATCAGATGTCCGGCGCCGACGATCACCGCCAGCTCCGCGAGGACGAGGAGCAGACTCAGCGGCAGGGCGAGCCAGTCGGCGGAGGGGGCGGGCAGGACAAGCCCGTCGCTCTCCGGGGGCGCGTCGGTCGCTCCCAGCAACAGGAAGACCGAACCGATGAGTTGCCCTGTCGCCAGCACCAGGGCGCAGCCGATCTCCAGCCGCAGCACGAGCCAGAGCGCGGTTCTGCCCCGGTCCCGCCACGAGGACGACGGCGCCACGGAGATGACCGCGCTCTCGTCGGCGCCCTCCACGCGCGCGTGGGCACCGGGAAACAGCATCATCCGGGCCTGCAGCCCTTCGGCCCGCCGCATGGCGGGCACCAGGGCGGCCGACACCAACAAGGGGGCGGGGATGACCAGAATGAGGAGCCAGTCGGTGCTCGTCGGACTGGAGAGCCCCGGATAGATGGAGGCGCAGACCCAGGCGATTCCGGAGCCCAGGAGCGCGTGCAGACACCGCGTGTAGGTGACGGCGCGCGTGAGAGGGCTCAGGAAGGCGGGCATGCCGCTCATCGTGCCAGGCACACCGCGGCGCACGGCTCCCCCATGAGGGGGAGAAGCCCTCCCCGGGCGGGGGAAGACCCGAGGTGCGGTCGGCGGCGAGGCTGATGCCCATGACCAGCATCGACGTCCAAGACCTCACCAAGGAGTACGGCACGACACGGGCCGTGGACGCCCTCACCTTCCGCGTCCGCCCCGGCCGGGTCACCGGCTTCCTCGGCCCCAACGGCGCGGGCAAGTCCACCACCATGCGGCTCGTTCTCGGCCTGGACCGCCCCACCTCCGGCACGGCCACACTGGGGGGCCGCCCCTACGCCGCTCTCCAGAACCCCTTGCGCCATGTCGGGGCGCTCCTCGACGCTCAGGCGGCCCACGGTTCGCGCACCGCCCGCAACCACCTCCTCGCTCTCGCGGTCAGCAACCGCCTTCCGGCACGCCGTGTCGTCGAGGTGCTCGACGAGGCCGGGCTCGCCTCGGTCGGGGACAAGCGGATCAAGACGTTCTCGCTCGGCATGCGCCAGCGCCTCGGCATCGCGGCGGCTCTCCTCGGAGACCCCGGGGTCGTGATGCTGGACGAGCCCTCCAACGGCCTCGACCCCGAAGGCATCATCTGGATACGGGAGTTGATGCGACGACTGGCACGGGAGGGCCGTACGGTCCTCGTCTCCAGCCACCTCATGAACGAGACGGCCACCTTCGCCGACCACCTCGTGGTCCTCGGTCGCGGCAGGCTCCTCGCGGACACTCCCATGCGGGAGTTCATCGAGGGGCACAGCCGGGCCCGGGTCCGGGTGCGCACGACGGACCCGGACCGGCTCCGCGGTGTCCTGTCGGGCAAGGGCTACGTCCTCGGTGAGCCGGTGGAAGGCCGGTGGACCGTGGACGGGGCCAAGGCCGAGGAGATCGGGGCCATCGCCGCGGGCGCCGGGATCCCGGTCCTCGAACTCGCCGACGAGCAGGCCTCCCTGGAGCAGGCCTACCTCGCCCTGACGGCCGACGCGACCCAGTTCGCGGCTGCCGCGCCCACGTCCCGCCAGGAGGCCCGACCGTGCTGAACGCCCCCGTGCTGCCCGTCGCCCACTCCGAGTGGATCAAACTGAAGTCGCTTCGCTCGAGCCTGGTCTCGCTGATCGTCGTCTTCACGGCGACCGTCGCCATCACCGCGCTGGTCTTCGCGGCGGTCGGCCGGGCCGAGGCCGACAACGCAGACGCCGAGCCGCTGTTCGACGCCTTCTACGCCCTCAACTTCGGCCAGATCGCCGCGATCAGCTTCGGCACGACCGCGGTCTCTTCCGAGTACACGGGCGGCGCCCTGCGGATCTCCCTCGCCGCCGTTCCGCGCCGCGGCCTCTTCTACGCCGCCAAGATGGCCGTGGTCGGCGGCCTGGCCCTGCTCGTCGGGCTCGCCACCAGCTTCGGCACGTTCCTGACCGGCCAGGCGTTCCTGGGGGAGTACGCCATCGGACTCGGGCACTCCGGGGCCGTGCGGGCCTGCGTCGGAGGCGGCGTCTATCTGGCCCTCATGGCTCTGCTCGCCGCGGGCCTGACGGCGGTGCTGCGCAGCGGAGTCGCCGTCCTGAGCATCCTCATCCCCTTCACCCTGATCGTGTCCTTCGTGGTCGGCGACGTGGCGAGCGGAGTCGCGGGCTTCCTGCCGGACCAGGCGGGTCAGCAGGTGCTGCACGAGGCTCCGAGCGGGACACTCGGCCCGTGGGCCGGACTCGCGGTGTGTGCCGCGTGGGCAGTCGCCGCACTCGTCGCCGGGTGGTGGGCGGTGCGGCGCCGCGACGCGTGACGCTTTGTCAGTGGCGGCCGCTTTACTGGAGACCATGAGCACCGCACAGCATCTCGCCGCGATCGACCTGCTGCGCTTCCGGGAGTTCCCCGCGGAGCACGGCAGGTCGGAGTGCGGCAGTGAGGGCCCCGGCTACCACATGGCCGAGTTACTGACGAGCGACTCGTTCTGGGAGGACGACGGCACGCTCTGGCAGGCCACCGAGGAACAGTACGAGGCGGAGCGCGACGCCCTGGCCGTGCTCCTCGCCGATCGCTGGGGGCCGCCCCAGAGGTTCAGCCTGGCCAGCCTCTTCGAACGCGCCGTACGGGCGGAGGCGGCTGAGGAGGGCGACGAGGGCGAGGAGATACCGGAGCCGTGGGCGCAGCTGAGCTCGGCCGTGCCCGACCTCCACCTGTGGCGTGCGGACGGCCGCTGGATAGCCCTCGGTGTGGCTCAGTGGGACAAGGAACTGCCCTTCCAGCTTCTCGCCGTCGTCACGGAGACTGATCCGCCGTAGGAGCCGCTTCGGCGGCCGACCGGCAGGGTCCGGTGCGGCGAGCGTGCGTGCCGGGCGTCGCGCCCCCGCGGAGACCCGCCAGAAGGGCCCTAGCGGAAGGCGAGACCGCCCCGGCCCGTCGGTTCGAAGAAGCGGGCCACGTCGGCGTCGGTCACCTGTGCCAGCTCCGCGGGCGACCAGCGCGGACTGCGGTCCTTGTCGACCACCTGGGCGCGGACGCCCTCCACCAGGTCGGGGGAGGCGAGTGCGGCGCAGGAGACGCGGTACTCCTGTTCCAGGACGGCCTGAAGGGACGGCAGTTCCCGGGCCCGGCGCAGCGCGGCGAGCGTGACCTTCAGGGAGGTCGGGGACTTCGACAGGATCGTCTCGGCGGCTTCCTTCGCGTGCCGGTCCCCGGACGCCTGCAGCCGGTCCACGATCTCCTCGACGGAGTCCGCGGCGTAGCAGTGGTCGATCCACTCCCGGTGCGCGGCGAGTTCGCCCTCGGGCGCTCCGGTCGCGAACTCCCGTACGACGTCGGCCGCGTCGGCGTCGGCGAGCGCCGCGGTGAACTCCTCAAGCCGCCCGGACGGTACGTGGTGGTCGGCGAGGCCGCACAGCAGCGCGTCGCCCGCGCCCACCGCGGAGCCCGTCAGCGCGAGGTGGGTGCCCAGCTCGCCCGGGGTGCGGGTGAGCAGATAGGTGCCGCCCACGTCGGGCACGAAGCCGATGCCGGTCTCCGGCATCGCCACCCGGGAGCGCTCGGTGACCACCCGCACGCTGCCGTGCGCCGACACGCCCACACCGCCGCCCATCACGATGCCGTCCATGACGGCGACGTACGGCTTGGGACAGCGGGCGATGCGGGCGTTGAGGCAGTACTCGTCGTGCCAGAAGGAGGCTGCCTGCGCCACGCGTCCCGCCCGGACGTCGTCGTGGACCGAGCGGATGTCACCGCCCGCGCAGAGCCCGCGCTCCCCGGCACCGGTGAGCACCACCGTCGCCACCGCCTCGTCGCTCTCCCACGCGTCGAGGGCGTCCTGGATGATCCGGATCATCGCGTGGTTCAGGGCGTTGATGGCGCGGGGCCGGTTCAGGACGAGATGCGCGGCACGGCCCGCGCGGCGCAGCAGGACGGGGGCGTCGTCGGGGGTGGCGCTCATGGTGCGGGTGGCTCCGTTCACGTGGGGCGCGTCGCGGGGCGGTCGCCCTGGAACGCGTCGAGGATCTGCTCGGCGGCCGAGGTGGCCGTCAACGTACCCTCCCGCACCCGCTGTTCCAGCTCAGGGGTGGCGCTTCGCACGGCAGGGCTGTCCCTGAGCCTGTCAAGGAGCGCGTCCCGCACCATCGCCCACGTCCAGTCGATCTGCTGGTCGCGGCGCTTGGCGGCGAGCCGGTCGGTCGAGTCGAGCAGCGTCCTGTGCTGCTCGATCCGCTCCCACAGGGTGTCCAGGCCGCTGGACTCGCGGGCACTGCACGTGAGCACCGGAGGTGTCCACGCGGAGTCGGCCGGATGCATCAGACGCAGCGCGCCGGCCAGCTCACGCGCGGCCGAGCGCGCGTCGCGTTCGTGCGGGCCGTCCGCCTTGTTCACGGCGATCACGTCCGCGAGCTCCAGGACACCCTTCTTGATGCCCTGCAGCTGGTCGCCGGTGCGGGCGAGGGTCAGCAGCAGGAACGTGTCGACCATGTTCGCGACCGCCGTCTCCGACTGCCCGACCCCCACGGTCTCCACGAGCACCACGTCGTACCCCGCGGCCTCCATCACCACGATCGACTCCCGGGTCGCCTTGGCGACCCCGCCAAGGGTCCCGGCGGAAGGAGACGGCCGCACGAAGGCCGCCGGATCCAGCGAGAGCCGTTCCATCCTGGTCTTGTCGCCCAGGATGGAGCCGCCCGTCCGCGTGGACGACGGGTCGACGGCGAGCACCGCGACCCGGTGCCCGAGCGAGGTGAGCATCGTGCCGAGCGCGTCGATGAACGTGGACTTGCCGACGCCGGGCACCCCGCTGATGCCGACCCGCCGCGCCCGCCCGCTGTGCGGAAGCAGCTCGGTCAGCAACTCCTGTGCCAGCGCCCGGTGCTGCGGCCTGGTCGACTCGACGAGGGTGATGGCGCGCGCGATGAACGCGCGCTTCCCGTCGAGGACGCCCTTCGCATACGTGTCGATGTCGATCGTCACAGGCATGAGTCGGCGCTCACCGGCTCACAGTTCGTGGCCGAGATCGGCCGCAAGACGGTTCACCAGGTCGTACGCCGCGTCCGGGATGACCGTGCCGGGCGGGAAGACGGCGGTGGCACCGGCCTCGTGCAGGGCGTCGACGTCCTGCGGCGGGATCACCCCGCCCACCACGATCATGATGTCGTCGCGGCCCTCGGCGGCGAGCTCCTCGCGCAGCGCGGGCACCAGGGTGAGATGGCCCGCGGCGAGCGAGGAGACCCCGACGATGTGCACGTCCGCCTCGACGGCCTGGCGCGCGACCTCCGCCGGGGTCTGGAACAGCGGGCCGACGTCGACGTCGAAGCCCAGGTCGGCGAAGGCCGACGCGATCACCTTCTGGCCGCGGTCGTGGCCGTCCTGGCCCATCTTGGCGACCAGGATGCGCGGCCTGCGCCCCTCGGCCTCGTCGAAAGCGTCCACGAGCGTGCGGGTCCGCTCGACGGACGGCGACTGGCCTGCTTCGGTGCGGTACACACCGGAGATCGTACGGATCTGGCCCGCGTGCCGCCCGTACACGCTCTCCAGTGCGTCGGAGATCTCACCGACCGTGGCCTTCGCGCGGGCCGCGTCCACCGCGAGCGCGAGCAGGTTGCCCTCCAGGCCCTGGCCGGGGCCTCGCTCGGCGGCCGCTGTCAGCGTGCGCAGCGCGTCCTGGCAGGCCGCCTCGTCGCGCTCCGCGCGCAGCCGCCGCAGCTTGGCGATCTGCTGGGTGCGCACCGAGGAGTTGTCGACCTTGAGGACCTCGATCTGCTCGTCGCTGTCCACCCGGTACTTGTTGACGCCGATGACCGGCTGGCGCCCCGAGTCGATGCGGGCCTGCGTGCGCGCCGCTGCCTCCTCGACGCGCAGCTTCGGGATGCCGGCGTCGATGGCCTGCGCCATGCCGCCCGCCGCCTCGACCTCCTCGATGTGCTGCCAGGCACGGCGTGCCAGGTCGTACGTGAGCTTCTCGACGTACGCGCTGCCGCCCCACGGATCGATGGTCCGGGTCGTGCCCGACTCCTGCTGGATCAGGAGCTGGGTGTTGCGGGCGATGCGCGCGGAGAAGTCGGTCGGCAGGGCGAGCGCCTCGTCCAGGGCGTTCGTGTGCAGCGACTGGGTGTGGCCCTGGGTGGCCGCCATCGCCTCGACACATGTGCGCGTGACGTTGTTGAACACGTCCTGCGCGGTCAGTGACCAGCCCGACGTCTGCGAATGGGTGCGCAGCGAGAGGGACTTGGCGTTCTTCGGGTCGAACTGCTTCACCAGCTTCGCCCACAGCAGGCGCGCCGCGCGGAGCTTGGCGACCTCCATGAAGAAGTTCATGCCGATCGCCCAGAAGAAGGAGAGCCGCGGCGCGAACGCGTCGACGTCAAGGCCCGCTTCCTGTCCCGCCCTCAGGTACTCCACGCCGTCGGCGAGGGTGTACGCGAGCTCCAGGTCGGCCGTCGCACCCGCTTCCTGGATGTGATAGCCCGAGATCGAGATGGAGTTGTAGCGCGGCATCTTCTGCGAGGTGTACGCGAAGATGTCGGAGATGATCCGCATCGAGGGCTTCGGCGGATAGATGTAGGTGTTGCGGACCATGAACTCTTTGAGGATGTCGTTCTGAATGGTCCCGGCCAGCTTCTCGGGCGGTACGCCCTGCTCCTCGGCGGCCACGATGTAGAGCGCGAGCACGGGAAGCACCGCGCCGTTCATCGTCATCGACACGGTCATCTTGTCCAGCGGGATGCCGTCGAAGAGCTGACGCATGTCGTAGATCGAGTCGATGGCGACGCCCGCCATGCCGACGTCGCCCGTCACGCGCGGGTGGTCGCTGTCGTAACCGCGGTGCGTGGGCAGGTCGAAGGCGACCGAGAGGCCCTTCTGGCCGGCCGCGAGATTGCGGCGGTAGAAGGCGTTGGACTCCTCGGCGGTGGAGAATCCCGCGTACTGCCGGATCGTCCAGGGCTGGTTCACGTACATCGTCGGGTAGGGGCCGCGCAGGTACGGCGCGACACCCGGGTACGTGCCGAGGAAGTCGAGGCCCTCCACATCGGCCCCGGTGTACAGCGGCTTGACCGCGATGCCCTCGGGCGTCTCCCACAGCAGATCGCTCTCGGACCGGCCGGTGGATTCCTTCACCGCCGTGCGCCACTGCTCGTGCGAGCCCTCGGCGCCCGCGCCGGGGCCGAGGTCGATGGAGGAGAAGTCGGGGATGCGCATTACGCCACTCCCATGCGGTCGAGGGTGGAGGAGAGCACGGCGACGGCGTCACAGCCCGCGAAGACGTACGCGTCGACACCGGCGTACTCCCCGCGCCCGGCCAGGAAGACCCGCTCGGCGCCCGCCGACTTGAGGGCCTGCGCGACCGCGTCGGCCTGTTCGGCGTAGAGCGCGTCGCTGGAGCACAGACACGCGACGCTCGCGCCGCTGGCCCTGAAGGCATCGGCGGCCGTCCCGGGATCCACCGACGCCGGCTCGTGCACGGCCTCGATGCCGCCCGCCTGGAAGAGGTTCGAGGCGAAGGTGGCCCGCGCGGTGTGCGCGGCGGCGGGGCCGAGCGCGGCGAGGAACACCCGAGGCCGCGCGCCGGTCTGCGCCAGGTGCGCGTCCGAGCGGGCGCGCAGGGCTTCGTACGCCTCGTCGCGGCGCACCCGGGGCAGGCCGCCGGGGGGCGCGGACGGCGCCGGATCGCGCTCCACGGGACGCTCGGTGAGCTGGGGGAACTCGCTGACGCCGGTGATGGGTTCGCGGCGCGAGACGAGCTTCTTGCTCCGCTCGGCCCAGGTGGCCGCGAGGCGCTCGCCGATCATCCCGGACCGCAGGGCCGCCGCCTGGCCGCCCGCTCGCTCGATCTCCTGGAAGAAGTCCCAGCCCGCCTGCGCGAGTTCGTCGGTGAGGCGCTCCACGTACCAGGAGCCGCCCGCCGGGTCGATGACGCGCGCGAGGTGCGACTCCTCGATGAGGATCGTCGACGTGTTGCGGGCGATCCGGCGTGCGAACGCGTCGGGCAGGCCCAGCGAGTGGTCGAACGGCAGCACGGTGACGGAGTCGGCGCCCCCGACACCCGCCCCCAGGCAGGCCACCGTCGTGCGCAGCATGTTCACCCACGGGTCACGACGGGTCATCATCACCGACGACGTCACCGCGTGCTGACGCTGCGCGCCCGCCGCGGGGGCCCCGCACACCTCGGCCACGCGGGCCCAGAGGCGCCGCGCCGCGCGGAGCTTGGCGATGGTCAGGAACTGGTCGGCGGTCGCCGCGTAGCGGAACTCCAGCTGCGCGCAGGCCTCTTCGACCGGGAGCCCGGCGGCGGAGAGCTCGCGCAGGTAGGCGACGCCGGTGGCGATCGAGGCGCCCAGCTCCTGTGCCGCCGAACCGCCGGCCTCGTGGTAGGGCAGCGCGTCCGCCGTGAGCGCCCTGAGGGCGGGGTATCGCCGCGCACACAGCTCTGCGAGCTCCACGGCCCCGGCCGGGTCCAACGCCTCGCCGGTGCGGGCCTCGTGGGCCAGGACGTCCGCGCCGAGCGTGCCGCGCGCCGACGCGTCGGGGACGCCCGCCGCCTCGTACAGGCCGAGCAACGCGTGGGCGGCGGGGGCGAATTCCGCTCCCGCGTCGAGCGCCACGGGGGCGAGGTCGAGATAGACGCCCTTCAGGGCCGACGCCAGAGCGGACACCGGGACACCGTTCGCGCCGACGCCGAGCCATACCGACGTGACGCCGTGCTCCAGGTCCGCGAGTACGGCCTCGTTCGTCCGGGCGGGGTCGGTGCTCGCGTGGCGCTGCCGCACGTCCCAGCCCGTGGCCGCGTTGCCGCCGGCCGTGCCACCCCGTACGAAAGGGGCAAAGCCGGGATGTCCGACATCGGATGCGGCGTCGCGGGCGGTGTACAGGGGACGGGTGGTGAGCCCGTCCTCGAGAGCGGTGGACAGTGCTTCTTCGGCGGCCGGGCCCGATACGTCTTTACCCGACTTGCGCAGCACGCCTTCCACAAGGCGGTGCCACTGCTCATGGGTTGCATCGGGGAACTCGGCGGCCAGCGAAAGCCCGTCGTCAGGCAGGACCGTCATGCCCCGATGCTAGGGCGCAACCCCTGGCACGCGGTGCCATCAAGGGCTGTGACCTTGCCCTCTCCTGATCGCTCTTGATCTCGAACGAGCAGACGACTATTGATTGCCGCTATCGACTGCCGCGGGCATCGAGCCGTCCGTCGGCGGGCCCGGCTCGTCAGGCGGAGGCACGCGTGGTGTGCCGGGGGCGGGCGACGGGCTTGCCCGTGACGTACTGGACGTACTCCCGGTGCAGCCGGAAACCCGCCGTCCAGGCCAGCAGCCGGCTGGGCCGGTTGTCGCGGGCGCAGGACCAGCTCGCGGTGCGGCCGCGCGCGGTGACGTCCGCGCACAGAGCGGTCACGCAGGCCAGCGCGAGACGCTCGCGCCGACGCTCGGGCGTGGTGAGCACCGCCACGTCCTCGTACACCTCACCGGTGAAGTAGCTGCAGGCCACGGCGGCGATCTGACCGCCTCGGTCGACCGCGCCCCAGCCGTGCCCGGATGCGGCCAGACCCTCGGGACCGCCCCAACTGTCATGGATCCAGGACGCGTCGGGGGAGAGGGCGGCGAGCGCGGGGGCGTCGGCGGACGTCAGCCGGCGGACGGTCACACCCCGGGGCGTCCGGGGCGGCTCGGCCTGCTCACGGTGTACGTACACCATCCGCTCGGCCGGTACGAGCCGGTCGAAGGCGGCGCCGAGCACCGGCAGGAAGCGGTCGGGAGCCTCGACGTGGCTGTGCGCGAAAGGGGCAAGCAGGTCCGGGGCGACACTGCCCGCGTCGCCGCGCAGCAGCACGTGGCCCGCGCAGGAGACCGCCACGGCCCGGGGGTCGAGCGCGCGGTCGGCCCACCAGCGCCCGGTGCCGACGGCCGCGACGTGCTCGGGCAGGGAGCCGGGGCCGGGCGTGCCGGGAGCGAACCAGCGGGGCACGGCGGGCAGGTGGTGCGGGGGAAGCTCGATCATCAGCGGCTCCTGCGGAGTGAGGCCTACGGGTGAAACGGGTGCGCTGGTCGGCGGGGCCGTGACCGGCGGTCGGCTGCCTCGGCGCCGTGTTCCCGCTCCGTTGGACATCCAACTGTCCCGCGCCCGCGGACTCAAGAGCGCCCCATCGACTTTGACTCGACCCGAACGAGTGGACACCCCATGCGTCGGCATTGCGTCAGAGGACGGCGTCGATGCGTCAACGTCGCATCATGAAGGGTCGGTTGGCACCCTGTGCCGGGCATAACGTCACCGTATGCCGCGGCATTCCACGGATCCGCGGTGCCGTACCCGGTTTTTCGCATTCCCAGCTTCCCAGCTTCCCTGCTGTCCCCTCTGGAGGAACCCCATGGCAGAGCTCTTGTGCGGCGAGGACCCCGAGCCCTGTGAACCCGGCCCGGCCGGGCCGCTGTTCGTCCCCGTCCGGCCGGGACCCGCGGGCTGGGTGGCCCGCTTGTTCCGCACGCCCGTCGGCGGGCGCACCGCCGTCGCCTTCACCAGCGCGGAGCTGCTGAGTACCGCGCTCGGTTCCCGGCAGCCGTGGATCAGGCTCTCCGAACCGGCGCTGCGCTCGCTCACCGAGCCGCTCGGTGTCGCCGGGGTCACCGTCGACCCGCGCCTCGCCGCGCACCCTGTCGGCCCTCGGCCGCTGCGGCCCGGCGATCGGTACGACGCCGTCCGGCGGCTCCGGGACCCGAGGACGGCGGACGCCCTGCGGGTCACCGGCACGGCGGCCCAGGCCCTGTGGATCGGCTGAGGCCGAGTGGACCGGCTCAGGCCGAGCCGAAGAGAGAAGCAAACATGACCACACTGCGCGTACCCCCGATCCCGGCCGTGCCCGCCCCCGCGGCCCCGGTGGCCGCCCCGGCCGACGCCGTCACCGGGCACGACGACGACCTGTCCGTCTGGCCCGCCTCCACCACCCGGCTCGCCCGCGGCGACCTCGCCGTCGGCGGCGTGCCGCTCACCGGCATCGCCGAGCGCTTCGGCACCCCCGCCTACCTCGTGGACGAAGGTGACATACGCGCCCGCTGCCGCGCCTACCTGCGCGCCTTCCCGGACGGCGAGGTGCTCTACGCCGCCAAGGCGTTCCTGTGCCGCGCCATGGCGCACTGGATGCACGAGGAGGGCCTCGGACTCGACGTGTGCTCGGCAGGCGAGCTGGAGCTCGCCGTCACGACGGGCTTCCCCGCGGACCGCATCGTGCTGCACGGCAACGCCAAGAGCCCCCAGGACCTGCAGGCGGCCCTACGGCTCGGGGTCGGCCGGATCGTCATCGACAGCGCGTCGGAGATCGCCCGCCTGGCCGCGGCCGTGCCCCCGGGCAGTCGGCAGAAGGTGCTGGTCAGGGTGGTGCCGGGCATCGCGGCCGGCGGGCACGCCAAGATCCGCACGGGCACCGACGACCAGAAGTTCGGCCTGTCCATCACGGACGGCTCCGCCCAGCACGCCGTCGCCCGCATCCTCGGCCAGCCGACGCTCGAACTGGTGGGCCTGCACTGCCACCTGGGCTCGCAGATCACCACGGAGAAGCCGTTCCTCGCCGCGGTGCGGCGCATGGTCGGGCTGATGGCCCGGATCGAGGACCAGCACGGCGTCACTCTCCCCGAACTGGACCTCGGGGGCGGCCACGGCATCGCCTACCGACCCGGCGACGAGTCCCTCGACATCGCCACGCTCGGGCGCAAGGTGCGGGCCGAGCTGACCGAGGCCTGCGCGGCGGCCGGTCTCCCGGTGCCGCGCCTGATCGTGGAGCCGGGGCGGGCCGTCGCGGGCCCCGCCGGGGTGGCGCTCTACCGGGTCCTCGCCGTCAAGCGGACCAGCGGGCGGACGTTCGTCGCCGTGGACGGCGGGATGAGCGACAACCCGCGCCCGGCGCTCTACGGCGTGCGGTACGTGCCCCGCCTGGTCGGACGGTGCTCCACGGCCGGGCCCGCGCCGGTGACGGTCGTCGGCCGGCACTGCGAGGCGGGCGACATCCTCGCCTCGGACGTCCCGCTGCCCGGCGACGTACGGCCCGGGGACGTGCTCGCCGTCCCGGTCGCCGGGGCGTACCACCTGTCGATGGCCTCCGGTTACAACCTCGTCGGCCGCCCGCCCGTGGTCGCCGTCTCCGGCGGGCACGCCAGGCTGCTGGTCCGCCGCGAGTCCCTGGAGGACTTCCGCAGCCGGGACGTGGGCCTGTAGCGGGACGCGCGACGGCCCCGGGCGGTCGTGCCCGGGGCCGTCGTGTCACGCGTGGGGACCGTCAGAGAATCGCGCCCGGCGTGTAGGCCGCGGCCTCGGGGTGCTCCTTCAGGAGCGCCTCGATCTGCGCGACGACCATGCCCACCTGGTCGCTCGCGGCGCCGGTGAAGGACAGCTTGTCGGCCATCAGCTCGTCCAGCTCGGCGCGGTCCAGCGGGATGCGGGAGTCGGCGGCGAGCTTGTCGAGCAGTTCGTTGCGCTCGGCGCCCTGCTCCCGCATGGCCAGCGCGGAGGCGACCGCGTTCTCCTTGATGGCCTCGTGGGCCTCCTCGCGGCCGACGCCCGCGCGCACCGAGGCCATCAGGACCTTGGTGGTGGCGAGGAAGGGGAGGTAGCGGTCGAGCTCGCGCGCGACGACGGCGGGGAAAGCCCCGAACTCGTCGAGCACGGTCAGGAAGGTCTCAAGGAGCCCGTCGAGCGCGAAGAACGCGTCGGGCAGGGCGACCCGGCGCACGACGGAGCAGGAGACGTCGCCCTCGTTCCACTGGTCGCCCGCGAGCTCGCCGGTCATCGAGGCGTAGCCGCGCAGGATGACGGTGAGGCCGTTGACGCGCTCGCAGGAGCGGGTGTTCATCTTGTGCGGCATCGCGGACGAGCCGACCTGACCCGGCTTGAAGCCCTCGGTGACCAGCTCGTGCCCGGCCATCAGGCGGACCGTCTTGGCGATCGAGGACGGCGCGGCGGCGACCTGCACGAGCGCGGTGACGACGTCGTAGTCGAGGGAGCGCGGGTAGACCTGGCCGACCGAGGTGAAGGCGGTCTCGAAGCCCAGGTGCGAGGCGATGCGCTGTTCCAGGTCGGCCAGTTTCGCGGCGTCGCCGCCGAGCAGGTCGAGCATGTCCTGGGCGGTGCCGACCGGGCCCTTGATGCCGCGCAGCGGGTAGCGGTCGATGAGCTCGTCGAGGCGGCGGTAGGCGACGAGCAGCTCGTCGGCGCCGGTCGCGAAGCGCTTGCCCAGCGTCGTCGCCTGCGCGGCGACGTTGTGGGAGCGGCCCGCCATGACCAGCTCGGCGTACTCGCCGGCGAGCTTGCCGAGGCGGGCGAGAACGGCGACGGTGCGGGAGCGGATCAGCTCCAGGGAGAGCCGGATCTGCAGCTGCTCGACGTTCTCGGTGAGGTCGCGGGAGGTCATGCCCTTGTGGACGTGCTCGTGCCCGGCGAGGGCGTTGAACTCCTCGATACGGGCCTTCACGTCGTGGCGCGTGACCTTCTCGCGCTCGGCGATGGAGGCCAGGTCGACCTGGTCGAGCACGCGCTCGTAGTCGGTGATGGCGGCGTCAGGAACCTCGATCCCGAGGTCCTTCTGCGCACGCAGCACGGCGAGCCAGAGCTGACGCTCCAGCCTCACCTTCTGCTCGGGCGACCAGAGGGTGGCGAGCTCGGCGGAGGCATAACGTCCGGCGAGGACGTTCGGGATACGGGGCTTTGCGGGCGCGGCAGTCACGTGTACGGATTCTACTGGGCGTTCATGCAGGCCAGCGCCACGCCCCCGTTCGTTCGAAGCTACGAGAGCGGGCGGCGCGCACTGCTACGAGAACGGGTCCTCGTAGGGCAGCAGTTCAGGGCGCTTGGGGGAGCGGCCGTCGCCGGAGGAGCGGCCGGTGAGGCGGCGGCCTATCCACGGGCCGAGGTGCTGCCTGGCGAAGCGGGCGTCGGCGACACGGCGCTTGGCCCAGCCCGGCGGCACGGCGGCGGGCAGCGGGCTCTGCCAGTCGTCCTCCGGGTCGTAGCCGAGCGCCTGCCAGACGGCCTCGGCGATCCTGCGGTGGCCCTCGGCGGTGGGGTGCAGCCGGTCCACGTCCCACAGGCGCTGGTCGCCGAGGACGGCCGCGCCGTAGAGGTCCACGACGAGCGCGCCGTGCCGTTCGGCCAGGTCCTCGACGTGGGAGTAGAGCTCCTCCATGCGCGGACGGAACCGCTGCATCACCGGTCCGTTCCGTCCCGGGCTGCGCATCAGGACGAGCTGCTTGCAGGACGGGGCGAGCCGTTCGACGGCCTCTTCGAGCAGGCCGCGCACGCGTCCCATGTCGCACTTGGGGCGCAGCGTGTCGTTGAGTCCGCCCACCAGGGTGACCACGTCGGCCTGCATCGCGGCCGCGACGTCCACCTGCTCGTCGACGATCTGGCCGATGAGCTTGCCCCGCACCGCGAGGTTCGCGTAGCGGAAGCCGGGGCTGTGCGCCGCCATCCGGGCGGCCAGGAGATCGGCCCACCCGCGGTAGCTGCCGTCGGGCAGCAGGTCCGACATTCCCTCGGTGAAGGAGTCGCCCACCGCGACGAGACTGGTGTAGTTGGCATTCATCTGCATGGCGGGAGTGATGTTATCCCGCCGGAGCCGACCGCGCCCGGCGTCACCGGGTCCCGGGCCCGGTGACGCCGGGCCACCACCGTTTCCCCGATGTCGGCGAAACGCCTCGATCGCGCGCAGCCCCTCCTCCGTACTGGGGGCTCAGGGGTGCGAAGGATCTGGGCAGCGTGGTCCGGCGGCGGTATGCCATAGGCACGCCGTCGTCACGAGAGAGCGAGCCCGCCATGTGGAACGCAGCCTTCTGGAAGGCCACCACCGAACGCGCCGTCCGCACCTTCGCGCAGGCGCTGGCCGCCGTGCTGGTGGCGGGGGCCACCAGCCTGCTCGACGTCGCGTGGGACGCCGCCTTCGCGACGGCGGGACTGGCCGCGGTCCTCGCGGTCCTGACGGCCATCGGGGCCTCGGAGGCCGGGGCGGCGGGCCCCGGCCTCACCGAGCAGCCGACGCGGCCGAGCACGAAGGCGGGCACGGGCGAACCCGCCGTGTGACGCGGCCGACGAAGCTCTCGTCGGCCGCGCCGCGCCCGCCGAGGGGCTCACGCGGGCTGGCCGAAGAGCTCCCGCAGCACGTCCTCCATCGTGACCATGCCGGCGAGCCGGCCGTCCGCGCCGAGCACCGCGGCCACGTGGGTACGGCTGCCGCGCATGGCGGTCAGCACGTCGTCCAGCGGCGTGGTCTCGCGCACCTGGGCGATCTTGCGCATCTCCGGCACCCGGAACGGCAGATCGCGCGGCGCCCGGTCCAGGGCGTCCTTGACGTGCAGGTAGCCGACGATGCGACGGCCGTCGTCGACGACGGGGAAGCGGGAGAACCCGGACTCGGCGGAGAGCTGCTCCAGCTTCTCCGGAGTGACGCCCACGCGCGCGTAGACCACGTCCTCCAGCGGCAGGACGACGTCCCTGACAGGGCGGCGGCCCAGTTCCAGGGCGTCGCGCAGCCGCTCCTGCGCACGGTCGTCGATCAGACCCGCGTCACTGGAGTCCTTGACCATGCGGGCGAGGTCCTCGTCGGAGAAGCTCGCCGACACCTCGTCCTTGGCCTCCACGCGCAACAGTTTCAGCAGGCCGTTGGCGAAAGCGTTGATCGCGAAGATCACCGGACGCAGCGCCCGCGCGAGCGCTACCAGCGGCGGCCCGAGGAGCAGCGCCGAGCGCACCGGCTCGGCGAGCGCGATGTTCTTGGGGATCATCTCGCCGAGCAGCATGTGCAGATAGGTCGCCACGACCAGCGCGATGACGAACGAGACCGGGTGGATCAGACCGTGCGGCACCCCGACCGCGTCGAACACCGGCTCCAGCAGGTGCGCGATGGCCGGCTCCGCCACGATGCCGAGGACCAGGGTGCACAGCGTGATGCCCAGCTGCGCGGCCGCGAGCAGCGCCGAGACGTGCTGCAGACCCCACATCACGCTCTTGGCGCGCCGGTCCCCCTCCTCCGCGTGCGGCTCGATCTGGCTGCGGCGTACGGAGATGAGAGCGAACTCGGCGCCCACGAAGAAGGCGTTGACGACGAGCGTCGCCAGGGCGATCAGCAACTGGATGGCGATCATCGGGCATCCTCCTCGTGGTCGTCGGTGGCCGAAGGGGCGTGCAGCATGACGCGGGCGGCGCGGCGCCCCGCGGCGTCGACGACGTCCAGTCGCCAGCCGCCGACCTCGACGCCGTCACCGACGGCGGGGATGCGGCCGAGCTCCGTCGCGACGAGCCCGGCGAGCGTCTCGTACGGCCCGTCGGGCACCCGCAGCCCCACCCGCGCGAGCTGGTCGGTGCGTGCCGCGCCGTCGGCGGAGTAGAGCGTCCTGCCGTCGTCGTCGGTGCCGGCGGCGGCGATGTCGGGCGTCTCGTGCGGGTCGTGCTCGTCGCGCACCTCGCCGACGACCTCCTCGACGATGTCCTCCAGGGTGGCGACACCGGCGGTGCCGCCGTACTCGTCGATGACCACGGCCATGGTGCGCTTGCCCGAGAGCCGGTCGAGGAGCCGGTCGACGGTCAGCGTCTCCGGTACGAGCAGGGGCTCACGCATCCGTTCGGCGACGGACACGCGGTGCCTGCGCTCGGCGGGCACGGCGAGCATGTCCTTGATGTGGGCGACACCGACGACCGTGTCGAGGTTGCCGCGGTACACGGGGAAGCGGGAGAGGCCGGTGGCGCGCGTGGCGTTCGCGACGTCCTCGCAGGTCGCGTGCACGTCCAGGGCCATGACCTGGACCCGGGGCGTCATCACGTTCTCCGCGGTGAGGTCGGCGAGGTTCAGCGTGCGCATGAACAGCTCGGCGGTGTCCGCCTCCAGGGCGCCCTCCCTGGCGGAGTGCCGGGCGAGCGCGATCAGCTCCTTGGGGCCGCGCGCGGAGGCGAGCTCCTCGGTGGGCTCCAGGCCGAAGCGGCGGACGGACCGGTTCGCGGTGTTGTTCAGATGGGCGATGAACGGCCGGAAGGCGGCGCTGAACAGGCGCTGGGGCGTCGCGACCCGCTTGGCGACGGCGAGTGGCGAGGAGATCGCCCAGTTCTTGGGGACCAGCTCGCCGATGACCATCAGGAAGATCGTCGACAGGGCCGTGCCGAGGACCAGGGCGACGGAGGAGGCCGCCGACGAGGGGATCCCGAGGCCGCGCAGCGGTCCCGCGATGAGTTTGGCGATGGAGGGCTCGGAGAGCATGCCGACCACCAGGTTGGTGACGGTGATGCCGAGCTGGGCGCCGGAGAGCTGGAACGTGAGGTTCTTGACGGCTTTGAGCGCGCCGGGAGCGCCGCGCTCGCCCCGCTCGGCGGCCCGTTCGAGCTCGCTGCGCTCGACCGTCGTGAGGGAGAACTCCGCGGCGACGAACACGCCGCACGCCAGGCAGAGCAGCAGCGCCACGAGGAGCAGGAGCACTTCGGTCATCGGGTCACCTCCGTCCCATGATCGGGCAGGGGCGGGAGGAATGCGCGATGTCGGGTACTGGGAGGCTCGCCCATGGGCGGACGCTCACACCTTTCAGTCGATACGAGTAATGGGTCCATGGTAAAGGACGGGCAAAGGGGTCCGTACCCGAGGCGGGCGCGAGGGCCCGCACCTCAGTCCGCGAGGGGCTTCACCCAGCGGCTCCACTGCGGCTGGGGAGCGTAGCCCGCCGCGCGCCAGGCGTGGTGGGCGAGATCGTTGCGGTCCAGGACCATCGCGTCGCCACGGCGGCCACCGAGCCGTACGAACCGCTCCTCCGCCGCGGCGAGCAGCGCCGAGCCCACGCCGCGACGGCGGTGGTCCGGGTGCACGGCGAGCCGGTAGAGGTGGCAGCGCCAGCCGTCGAAACCGGCGATGACCGTGCCCGCGAGCCCGCCGCCGCACTCGGCGAGGATCAGCGCCTCGGGATCGCGGGCGACGAGCCGTGCCACCCCGGAAAGGTCGTCGCTGATGCTCGTGCCCTCCGCGGCGTCCTTCCAGAAGGCCAGCACCGCATCGAGGTCCCCGGGCCCGGCGGCCCGTATACGAAGATCGTTCATAGGGGTCATCCCATCACCGGCGGCCCCGGCGGCGCGTGGGAATTCCAGCATGCGGGCCGGGGCCCCGCGTCGGCCGCTCACTCGTGCGCGATGGCCGCCAGTACGTTCATGCGGGAGGCGCGGAGCGCGGGCAGCAGCGCCGCGGCGAGTCCGACGACCACCGAGCCGATCACCACCGCGAGGATGGTCGTCCAGGGGAACGCCAGCTCCTTCATCCCCTGCAGTGCGAGGACCTGCTGGACGGCGACACCCCAGACCAGACCGAGCGCGAGCCCGAGCAGCGCCCCGAACACCGCGATCACCACCGACTCCAGACGGATCATCCGGCGCAGCTGACGCCGGCCGAGACCGATGGCGCGCAGCAGCCCGATCTCCCGGGTGCGCTCGACGACCGACAGGGCGAGGGTGTTGACCACGCCGAGGACCGCGATGACGATCGCGAGTCCGAGGAGCGCGTAGACGAGGTAGAGCATCACGGCAATCTGCTGCCGGATCAGCTCCTTGTAGTCGGCCTGGTCGCGCACCTGTACCTGCGGATACGGGTCGAGGGTCTTGTCCAGGCGCTCGCGCAGGGTGTCCGCGTCCGTGCCCGGCGCCGCGTTGACGAACAACGCGGAGTCCTGGCCGCCCGGCACGTACTTCTCGACCGTGCCGAACCCGAGGAACAGCCCGCCCTCCACGCCGAACCCCTCGGCGGAGTCCTGGTCGGTGAGCGCGCCGACCGTCAGCTTCGCCGCTCGCTCGCCGGGGAACCTCGCGGGCAGCGCGTCACCGACGCGCACCTTGTGCTTCGCCGCGAAGTCCTTGTCCATGCCGATCCGGCCGGGCGCGAGCGCGGCACGTGAACTCCCCTGCGTGTACGTGACCTTGGCGACGTCGTCGAGCCGCGGACCGTAACCCGCGGCGGTCGTCTCGACCTTCTTGCCGTCGGGCAGCGCCAGTTCGATGGGGGTGAAGCGCTGGCGCACGACGAGGCCCGCGCCGTCGGTGCGCTCGACCTTCCCGGTGATCTCCGACGAGAACGGCATGAAGTTGCTGTTCTGCACCACGAAGTCGGCGCCGAGTGTTTTGTCTATCTGCCGGTCGAACGACTTCGTCATCGAGGCGCTGGCCACCGAGAGGCCGCCGACCAGCGCGAGCCCCACCATGAGCGCGGCTGCCGTGGCGCCCGTGCGGCGCGGGTTGCGCAGCGCGTTGCGCTGGCTCATCCGGCCGACCGAACCGAAGACCGCGGGGAACACGCCGCCGAGGACCCGGATCACCGGACGGACCAGGAGAGGGCCCGCGATGACCGTGGCGATCAGGGTCAGGACGATGCCGAGCCCGAGCAGGGACGCCGCCGACGAGGTCTTCTCCGCCCGCGCACAGCCCACCAGGGCGGCGGCGCCGGCCGCCCCGACGACGGAGCCCGCGGCGGCCCGCACCTTCAACGGCCGCCCCACGCCCGCGATCTCGGCGTCGGCGAGCGCCGCCATCGGCGAGACGTGCGCGGCCCGCCGGGCCGGGAGGTACGCGGCGACGAACGTGACGCCGACCCCGACGACGTACGCGGCGACGGGCGTCGCCCAGCCGACGACCATCTCTGTGGACTTCAGGTTCATCCCGAACAGGCCCATCAGCTCGATCAGGCCGAGGGCGAGGCCGATGCCCGCGGCGAGGCCCAGCGTCGCGCCGACCAGGCCGAGCAGCAGCGCCTCGACGAGGACGGAGCGGCGCACCTGCCTGCGGTCGGCGCCGAGCGCGCGCAGCAGCCCCAGTTCGCGGGTGCGCTGCGCGATGAGCATGGAGAAGGTGTTGACGATCAGGAAGATGCCCACGAGTACGGCGACGCCGGCGAAGCCGAGCATGACGTACTTGATGACGTCCAGGAAGCCGCCGAGCTCGGACGCGGCGGAGTCGGCCTGTTCATCGGCCGTCTCCAGGTCGTAGCCGGAGCCGAGTTCGGCGGCGATCCGCTGCTTGAGGGCGGTGTCGGAGACGCCGTCGGCGGCCGTCACCGAGATGCCCGTCGCCGCGTCCGTCGAACCGAGGAGCTCGCGCTGGGCGGTCGGGGTGTCCAGGAAGACGAGGGCGGCCCCGGGGTTCGTCGTGGTGAACGTGGCGATGCCGACGACCTCGACCTTGAACGAGCCGGGGCGCGCGAGGACGGTGAGCGTGTCGCCGATCTCCACGTCCTTCTTGTCGGCCGTGTCCGCGTCGATCATCGCCTGACCGGCGCCGCGCGGGGCGTGGCCCGAGGTGAGCTCCACGGGGCTGCGGTCGGTGGGGTACCAGTTGGTGGCGATGGTGGGGGCGCCGGTCGTCGGGCCCACGGATTCGTTGTCGCGGTCGACGATGGTGATGTTCTCGACCTTCGTGTCGACGTGCGCGTCCGCGACCCCGGCGACCTTGGCCACCCGCTCCTTGAGGCGCGCGGGCACCGTCGGTGTCTGCCCGGACG
The DNA here is from genome assembly GCF_042880275.1 of Streptomyces sp. NPDC058308. Classification (NCBI taxonomy): domain Bacteria; kingdom Bacillati; phylum Actinomycetota; class Actinomycetes; order Kitasatosporales; family Streptomycetaceae; genus Streptomyces; species Streptomyces sp. NPDC058308. The sequence goes on from NZ_JBHVZA010000023.1 coordinate 130,104, forward strand.
GCACCGCCTCGTCGAGGTCCTCCTTGGGCTCGACCGTCACATCGGCCGACGTGGAGGCGAACAGCCGGTCGAAGGTGCGGGTCACCGTGTCCGAGAAGATCAGGCTGCCCGCGACGAACGCCACCGAGAGGATCACGGCGAGCGCGGAGAGCATGAGCCGGCCCTTGTGCGCGAGGAAGCTCCTCAGCGTCGCCTTCAGCACCGCGGCCGCCTCAGCTCTGTTCGGACGGACGGTCGGTGGGCGCGTGCGCGCCCGGTGGTGCCATCGCCTGCAGGGCGTCGAACCGTTTCATGCGTTCGAGGACGGTGTCGGCCGTCGGGCGTTCCATGTCGTCCACGATCCGCCCGTCGCCGAGGAAGAGGACCAGGTCGGAGTGGGCGGCCGCGCCGGGATCGTGGGTCACCATCACCACTGTCTGGCCGAGCTGGTCCACCGCGTCACGCAGGAACCCGAGTACTTCGAGCCCGGCCCGCGAGTCGAGGTTGCCCGTCGGCTCGTCGGCGAAGATCAGCTCGGGCTTGGCGGCGAGGGCCCGTGCGCAGGCCACCCGCTGCTGCTGGCCGCCGGAAAGCTGCGCGGGACGGTGCCCCAGACGGTCCCGCAGGCCCAGCGTGTCGATGATGTGCTCCAGCCAGTCGTGGTCGGGCCGCTGCCCCGCGATGTCCATCGGGAGCGTCATGTTCTCCAGGGCGTTGAGCGTGGGGATGAGGTTGAACGACTGGAACATGAACCCGATCCGGTCCCGCCGCAGCCGGGTCAGCTCGCGCTCCTTCAGGCCCGTGATCTCCGTGTCCCCGAGCCACACCTGGCCCGCGGAGACGCTGTCGAGCCCGGCCAGGCAGTGCATCAGCGTGGATTTTCCCGAACCGGAAGGGCCCATGACCGCCGTGAAGCGCTCGCGCGCGATGTCCACGTCGACCGAGTCGAGGGCGAGGACGGTCGTCTCGCCCGAGCCGTACGCCTTGGTGAGGCCGCGGGCGCGGGCGGCGGGCCCGGAACGGCCCGTGAACGGCGCCGAAGCAGGTGTGGACAAGGCGGCCTCCTGGGTTGTGGCCGGGCCAACTCCCATGACTCCGCCGAGAGTAGTGGGCCACCTGGGCGTCCGGTATCCCTCCGAGGTCGCGCCCCACAGACGTATGTAAGGGGCATGGTCCTGCGCCCTTGTCGCGCTAGCACCTGGACGCTAGCTTGACGGTATGGCGAAGACCCAGTTGAACGTGCGGGTGGACGAGGACACCGCCCGGGCCGCGCGGGAGCGCGCCCTGGCCCGGGGCATGAGCGTCAACCGCTACATCGAAGAACTCGTCAAACAGGACTCGGGCGAAGTGGGACACACCTTCGTCGAGGCCGCCGCCGACTTCATGAAGCAGTACGAGTCCGTCTTCGCCGAGGAGTTCGGCGTCGAGCGCGAGGGCCGCCGCCCGGTGCGTGAAGGTCGTCGCTGAGCCGTTGGACCTCAGAATCGACCTTGCCTGGCTCTTGATGATCGCCGAACACAAGACGCCCGGTGACCCGCAGGTCACCGACTGGGGCGCGCTCGTCGCCGCCGTCAGCCGCCACGAGGCGGAGATATTCGGCCTGCCCGTCTACGAAACCCCGCACGACCGCGCGGCAGCACTGCTCCAGCTCCTGCTCCACATCCCCGCGCTCGAACGCTCCAACGCGCTCTTCGCCGCCTCCGTCGCGTACGCCTACCTCGTCTCCAGCGGCCTGAAGGTCGTCACCTCGCCCGAGCAGGTGCGTGACCTCGCCCGCCTGGTGAAGGAGGACGGCGTGAGCGTGCACACCATCGCGGAGGAACTGCGTCAGTGGAGTCTGTGAGCCGACAGGCTCTGAGAGGGAAGTAGGTTCGGCTATGCGCCTTTCAGGTGTTGAGCGGTCTTTTTAGGATTGTTGGCGATGTATCACCGCTCGATGTCGTGAGGTTGGAGGCCTGGCCGAGAGCCGTGGAAGTCGTTGGCGTGGTCGACGGCCCATTGGGCGTAGGTGTGTGCTGGCGCGCCGGTGATTTTTTCGACGATGGCGGAGGTCAGGGCCGGGACGCCGTTGGCGGCGGCCCACTGACTCACGATCGCCTCGGCCACGATCGGATGCATTGTTCTGCCGACTTCCGCGCGAGCCTGCTTGTCGGAGATGTGTTCAATCCGGATGGGGCGGTCGATGGCCTCGCCGATGTGCTCGACCTGGCGTCGCAGGGTCAGGGACTCGGCCCCGTAGATGGTGTAGGTCTGGTGCGAGTGGCCCGGTTCGGTCAGGGCGGTGACCGCGAGCGCCGCGATGTCCTTCTCGTGTACCGGCGCCGACTGTGCGAGCGGATAGGGAAGACGGACAACGTTGTCGGTGCGGATTGATTCGGCCCACCAGGTGCGGGTGTTGGTGGCGAATGTCCCCGGCCTGAGGAACGTCCAGTCCATACCGGACCGTTGGATGGCCTGCTCGATCGTTCGATTCAGGAGGGGGACCGGATGGTCGGCATCGGGGTCCAGGACCGCCACCGACGAAAGCAGAACCACCTGGCGGATCCCCGCAGCTGCGGCCGTCGCGGCGACCTTCTCGATGTCGTAGGGCTTTTGGGGGTTGAGCATTCCGTAGAGGAACAGCTTGTCGGCGCCGTCGAGCGCTGCGCGCAGCGTCTCGGGACGGTCCAGGTCGGCGGCGACAGCTTCCAACCCGGGTGTCCGGCCTGCGGCTGGGGTTCTGCTGACTGCTCTGACGTGTTCGCCGGCGGCCAACAGGCCGTCAGTCACGTGTCGGCCCACGTTTCCGCGAGCGCCGAAGACAACTACCACCATGACGGGATCTCCTGTTATTTGTAGACATGAATTGCCGCATAAAGTGCATTTCCAGTGAAAATCCACTTTCGGCACCGGTATGTCGACAGTGCGGGACGGTTGCCCTTAGGGCTGGATGTTCTCCAGGTCCTCCAGAAGGCGCGGGTGCTTCGGCTCCCAGCCGAGAGCCTGCCGGGTGTGGGCGCTGGACGAGGGCTGGTCGGTCGCGAAGATCGGGCCGAGAGGGCCGTAGGTCTCCGATGGCACCGACTCGACCGGCAGGCCCAGCCGTCGGCCGATGACCGCAGCGATGTCACGCACCCTGTCTCCCTCATCGTCCACGGCGTGCCAGGCGGTACCGGCTTGCGCCTGTTCCAGGGCGAGCCGGAAGAGGACTGCCGCGTCGAGCGCGTGCACGGCCGGCCAACGCTGTGTGCCGTCGCCCGGGTAGCCGGACACTCCGGTCTGGCGTGCGATGTTGGTCAGCAGCCCGGCGAACCCGCCCGTGCCCTGGTTGTGAACCGTGCGCGGCAGGCGTACGGCCGTGCTCCGGACCCCGCGCGAGGCCAAGTCCAGGACCGCCGTGACCGCGCGACCGCGACCACCGACCGGCCCGTCGGTCGATACCGGGTCGGCCTCGGTGGAGACGCGGCCCGGCACATCGGGCGTACCCGAGACGGTGACGAAGGGGCGGTCGCTGCCGACGAGTTCCTCGCCGAGGGCCGCGAGGGCGGCACTTTCCTCGGCGACCGCATTTGCCAGGGCGTCGGGGCTGCTGAAGTCGTTGCCGAACGCAAGGTGGATCACCCCGTCGGCCTGAGCGACGCCGGCCCGAAGGATGTCCAGATCGGTGAGACCTCCCCGGAGCGGCTCGGCGCCGGCCGCCTCGGCGGCCAGTGCGGACGCGTCGGAGCGGGCTAAGGCAAGGACGGTGTGGTCGTTGCCGAGCAGTTCGGCGACGACGGCGGAACCGATCAGACCGGTGCCGCCGGTGACGAAGACGCGCATGGAACTCTCCCGGAAGTGATGGGACTCTTGTCCCGTCACTCTAGCAGGGTGATGGGACAAGAGTCCCATCACGTAGGATGGGCCCATGGGTAGATGGGAACCAGGGGCGCGCGAACGCCTCGTCGTGGCTGCCGTCGACCTGTTCACCGAGCAGGGGTACGACGCCACGACGGTCGCGCAGATCGCCGAGCGTGCCGGAGTCACCAAAAGCACCTTCTTCCGGCACTTCCCCGATAAGCGCGAGCTGCTGGTGGCCGGGCAGGAGACGCTGAGCCGGCTGCTGGCCGAGGGGATCGCCGAGGCGCCCGGTAACGCCAGCCCGCTCGAGGCGGTCGCTGCCGGCCTCGAGCGCGCCTCGAGCGCGATGGGCCCCACGAGTCGGGAACTCGCCCCTCGCCTGAAGGCGGCCGTTGCCGCCAGCACCGAACTTCAACAGCGTGACGCCCTCAAGAGCGTCAGCCTCGCGGCCGCGGTGACAACCGCCCTGGTCGCCCGCGGTGTGCCCGATCCGACTGCGGCTCTCGCGAGTGAGCTGGGCCTCCTCGCCTTCAAACGGGGGTTCGCCGAATGGTCCGAGGGCGACCGTGATGGCAAGGACGAGCTCGCCGGGTACATCCTGGCGGCCCTGGACGAGCTGCGTGCGGCGAGCGCATCGCTGGGCTGACCGGACAACCTCACCCGCTCATCGGCTGCTTGCGCCTTGACCTGTCACTCGTCACCGCGGCCGAAATCCACGGAAAGTGATTTGCCAACACCCTGCCGACCTCGCCGCTGCCTCGGACTCAGAGGGCCGGTATGTGGGTTGATAGGCTGGTGGTCGCTCACGAAGGACACTCCAGCACGGCAGAACTCCCCGATCAGCGCTGATGGGCCTGCGCCACACGTTCCGGTGACGTCAAATGTGACATCACGTCACTTGGCCCTCTGAGGCCTTGAGGGCTCGGCCGTACCTCAGTGAGCGGCGCCGTCCGGGCGCACGGCCGTACCGAGCACGCAGTACGACGTGGGCAGGCGCGGCCCCTTCGCGGGTACGAGGAGACGACGGTGCTCGCCGATCTCGAACCCGGCCGCGCGCAGCGCCCCCAGCGTGTCCCGCCCCACGTGGCAGCCGCCGAACAGCGGCGGCCACACCGTACGGTCCAGGACGCCCTGGGTGGCGGCCATCAGCGTGCCCGGCGCGCGGCCGTGCTCGAAGAACCGCAGCTCACCGCCGGGCCGTAGCACCCGCCGCAACTCGCCCAGGGCCCGCGGCACATCGCGCACGCTGCACAGCACCAGCGAGACGACGGCCGCGTCGAACGCCTCGCTCTTGACCGGCAGTGCCTCGGCGGCGCCCGGCACGACGTCGACGGGCACGTCCGCACGCAGGGCCGCGGACACCGCCAGCCGCCGCAGGATCCGCTCCGGTTCGATCGCCACGACCTCGGAGACCGCGCCCGGATAGTGCGCGAAGTTGAGGCCGTTGCCCGCCCCCACCTCGATGACCCGCCCGGAGAGCCCGGCGAGCAGTTCCCGCCGGTACGCGCCGATCACGGGTTCGGCGGCCACACTCTGTCGTGCGTAGAAGCGGGCGAAGACGGGGTGGTGCACGGCGTCCCGGGACACGGACCTGGTGGAGCGAGCCGACATGGGCCCTCCTCGGCGAAAGCGAGCGGATACCGCCATGGTGCCCCCGAAGGGACCGTTCTCCGCCGCATCGGCTGGAGGTGCTGTCACCGGGCGCGGGAGATCGCGCACAGTACTCCGTATGACGACACCCGCAGAGTCTCTCCGCTCCTTCGCCCGTGCCCGGGCTTCGCTGGATGGTGAGGAGGTCACGTACTGGTGGTCAGGAAACGTGTACTCCTGGGCGCCCGACGAGCCGTACCAGCGCCTCTTCGGCTTCGAAGGGCTCAACGTCGCCCGCCTCGTCCAGGACCCAGAGGACGGTCCGGACACCTATCAACTGCTCAGCCGTGAGGCCGCGTTCTACCTGGACCCTGCCACCCGCGAGATCCTGGAGAGCTGGCAGGACCTGCCGGTGGTGCACATATGGAACGACCCCGCGAACCAGAAGTGGCGCCCCTTCCCGGTCCCGACGACCGACCTCGGCGACCAGGTCTGCTTCAGCCTGGAAATCCCGCTGGCCTACCCCTCGCCGCTGCCGGTGGCCCAGTACCCGCGCCATTCGGCCGGCGACACGTACCAGGCCCTGGAGCTCTTCCAGTTCTTCGTGGACCGCGCCGATCTGGCCACGGCGGCGCCCGGCGTCCCGGCCACCATGTCGTGGACCCGGATGTCGCAGTGGCTCCCGTGGATGGCGCGCGGTCAGCGGCCCGGTGGCCTCACCTACCACTGCCGGGGCCGCAAGCTCGGCTCGTACGCCGAGGTCCCCGAGCGCACGCGCGCCTACATAGCCGACCGGCATCCGGAGTTCGCCCGCGCCCCGGAGAAGTGGAGCGAGCCGAACGAGACCAGCTGGACGTACTTCCGCAAGCTCAACCCGCCGAAGTAGCCGCCTGGCGCCTGCCGTCCACCGGAGGGGGCGGGGCGGCCGGAGTGAGCCGAGCCGGCGGGGCGGGCGGCGCGGCCACGACCGCCCCGCCCGCCCGGCGCCCCGACAGTGCAGCGGCTCAGCGCTCCCGCGCCCCCTCCGCCGACCACGCCGCAGGCGCCTCCCGCTCCGTGAACGCCGCTCCGTTCCACGTGCCGCCCAGTTCCGGGCCCAGCCAACTCCCGGACCGCGTACGGAAGTCGGGGCCTTCGAGGGTTCCGGAACCTGCCGGGATCGCGCCGAGCAGACGCCTGCCCGATGCCTCCGGGAGGTCGGCGAGGTTGCACCGGGAGGCCAGGTCCGGCGCCGCGGGCCAGCTGCCGACGACGACGCCCAGCTGCTCGATCCCGCGCGCCCGCAGCGCCTCCGTGGTCAGCGTCGTCGCGTTGAGGGTGCCCAGCCCCGCGGTGGCGACCACGAGGACCGGGGCGCCGAGCAGCCGGGCCGTGTCGGCCAGCGTGCCGCCCTCGTCGTCGAGACGGACGAGCAGGCCGCCCGCGCCCTCGACGAGGACCAGGTCGTGCTCCGTCGCCAGCTTCGCCGCCGCGTCGGCCACGTCCGCGGGACGTACGGGCTCCAGGCCGGCCCGGCGCGCGGCGGTGTTCGGCGCAAGGGGCTCGGGGAACCGGGCGAGTTCCAGCGTCGTGACGGCCTCGCCCGCCAGCCGCGCGACCTCCTGCGCGTCGCCCGGCTCGCCCGGCGCGACCCCGGTCTGGGTGCCCTTGAGGACGGCGACGCTGCGGCCCGCCGCGAGCGCGACGGCGGCCACCGCGGCCGTCGTCACCGTCTTGCCGATCTCCGTGCCCGTCCCGGACACCACGATCACTGTCATGTCAGCCCTCCTTCGCCGCGGCGCACACCGCGCGCGCGATCCGCGCCACGTCGTCGTCCCCCGTGATGAACGGCGGCATCGTGTAGATCAGGTCGCGGAACGGCCGCACCCATACGCCCTCGCGCACCGCGGCCCGCGTCGCCGCCGCCATGTCCACCGGATGGTCCAGCTGGACGACCCCGATGGCGCCGAGGACACGGACCTCCCGTACGGAGGGCAGGCCGGCCGCCTCGGCCAGGCCCTCGCGCAGACCCGACTCGATGCGCTTGACCTCGCTCTGCCAGTCCTGCCCGATGAGCAGGTCGATCGAGGCCCCGGCCACCGCGGTGGCCAGCGGATTGCCCATGAACGTCGGGCCGTGCGCGAGGACCGGCACCTTCCCCTGGGAGATGCCGTCCGCGACCCGCGGCGTGCACAGGGTCGCCGCCAGCGTCAGATAGCCGCCGGTCAGCGACTTGCCCAGGCACATCACGTCGGGCGTGACGCCCGCGTGGTCCGCCGCGAACAACGCCCCGGTGCGGCCGAAGCCCGTCGCGATCTCGTCGAAGACGAGCAGCACGTCGTGCGCGTCGCACGCCTGGCGCAGCACCCGCAGATAGGCGGGGGAGTGGAAGCGCATGCCGCCCGCGCCCTGCACGACCGGCTCGACGATCACGGCCGCGAGCTCGTGGGCGTGGCGTCCGATGATGTCGTGCAGATGGGTCGCGTACGCCTCCTCGTACTCCGAGGGCGGGGCGTCCGCGAACACCTGACGCGGCAGGACGCCCTGCCAGAGTTCGTGCATGCCGCCCTCGGGGTCGCAGACGGCCATCGGCTGCCAGGTGTCCCCGTGGTAGCCGCCGCGCCAGGTCAGCACCCGCTGCTTGGCCGGCCGGCCGAGCGAGCGCCAGTACTGGAGGCACATCTTGAGGGCGACCTCGACCGAGACGGAGCCGGAGTCGGCGAGGAAGACATGCTCAAGACCTTCGGGCGAGATGTCGACAAGACGCTTCGCGAGCCGGACGGCGGGTTCGTGCGTGAGCCCGCCGAACATGACGTGGCTCATCCGGTCCAGCTGGCCGCGCACCGCGTCGTTGAGCACGGGGTGGTTGTAGCCGTGGATCGCCGACCACCAGGACGACATGCCGTCGATCAGCTCGGGACCGCCGTCCGCGAGGCGCAGCCGGACGCCGCTCGCCGACTCGACGACCAGGGGCTCCTGGCGGCCCGGCATCGGCCCGTAGGGGTGCCAGACGTGCTGCCGGTCGAGTGCGAGGAGCTCGGAGGTGGAGAGGTCAGGCATTGGGCGCGAGATCCGTTCCCGCACCCCGGCGCCGCACCGCCACCAGGTCCGTTCGTGCCCCGGCGGGCTCGGCCACCGCCTCCGCGGCGGGCTCAGCCACGGGCTCCCCGGCGGGCTCGGCCGCCCCGCAGGGGCCGCAGCCGCCACCCGCGTGCGAGCCGCAACCGGCCTCGTCGTGCGAGCCGCAGCCCGCCTCCGCGTGCGAGCCGCAGCCCCCCGCGGCGGCCGCCGCGTCCACGCGGTGCTGCGGCAGCGTCACCTGATCCGTGCCCTCGACCTCGAAGCCGGCGTCGGCGATCATCTCCAGGTCCGTCTTGCCCGCCTGGCCCTCACTGGTCAGGTAGTCGCCCAGGAAGATGGAGTTGGCGAGGTTCAGGGCGAGCGGCTGCATAGAGCGGAGATGGACCTCGCGACCGCCCGCGATGCGCACCTCGATGTCCGGGCAGACGAAGCGGACCATGGCGAGGATCCGCAGGCACCGCTGCGGCGTGAGGTTCCACTCCTTGGCCAGCGGCGTGCCCTCGAAGGGGATCAGGAAGTTCACCGGCACGGAATCCGCGTCGAGCTCGCGCAGCGCGTACACCACGTCGACGAGGTCCTCGTCGCTCTCGCCCATGCCCGCGATCAGCCCCGAGCAGGCAGAAAGGCCCGCCGAGTGCGCCTTCTGGACGGTGTCGACACGGTCGGCGTACGTGTGCGTCTTGGTGATGTCCGCGTACGTCGCCTCGGACGTGTTGAGGTTGTGGTTGTAAGCGTCCGCGCCCGCGCCGCGCAGGCGCTCCGCCTGGCCGTCCGAGAGCAGACCGAGGCAGGCGCACACCTCGACGCCCTCGTTCTGCTCCTTGACCGCCGCGATGGTCTGGGCCACCCGGTCGACGTCGCGGTCCGTCGGGCCGCGGCCGCTGGCCACCAGGCAGACCCGCTTGGCGCCGCCCGCGACCCCGGCCGCCGCGGCCTGCGAGGCCTCGTCCGGCTTCAGCCAGGTGTACTTGAGGATCTCGGCCTTGGAGCCGAGGCGCTGCGAACAGTACGAGCAGTCCTCGGGGCACAGCCCCGACTTGAGATTGACCAGATAGTTGAGCTTCACCCGTCGCCCGAACCACTGCCGCCGCACCTTCCCGGCGGCGGCCACTACGTCCAGGAGATCGTCGTCGGAGGTGGCCAGTACGGCCAGCGCCTCTTCGCGGGTCGGCAGTTCGCGCCGAAGTCCCTTTTCCACCAGCGTGTTCAGCAGGTCCATGGCGCTGATCCTTACGCACGGCAGCCTGCCGGGCCAAGGAGAGTTCGCACAACAGAAACGCTTTGAGGTGTAAGTATTGCCACACCCTGGCCGGGTGGCACGGCGGCTAAGGTCTGTGCAATGTCTACAAACAGGCACCCCGTGACGAGCGCGTCCACCGCGCCGAGCCACGCGCCGGGCGGCGCATCCGGCGCCGAGCCGGGCGCGGCGTTCGGCTGGCTCGACGAACAGGCGCGGCTGCGCGCCGACGCCGGCCTCGTGCGCATCCTGCGGCCGCGCCCCGCCGACGCGGGCGCCCTCCTCGATCTGGCGGGAAACGACTACCTCGGCCTGACCCGGCACCCGGAGGTCACCGAGGGCGCGGCCGCCGCGGCCCGGCGCTGGGGCGGCGGCGCCACCGGATCCCGGCTCGTCACGGGCTCCACGGAGCTGCACGCGGAACTGGAGCGAGAGCTCGCCGAATTCTGCGGCTTCGAGGCGGCGCTCGTCTTCTCCTCCGGCTACGCGGCGAACCTCGCCGCCGTCACCGCACTCGCCCCCGGCGATTCGCTGATCGTCTCCGACGCGGGCAACCACGCGTCCCTGATCGACGGCTGCCGCCTCGCCCGCGCGGCGACGCAGGTGGTGCCGCACGCCGATCCCGAAGCGGTACGCAAGACGCTCGGCGCCCACGACGGCCCCGCCGTCCTGGTGTCCGACTCGGTGTTCTCGGTCGACGGGGACATGGCGCCGCTGGCCGAACTGGCCGCCGCCTGCCGCGAGTCCGGGGCCGGGCTGATCATCGACGACGCCCACGGGCTCGGCGTGCTCGGCGACGGCGGCCGGGGCGCACCGTACGCCGCGGGGCTCGCGGGCGCGCCCGACACCGTGGTCACCCTCACCCTCTCCAAGTCCCTCGGCAGCCAGGGCGGCGCCGTCCTCGGCCCGGCCAGGGTCATCGAGCACCTGGTGAACGCGGCCCGCACCTTCATCTTCGACACCGGCCTCGCACCCGCCGCGGCCGGCGCCGCGCTCGCCGCCCTGCGCCTGCTGCGCCGTGAGCCCGAACGCGCGGCCCGTGCCCGTGAGGTCGCGGCCGAGCTGCACCGGCGCCTCACGGCCGAAGGCCTCTGTGCGGTACGGCCCGACGCCGCCGTCGTCTCGGTGCGCGCCCCCTCACCGGAGCAGGCCGTCCGGTGGGCGGCCGACTGCCGGGCCGATGGCCTGGCCGTGGGCTGTTTCCGTCCGCCGTCGGTGCCGGACGGCATCTCACGGCTGCGGCTGACCGCCCGCGCGGATCTCACCGACGAGCAGATCGCCGGTGCCGTACGGGTGATCAGCCGCCGCGCACCTCGATGAGCCGCTCCGGGTCCGCATGGGGCCCGGGCCGCGCTCAGCGCAGGCTGTCGACGAACGTCTCCCAGGGGCCGGGGGAGATGAGCAGGGCGGGACCTGCGATGTTCTTCGAGTCACGCACGGCCCGCAGGCCGGTCGGCTGACCCGGGTCGAGGGTGGCGGTCTCGACACAGTTGTTCATTCCGTTGCTGTAGCTGCTGCGCTGCCACCGCGCACCTTGAAGCGTTGTGCTGGAAGGTACGTACCGAGGCATTGCGGTCATGGTGCCTCCTTACGCGCCGTCGCCTAGTCCGGCGATGAATACCGTTGATTCCTCGGGTGAAAGCGCCTGTACCTGAAGGGAGTTGAAGGCCTCCGTGTACGCCTGGAGGTCTTCTTTCCGTTCGAGGTAGAGGCTACTCGTCAAATGGTCGAGAACAACCACATCCAGATCAGCAATGTCCGGAAATGAAAAGATAACGAAAGAACCGATCAGGCCTGCATGCTCACCGGCGGCGAACGGCAGTACCTGAAGCCGGACATGAGGCAGAAGTGACACCTCCCGCAAGCGCGCCAACTGCCCCGCGAGAACCTGCGCCCCGCCCACCGGCCGCCGCAGCACCGCCTCGTCCATGACCACGCTCAGCCGCACCGGCGGATCCGCGCGCAGCACGTCCTGGCGGGCCAGACGCACCTCCACGAGCGCGTCGACCTGCTTCTCCGGCAGCCCGCCGAGCGCCGCCCGGGTCACCGCACGCGCGTACTCGGGGGTCTGCAGCAGACCCGGGACCACGGTGGTTTCGAGCGTGCGCACCCAACGCGCCTGCGACTCCAGGCTGATGAAGTCCCGGTAGGTGGCGGGCAACAGGTCGCGATACGCCTTCCACCAGTGATGACGCCCCGCACCGGGATCGTCGGCCCCCGCGAACGCGATGAGCAGCTCGCTGCGCCGGGAGTCCCGCACCTCGTACGCCGCGAGCAGCCGCCGCACGTCGGAGGCCTTCACGCCGCTGCGGCCCGTCTCGATCCGGCTCACTTTCGACTGGTGCCAGCCGAGCCTGGCGGCAGCCTCACTGCTGGTGAGACCCGCCTCGTTGCGCAGGGTGCGCAGTTCGGCGCCGAGCTGGCGGCGACGCACCGCGGGGCCGTACTGCATGCCCGTCTCCTTCCGGCCGGAGCCGTCGGATCTTCCGGCGGCGAGGCGGGGCAGTAGGCGAGATTAGAGGAAGTGCGAGTCCCTCGCCCAAATACGCTCTGCCGTAGCAGAGTTCACCGCATCGAGCGACAGATATATGCACATCTCGGTGGATCGCCACGCGTGCCCGGCCAAGGAGTGGCAGTCTGGCGCGAAGCACCAGTCCGGGACGGTCCTTGAGTCATCCGCCGCGAGTCGGGGACCGGTCCCGGTGGGAAAGGGACAACGTCGCCATGGCAGATCACCAGGAAGCCTCCGTCACCCTGCCGAGCGATCCTGCCTCGGTCCCCGCCGCCCGGAAGTACGTCTTGCGTGTGCTCTCCGAATGGGGCCTGCCCGGCGACGCCGAGGTGACCGACACGATCCGGCTCATCGTCTCCGAACTCGCCACGAATGCCGTGCAGCACACCCTGGGGCAGTCGCCCACGTTCACCGTCGACATCGAACTGGACCGGGACGAGCAGCTGCGCATCGGCGTCACCGACAGCCACCCGCGCTATCCCAAACGGCTTCCCGCGGCCGTCCAGCAGGACAACGGCCGCGGCCTGGTCATCATCCGCTGGCTGACCGCCGAGTGCGGCGGCAAGCTCTCGGTCAGCCCCACCGACGAAGGAGGCAAGACCGTGTGGATCGCGCTGCCCTGGCGGGCCCCCGTCCAGCGCAGACACCGCGACGCCGCCCACTGACCCGGGTGACGGAGCGGGTCAGTCGGCGGCCGAGCGCCCGAGGGCGCCGCGTGGCGGGGTCAGCGCACCCTCCCGTACCAGACGCTCTTGGACCAGATCTTCTCCAGGCGCACCACGGTGCCCCTCTTGGGGGCGTGCCAGATGCGGTTGCCGCCCGCGTAGATCCCCACGTGGTACACGTTCCGCCCGGAGTGGAAGAACACCAGGTCGCCGCGGGTGCGCTGGGACCTGGAGACGTGCTTGGTCTTGTTGTACTGCGCGGCGGCGGTGCGGGGCAGCTTCTTGCCCGTTCGCTTGAACGAGTAGAGCGTCAGGCCCGAGCAGTCGAACCGGTGGGGTCCGACCGCCCCGTAGCCGTACGGGGAGCCCTTCTTGGACGCCGCGATCTTGAGCGCCTTGGTCCCATGGGTTGCTGCCTCGGCCTCCGACGTGAGCCCGGGGGCCACGACGGTGCCGCCTACGACGGCGAGCGTGAGGACCGATGCGGCACCGGTCCTGCTGAGCAGCGACGGAACATGATTCAGCGCGGTCATGCGCAACCCTTCGTCAGCCGCCTGTGAAAGATGACCTGTCGGGTTCGGGCAGGCGAAGATGCCCGGCCGCGTCGTGCTCTGCGGCTTCACCCCAAGGGCGTCGCCCGGACTTTCCGGACGGGCCCGTCGTACCTGGGTCCTCCACTCCTGCCGTTGCACAGATGTCGACCGGTCATCCGGGTGGCGGCAGGACTCGGCGTCCGCCCGGACCGCCCCACCGCTGTGGCAGGGGCTTGTCGTCGAAAGGGATCTTGACCCGACATGGGTCCGAAAACCGAGCCGAAACGGCTTTTTGTGAGGCTCCTCACGACTGACCTGTTCAGGTGGACACGGTCGAATTGGACCTCTCGGTGGGTGGTCTGACGACGGCTCGACCAGCAGCGGAATGTCAAATTCCAGACCTGCTGTACTCGCTGGACGCAAGTTCAGAACGTGCGGCGAAGGATGTTCGAATACGCCGTCCGTGGTAGCCCGACTGGTCCGTTTCGAAGCGGGCCGGGACGTTTCGGCGTCAGCGGGCGGCCGGTTGACGGGCGCTCAGCCGCCCGGCGGAGGCGGGAGGGCGATCCGTCCTGCACGCCGTTCACCGTCGAGGACGCGCAGGGCCCGGGCGAGCGTGGGCGCGTGCACCTCACTCTCGCCCCGCTGGTGCATGACGGCGAGTGCGTCCCGCAGGGCGGTCGCACGGCCGACCAGCGCCTGAGCGGCACGGAGGCCGCCGTAGGTGTGCTCGGCGCGGGCCGGGTTGATCCGGCCGAGGAGGTCGACGACCTCGAGATAGCGGTCGATCAACTCCGCCTCGGCGCGGGTCAGGGCGGGCAGGGGCGGAAGCTCCGGCGGCAGCATCGGCAGGTCACCTCGCGTCCCGCTCGGCGAGCGAGCTCTTGCGGTTCGCGATGATCCGGTCCACGAGCCCGTACTCCACGGCGGACCGGGCGTCGAAGATTTTGTCCCGCTCGATGTCCGCGCTGATCCGGCCCGGGGCCTGCCTCGTGTGCCGTACGAGCAGCTGCTCCAACAGCCGCCGGGTGCGCAGGATTTCGTCGGTCTGGATCGCGAGGTCGGTCGCCTGGCCGTGGATCGGTTCGGAGACCGCGGGCTGGTGGATCAGTACGCGGGCGCCCGGCAGAGCGAACCGTTTGCCGGGTGTGCCGGCGGCGAGCAGGACGGCGGCCTCCGCCGCGGCCTGCCCCAGGCAGGTCGTCTCCACGTCGCAACTGACGAACCGCATCGTGTCGTAGATGGCGGTCATCGCGCTGAACGAGCCGCCGGGGGAGTTGATGTACAGCGAGATGTCGCGGTCCGGCGCCTGGTACTCAAGGTGCATGAACTGCGCCATCACGTCGTTCGCCGAGGTGGCGTCGACGGGGGTGCCGAGAAAGATGATCCGCTCTTCCAGGAGCTTGGAGTACGGGTCCATGGTCCGCGTCCCCGAGCTGGTGCGTTCGGTGAACTCGGGCAGGACGTAGCGGGCGGACGGACGGTTCATGGCGCGCCTCTCTTCCTCCGGTCGCGGTGCGGTCCGGGCTCTGTACAAAATGTACAGGACGTACGGACGATCGGGGAGGGAGGTGACCCGTCGGGCGCGGGCGTGTGTGAGGGTGTCGGGGGCGGGGCCTCACCGCGCTGGGCCGGGTCTGGACGGTGTGCTGAGCGCCCGCTCGCACCGGCAGCCTGCGAAAGGTGACGTCTAAGCTGGAGGCATGGCCTACGAGATTCCGGTGACTCAAGCCCGCGCAGAGCTCGCCGAGCTGATCAACCGCGTCGTCTACGGCGGCGAACGGGTCGTCGTCACCCGGCACGGCAAGCCGCTCGTGGCGCTCGTCTCCGCCGAGGATCTGGAGCGTCTCGAAGGGCTCGCGGACGCGTCGCAGGAGCGGACGGTCAGCACCGTCACGTCGATCGGTTCCGTGTCGGCCACTCCGTCCGAGCGGCAGCGGTTCGGTATCGCGGCCGAGCACCGGGGGCCTGGCGCGACGTAACGGAGCGGTTGCCGGTTGCCGGTTGTCGGCGTGCGGGCCGTGGAATCGGCATGCCCTCGTCGGCGCATCTGCTCGTGCTCTGCTCGCAGACGGATGCCACTCGGCGAGTCTCCGTGCAGTGTGATCCTTTCAGCGACGCCCCTGTCGAGACGCCTCGGCAGGGGCGTCGTGCAGTGACGGGTATGGCGCAGCCCTGCTGACGGTCATGAGTCGGTCAATGACTGGTTAACCTCGTTGAAACTCCTCTCAACTACCTTCCCGTGCCACGCCACCAGCGGATTTTCTATCCGGGGTGCGCAAGATCGCGCGCCTTCGCTGTGTGTTACATCTATATCCGTCGCGGTGGCCGCGGCAGCCGGACCCGCATGGTTCGGAGTGAGAACTTTGAGGTGGGACGCGTGCAACTGACCCCGCACGAGCAGGAGAGACTGCTCATCCATGTGGCCGCGGACGTGGCCGAGAAGCGAAAGGCGCGGGGGCTGCTCCTCAACCACCCCGAGGCGATCGCCCTCATCACCTCGCACATCCTCGAAGGGGCCCGCGACGGCCGCTCCGTCGCCGAGCTGATGTCCTCCGGGCGGAAGGTCCTCACCCGCGACGACGTCATGGTGGGCATCCCGGAGATGATCCACGACGTCCAGGTCGAGGCCACCTTCCCGGACGGCACCAAGCTCGTCACCGTTCACGAGCCGATCGTCTGACGGGAGTTCGCGCCTCATGCATGCCGCATCGCACGGCACCGGCTACGGGATGGTCCCCGGAGAGATCCTCTTCGCGGACGACCCCGTCCCCTTCAACGTAGGCCGCGAGGTCACCCGCCTCACCGTCCTCAACGCCGCCGACCGCCCCGTCCAGGTCGGCTCCCACTACCACTTCGCCGAGGCCAACCCGGGTCTGGACTTCGACCGCGGCGCCGCGCACGGAAAGCGGCTCAACATCGCCGCGGGAACCGCCGTGCGCTTCGAGCCCGGAATCCCCGTCGACGTCGAACTCGTCCCGCTGACCGGCAAGCGCATCGTGCCCGGTCTGCGCGGCGAGACCGGAGGTGCCCTCGATGCCTGAACTGTCCCGCGCCGCGTACGCCGATCTGTTCGGCCCCACGACGGGCGACCGGATCCGGCTCGCCGACACCGACCTGCTCATCGAGATCGAGGAGGACCGCTCGGGCGGCCCCGGACGCTCCGGCGACGAGTCGGTGTTCGGCGGCGGCAAGGTCATCCGTGAGTCGATGGGCCAGTCCCGCACCACCCGCGCCGAAGGCGCCCCGGACACCGTCATCACCGGTGCGGTGGTCATCGACCACTGGGGGATCGTCAAGGCCGACATCGGCATCCGCGACGGCCGGATCACCGGCGTCGGGAAGTCCGGCAACCCGGACACCATGGACGGCGTCCATCCCGACCTCGTCATCGGCCCCGAGACCGAGGTCATCGCGGGCAACGGCAAGATACTCACCGCGGGCGGTATCGACACCCACATCCACTTCATCTCGCCGACCATCGTCGACGAGGCGCTGGCCTCGGGCGTCACCACGCTCTTCGGCGGCGGCACCGGTCCCGCCGAGGGCAGCAAGGCGACCACCATCACGCCCGGCGCCTGGCACCTCGCCCGGATGTTCGCGGCGCTCGAGTCCAGCCCGGTCAACATAGGCTTCCTCGGCAAGGGCAACACCGTCAACGCCGAGTCGATGCACGCCCAGCTCCGCGCCGGCGCCGTCAGCTTCAAGATCCATGAGGACTGGGGCGCGACGCCCGCCAGTATCGACGCGTGCCTGAACGTCTGCGAGGAGACCGGCGCCCAGCTCGCCGTCCACACGGACACGCTGAACGAAGCGGGCTTCATCGATGCGACGTTCGACGCGGTCGCGGGCCGGACCCTGCACGCCTTCCACGTGGAGGGCGCGGGCGGCGGACACGCCCCCGACATGATCACGGCGGTCTCGCTCCCCAACATGCTGCCGAGCTCCACCAACCCGACCCGGCCGCACACCGTCAACACCGTCGAGGAGCACCTCGACATGCTGATGGTCTGCCACCACCTCAACCCGGCGGTCCCCGAGGACCTCGCCTTCGCGGAGTCCCGCATCCGGCCCACCACGATCGGCGCGGAGGACATCCTCCACGACCTCGGCGCCATCTCGATCATGTCCTCGGACTCCCAGGCCATGGGCCGCATCGGCGAGGTCATCATGCGGACCTGGCAGACCGCCCACGTGATGAAGCGGCGCCGCGGCTTCCTGCCCGGGGACACCCGCGCCGACAACCGTCGCGCACGTCGCTATGTCGCCAAGTACACGATCAACGCGGCAGTCGCCCAGGGCATCGACCACGAGATCGGGTCGGTCGAAAGCGGCAAGCTCGCCGACCTGGTCCTCTGGGAGCCGGCGTTCTTCGGCGTCAAGCCGCAGGTCGTCCTCAAGGGCGGACAGATCGCGTACGCGCAGATGGGCGACGCCAACGCCTCCATCCCGACACCGCAGCCGGTCCTGCCGCGCCGCATGTTCGGGGCGCACGGCAGGGCGCCGGGCCTCAACTCGATCAACTTCGTGACGCAGTCGGCGCTGGACGACGGGCTCCGGGAACGCCTCGGCCTGGACAAGCCGTTCGCCGCGATCCACTCCACTCGCGGCCGCAGCAAGGCCGACATGCGCGAGAACGACGCGCTGCCCCGGGTCGAGGTCGCCCCCGACAGCTTCGCCGTCACCATCGACGGTGAACTCGTCGAACCGTCACCCGCCTCCGAACTGCCGCTCGCCCAGCGGTACTTCCTCTTCTGACGGCCCCGAAGCGCACAGGCGACGATTCCCATGTCACGAGCAGCATTCCTTGTCCTCGCGGACGGCCGCTTCCCCGCCGGAGGGCACGCCCACTCCGGCGGGGCGGAGGCCGCCGTCAAGGCGGGACGCATCGCCGGCGCCGCAAGCCTGGAGGACTTCTGCCGGGGGCGGCTGCACACCTCCGGGCTCGTGTCGGCGGCCCTGGCCGCGGCCGCCGCCCTCGGGGTCGACCCCGGCACCCTGGACGAGGCCGCGGACGCGCGGACGCCCTCGCCCGCCCTGCGCACGGCGGCGCGGCGGCTCGGCCGTCAGATGATGCGGGCCGCCCGTGCCACGTGGCCGCACCCCGAACTCGACGCGCTGGCACGGCAGTTCCCCAAGGGGGCCCACCAGCCCATCGTCCTCGGACTTGCCGCCCGGTCAGCCGGGCTCGGGCCCGACGACGCCGCGTACTGCTCCGCGTACGAGGGGATCAGCGGACCGGCGACCGCCACTGTGCGGCTGCTCAGCCTCGACCCCTTCGACGCCACGGCGGTCCTGGCCCGGCTCGCCCCTGACCTCGACCACGTCGCGCGGCAGGCGGCCGACGCGGCGAGACGCGTCCTCGACGAGGGTGTCGACGCGCTGCCCGCGGCGTCGGCGCCGCTTCTGGAGATCGGCGCGGAGGTCCATGCCGCCTGGCCTGTGCGGTTGTTCGCCTCGTAGCGGTGTCCCGTAGAGCCGGACCATCCGATCCCCGACCCCCTGGGGCCTTGCCGCCCCTCCAGACCCCCGCCGGCCCCCACGGGCCGCGATCCGAAACACCGCACGGGCTGCAGCCCCCGCCCGAGCCGAACCATTGGAGTCGCACATGCACCTCGACCACTCCCACGACGGCCCCGCCGCGGTCAGCGCCGACGCCCACCGCCCCGACGGCAGCCGCCGCGCGCTGCGCATCGGGCTCGGCGGTCCGGTCGGCTCGGGGAAGACCGCGACCGTCGCCGCGCTCTGCCGCGAGCTGCGCGACCAGCTCTCCCTCGCCGTCGTCACCAACGACATCTACACCCGGGAGGACGCCGAGTTCCTGCTGCGTGAGGCCGTTCTGCCGCCCGAGCGCATCACCGCCGTCGAGACCGGTGCCTGCCCGCACACCGCGATCCGCGACGACATCTCCGCCAACCTGGAGGCCGTGGAGGATCTGGCAGACGAGGTCGGACCGCTCGACCTGATCCTCGTCGAGTCCGGCGGAGACAACCTCACGGCCACCTTCTCCAAGGGCCTCGTCGACGCGCAGATCTTCGTGATCGACGTCGCGGGCGGGGACGACATCCCGCGCAAGGGCGGCCCCGGCGTCTCCACGGCGGACCTGCTCGTCGTCAACAAGACCGACCTCGCCCCGCACGTCGGCTCCGACCTCGCCCGGATGGCCGCCGACGCCAAGGATCAGCGCGCCGAACTGCCCGTGATATTCCAGTCATTGCGGTCGGATGACGGCGTCGGACCGGTCGCCGCCTGGGTGCGTGAGCAGTACGCCGCATGGACCGCGTCGGCGTGACGGTGGACCTCGCCCCCCGGGGCGCACAGGAATCGGACCGCATCACTGCGTCCGCTGCGGTGCTAGCGGCCGGGGCAGGGGCGAGGGCCGGTGGCGCGGGCATTCGGGCCACGGCCCGCGTCGAGGCGCGGGCCGACGGGCGGGGCGGCACCTCCCTGCCCGTCCTCGACGGCGAGGGCCCGCTCGCCCTGCGCCGCACCCGCTCCACCGGCGCCGCGGCGCAGATCACGCTCGTCGGCGCGATGAGCGGCCCCCTGGGCGGCGACCATCTCACCGTCGAGGCGGCCGCCCACCCGGGAGCGGCGCTGCACATCGCCTCGGCGGCGGCCACCATCGCGCTGCCCGGCCAGACCGAGACATCGGCACGCTACGATGTTCGGCTCACCGTTTCCGAGGGCGCCGAACTGCACTGGCTGCCGGAGCAGTTGATCTCCGTGTGCGGCAGCGACCTGCGCGTCACGACGTGTGCGGAGCTCGCCCCGGGCGCCCGTCTGGTCCTGCGCGAGGAGCAGGTCCTCGGCCGCACCGGCGAAGCCCCGGGCCGCCTCACCAGTCGCCTCACCGTCCGCCGTGCCGGGCGGCTCCTCCTGGACCAGGAACTGGCCTGCGGCCCCGGTGCTCCCGGCGGCTGGGACGGCCCCGCGGTCCTCGCCGGTCGGCGCGCGGTCGGGCAACTCATCGTCGTAAGACCAGAGTTCGAGCAAGAGAAGCCGCAGGCCGCGCCGCTGGGGGAGTGGGCCGCCCTCACCCCGCTCGCCGGCCCCGGCGTCCTGGTCACGGCCGTCGCCCCGGACGCTCTCCTGGTACGGAAGGCGATGGACGAGGCCCTGCGCCTGCTGGGCTGAACCGCCGCGCCCGGGGCCCGCGTCTCCCGCCGTGGAGGTGCCCCGTGGACAATCGCGCCCCGCCCCTACGTCTCGACTGCCCATGAACACGATCGGCAGCCTCATCTTCGGCGCCAGTACCGGCTCAGTCCCCCGCCGTGTCCTTCAGTACGTCGCAGGTGTTCTGGAACTCCTCCATCAAGCGGGTGGCCTCGACGACGAGGACTCCGTACGGCCGGGAGGCGTTGGCCAGCGGCAATTCGTTCTCCCGGGCCGCGTTGAGCACCTTCTGCAGGTGATCCTGCGCGACGGTGGCCAGCTCGCACATCTCCCCGGCCTGCTCGGTGAGGATGTCGCTGTCGAGTTCCGCGATGACGTGCGCGATGTCGCGCAGCCGGAGAGCGAAGTCGGCGTACGCCTCGAGGACCGGGGCGTAGTTGTAGGTGTCCTCCGTCTCACGCCACCGGCCGAGACTGCGAGTGAGCGAGGCCAGCTGGTAGACCGCGCGCTCCATGGCATCCAGCGCCTGACGGTAGCGGCCGAAGGCCAGGTAGCCGCGGTGGGCGGGCAGCAGCCGCCGAGGATTGAAGGGCAGACTGTTCTCCGCCGCGGTCAGCCCCTCACGGGCCTGCCCCACGGCGCTCTGCACGCGTTCACCCGCGGCCCGCCACTGCTCGGCGCGCTCCGCGTCGACGTCCCCGCTGCACAGACCGTCGGCCATGTCGTCGAGGAGGGACTCCATCTCGGCGGCCAGGATCTGCAGGCCCTGCTCGGCGCTGCGGTAGCGCAACGGGGGAGCGATGCACAGGTTGACGATCAGCCCGATGCCGCAGCCGATGAGGACGAGCAGAATGATCTGGCCGAGCTGAAGCGCCCGGTCGGAGTTGGTGGAGGCCGCCGCATAGGTGGAGAACGCGAAGAACGCCGCCGTGGCGATCTGGTTGCGCTGCTCGCCCAGCGCCGACCACTGTCCCAGCGCCAGCGCGATGACAGCGACCACGATGAACGCGAACAGGTCGGGCCCCGCCGTGAAACCGATGGCCGACTGCACCGCCACACCGAGGACGACCGCGGCGATATAGCGCAGCGTCTGCCACACGGATCTGTAGATGGTGATGCTCATGGTCAGCACCGCGGAGAACGGTGCGAACGCCGGCGACGTCGCCTTCAGCAGATCGTGTGCGACCCACCAGGCCAGCGTCGCCGCCAGCACGCTCTTCGCCACCAGAAGACATGTGTGGCGCTCATGCCCGGATGAATTCCACGCGCGCGACAACCACGCCCAACCACTTCGTACCCGACCCACCACGCGCTCTTTCTTCCCTCTCTGTGCGCGGTCCCGCGAGTCAAGGACCGGAACAGGACACGTAACCACAGGGGGCCCGGTGAAACAGGGATGAACGCCTGAGCCGTCGCGGTGGTGCGGCGGACACGGAAACTGCCCCCGTGCTTTGTTTACGCACGGGGGCAGCGAAGTGCCGATGAAGCCGAGATGAAAGCCGATGAAAGGGCGGCGGTGTTTATTCGGTCGTCAGCAGGCCGGCGCGGAGCTTGGCCACGACGCGGCTGATGAGCCGGGACACGTGCATCTGCGAGCAGCCCAGCGTGTCGGCGATGGCCTGCTGGGTCTGCTCCTCGACGAAGCGAAGGTGGATGAGGGTGCGATCCCTTTCGTCGAGTTCCGCGATCAGCGGAGCGAGGGAGTGGAAGTTCTCGACGAGCTCGAAGGACTGCTCGTCCACACCGATGAAGTCGGCGAGCATCGTGTCGGACTCGTCGTCGCTGCTGTTGACCGCCGCGTCCAGGGACACCGCGTTGTAGCCGTTGGACGCCTTCTGCGCCTCGGTGACCTCCGCGGGCTCCAGCTGCATCAGCTCGGCGAGCTCGGCCGTCGACGGCAGACGGCCCAGGCGGGTGCGCAACTCCTCCGTGGCCTTGGACAGCTCTATGCGCGCCTCCTGCAGACGGCGCGGCACGTGCACGGCCCAGGAGGTGTCGCGGAAGAACCGCTTGATCTCACCGGTGATGTACGGGACGGCGAAGGAGGTGAATTCGACCTCCCGTGTCAATTCGAACCTGTCGATCGCCTTGATCAGGCCGATGGTACCGACCTGGATTATGTCTTCCATCTCCTGCTGGCCCCGGTGCTTGAACCGCGAGGCCGCGTACTGCACAAGGGAGAGGTTGATCTCGATCAGGCAGTTGCGTACGTACTGATACT
This sequence comes from Streptomyces sp. NPDC058308, assembly GCF_042880275.1. NCBI lineage: Bacteria > Bacillati > Actinomycetota > Actinomycetes > Kitasatosporales > Streptomycetaceae > Streptomyces > Streptomyces sp. NPDC058308. The sequence continues at coordinate 152,836 of NZ_JBHVZA010000023.1, forward strand.
CGGTCGTGCCCTCCTCGAGTTGGGCCAGGCGGTCGAACAGCCGCTTGCCCACCTCTCGAGCATCCCTGGGCGCGATGGAAGAGGGATCCGTGTAGGCACGCTCCACGAGATCCGCCTCAGCCTGGTTGCCCTGGGCCTGTTCCCGCGCCGCCACGGTGATCATTGAGTCCCACCCTTTCGAATTCGGACTTGCTTGCCATCCCCGTAGCGGCGCGGTTACCCGGGAAACGTCGGTGTATACCTGCAACTTGCAATGACTCTTCCGGCAGAGGCGGAGGCGGAGAAAGACGAAGGACGTAGGCCAGCACTGGCCGCGACCTCCAACGACACGTGGGGTGAGGGGGGTTCAGCCGCTCGCGTAAGGTGCAGTCGTCATCTCCGAACATTACGAAAGGACCTGGATGGACGCCGAACTCGTACGTTCATGGGTCGAGGGCTGGGTTGTTTCGCGCGGAGCCGCGCCGCCTGTTGTCGAGCCCTGGGGGTTCACCGTCGACGTCGGGCTGAGCGGCCATGTCACTCGGCACGTGCTGACCGACGCCGACGAGTCGCTGGTCCGCAAACTGACGGAGACGGTTACCGCCCCCGGCACCTGGCTCAAGGTCTTCCTGCCGCCGCAGACCGTCGCCCCGTGGGTGGCGCCCGGCTGGCGCTTCGACGACGACGGATTCCTGATGACGGCACCGCTGCGCCCAACCGCCGCCGAGGCCCCCGACGGTTACCAGGTACGAACGTGGACGCGGGGCGGCGTCACGCGGGTGCTCGTCCTGACCCGGGACGGCGCGTTCGCCGCCCGCGGACAGGTCGCGGTGCCGGGCCCCGGGCACACCGCTGTATTCGACCAGATCGAGACCTCGGTGGCCCACCGACGCAAGGGTCTCGGGAGCCTGGTCATGCGGGCGCTGACGAACGCCGTCGCCGCCGGCTCCTCGGCTGCCGTGCTGGGCGCGTCGGCCGAGGGCCGGGCGCTGTACGAGTTCCTGGGCTGGCGCACGCACGGCCCCCTGACCAGCCTGGTCCGTGAGGTTCCAGCGCAGATGCCGTAGACGCCGCGGGACCATACCGATGTGCCCCCCGACGTCGCCGCCTGCGTGTCCGGCACTTAGGCTCGGTCGCCGTACCGCACGGACACGGGGGATGGGCATGAGCCAGGTGCTCTATACGGAACAGTCGTGGAATCCGCTGGCGCGGACCGTTGAGCTGACGGAGGAACACCTGCGTCGTGGCGGAAAGGTCACGCCGCTCAGCGAGCTGAACCTGGCGGCCATGGCCGAGGCGTTCCAGCGCGGTCACTGGCTCGGCGGCGGCGGCGCGGAACGTCCGCTGGACCGCCTGGCCGCCGGCAGCGGTGTGGTCCCGGTCACGCGCGTCACCGGGACCACTCTTCCCGTGAAAGTGCGCCGGGCGGCCGAATTCACTGAGAAACTCGGCTCGTTCGCGGTACGGCACTGTGGCGGGCCCGCGCAGGTGAACGCGCTGGCAGAGCTGGCGCGGGCGCAGGACGTGCCGCTTTGGATGGCCCGACGGTACGCCGACGGGCCGGTCGGCCAGGTGGGCGTGGCGGTGGACCGCCGGCTGGTGCGCGTGGACGTGTGGGGGCCGGGCGCTCCCCGCGTACGGATACGGGCGCCGCACGGCTTCCTGAGCAGCACCGTCGACCAGGCGCAGGGGCTGCGGATGACCGTCGGGGACGCACCGGCCGTCCTCGTTCTGCAGAAGAAGAAGCTGCGCAAGTCCAAGAGCTATGTACGGGCACGGCTGCCCCAGGGCATCTGGGAGTTGCGGCGGGAGAACGGCAACAGCTCGTGGCTGCTGCGCGACGAGCGGCGGGTCGCCCTGCTGCAGCGGCCGCCGCGCCGTCCCGACCTCGACCCCGGCACGGTGCTGCTGCCTCTGGCGCCCGTGCACTACGAGAGTCCGGACCCGCTGGACGCCGTCATGGCCCACGCCTTCGCGACCGCGTTCGGCCTGGGCGACACCACGGGCACGGCCCGCTTCCGGCTCCAGCGCCCGCACACCGGCGCCGGCGAGCCGATCGCGACCGACGACGCCTGGGACCGCCCCTGGTTCAGCAACCTGGGCAGTGGCGGCGACGACAACGAACCGGGCGGCTCGGACGGCTGGGGCTCCGACGGGGGAGACGGGGGAGACGGCGGGGACGGGGGCGGCGACGGTGGTGGGGGAGACGGCGGCGGGGACTAGGGTCCTTCTGGTGGCTCCCTGCCGGTTGGCTTTCCGGCCCGTACGCGCCGTGCCGACGGGCGCACCGCGCCAGGTCCCGGTCGTGGCGGAAGGCGCCGCCTCGGGTGACATGCCGGTCGAGAGCTCAGTCCTCCGTGCGCGGCACCTCGGCGGGCGCCTCCGAGGGCAACCGCACCGCGACACCGAGCCGTTCCTCGAGCCACCCGCAGTAGGTCGCCGCCGCCTCCCAGCCGCCTCCGATGACCGGGTGGTCCGCCGGACCTCGTGGGGCCGGTCGCCCGCTGGCCGCCGCAAAGAGTGCCCACTGCCCGACCGTGACCGGCGTACGGGCGATCCGGAACGCGGGAATGGACATCCGCGCGCGGGGGCCCATTAGGCGCGCCTGCCGCCTGCCACCCGCCACCTGGCGTCAAAGCCTGGTTTCCGGCAGCGAGGCGGTCCGCATCGCGGTGCGGTGCACCAGGCCCTCCAGGATGAGGGCCAAACCGGCCTCGAATGCCGACTCGTGGTCGATCACCGGCATGTCCGCCGGCAGCTCCGAGCCGTCGCCGGAGCCGGCGTCCGCCTGTTCCTCCAGGACGCTGCCGACCGTGTAACGGCCAGCGGCCAGCATCGCCATCTGCGCGTCCCGCTCGGCCACTCCGGAACTGACCAGGAAGTGCATCTTGCGGCGGATTCGGTCGAGGTCGCTGACAGGGGTGCTGCCTGCGTGGAGGCGTGCGCCGTCCCGGCGCATCAGCAGGGTGTGCCGGAAGCTTCGCGTGTTGTCCAGGAACCAGTCACGCCAGTCGTCGTCAGGCGTCGGCAGCGGGGCGGCCGCATGCGGGGCCATCGCCGCCGCCGCCATGGCGGCGAGGAGGTCCTTCTTGGTGCGGAAGTACCAGTAGAGCGAGGGCTGTTCGACGCCCAGCCGCTGCGCCAGCCGCCGCGTACTGACCGCGTCGAGACCGACCTCGTCGAGCAGGTCGAGCGCTCCGGAGACGACGATCTCGCGGTTCATCTTGGTCACGTTGACAAATCTATCACTGATAGATGACCCTGAGGACGAATCATTCACTGATAGATTTTCGGGGTGATGGGGCGATGGGTTGATGGGGATGACCGACGGATCGGGAGCACACCCCCTGAGGGTCCTTGTCGCCGGCGGCGGGATAGCGGGCCAGGCGCTGGCTTTCTGGCTCACGCGGGGCGGCCACAAGGTGACGGTCGTCGAACGCTTCCCGGCGCTGCGGGCCACCGGGGCGCAGGTCGACCTCCGAGGGCAAGGCATCGAGGCCGTCGAGCGGATGGGACTTCTCGACGCCGTCCGCGGCAAGCTCGTGGACGAGGAGGGTGTTGCCTTTGTCGACGCGGGCGGCAGGACCAAGGCGACGATCATGGCCAACACCTCCGGCCGGGGCCGGCAGACCCTCACCTCCGAGTACGAGATCATGCGCGGTGACCTGGTACGCATCCTGTACGACGCGTCGAAGGACGACGCCGAGTACGTCTTCGGCGTGAGCGTGGACGGCTTCGAGCAGGACGAGCAGAGGGTCGTCGCGCACTTCTCCGACGGTTCCTCCGGCGAGTTCGACCTCCTGGTCGGCGCGGACGGGCAGGGATCGCGCATCCGCCGGGCGGTACTCGCCGCGGACTTCGACCCGTACTGGCGGGTCGGCATCCACATGGCCTACTGGTTCATCCCGCGCGTGGCGTCCGACAGCAACATCCGGGACACCTACATGGTCCCGGGCGGCCGTCAGATCATGCGGCGCAGCCACAACTCGACCGAGACCCAGGTGTACTTCGTGCTGCGGGAGGAGTCCGAGGAGGCCTCGGCGATCCACCGGGAACCCGTCGAGCGCCGGCGGGAGTTCTGGGCGCGCAGGTTCCGCGACGCGGGCTGGCAGACCGAGCGCTTCATCGACGGTATGCGGACGAGCCCCTTCTTCTACTCCCAGGAGATCGTCCAGGTCCGGACAGACACCTGGTCCAGGGGCCGCGTGGTCCTCGCCGGCGACGCCGCCCACTGTGCGTCCCCGTACAGCGGCATGGGCATCTCGGGCGGCCTGGTGGGCGCCCACGTCCTGGCAGGCGAGATCAACCGGCACCCGGGCGACGTGCCGACCGCGCTGGCGAACTACGATAGTGTGCTGCGGCCCTTCGTGGACGAGATCCAGGGGGGAGTGAAGCCGCGTCTCCTGCGCCTGGGCATGCCGATGACCCAGCGCGCGATCGACGCCTTCCATGCCGCGACCGCACTGGCCTGCTTCCTGCGCGTTCCCGATCTCGCCGCGCGCTTCGCGAAGGAGGACCGCGGCGGCAGCTGGCGGCTCCCCGAGAACCCGGCGCCGGTCATCGGCGTCTGAAAGGCCGCCGGACGTGGGGCGGACTGAGGCGCGGTGTGATGGACCCGAAGGGAATATTCGGTAACCGCCAGGCCACTTGGTTGGCAGGCTTGAGCCATGAACTCCCGGCCCACCGACGCGACCAGCTGCTCCTGTCTCGGCGCTCCGATCGACGCCCGTTCTCTGTTCGCCCCGGAGCAGGCAGCGCTGATGGTCACGCTACGGGGTCTGGCGTCCGCCGACTGGAGCAAGGAGGCGGTGCCGGGCTGGAGCGTCCGTGATCTCTCCACGCACATCCTGGGCGACTTCTACGGACGCCTCGCGCGGGACAGGGACGGCCACCATGGCGGTCCCGCTTTCGCGCCGGGCGACACTCTGGAGTCGTTCATCCACCGCATCAACCAGGAGTGGGTCGATGCCCACCGTCGGGTGAGTTCGGCTGCGCTCATCGACACCCTCGACCTGGTCGGCGGGCAAGTCGCCCGATTCTTCCAGGGCACAGACCCCGGTGCTCCCTCACTGGGGGTGTCCTGGGCCGGCGTCGACCCGGCGCCCATGTGGTTGGACAGCGCGCGCGACTTCACGGAGTTCTGGAGTCACCGCCAGCAGATCCGCCTGGCTGTCGGCCAGGACGCCGACGCCGATCCGCGGTTCTTGTCCGTGGTCCTGGACACGTTCATGCGGGCCTTGCCGCACACGCTGCGCGAGGTCGACGCGCCGGTCGGTACGCAGGTGAGGGTGTTGATCGACGGCCCTGCCGGGGGCGTCTGGACGACAACGGCCACCGGGGACGGCTGGTCTCTCGCCGAGCCGCAGGCCGAACGACCCGCCACCGTCGTGCGGTTGGACGCGGAGACCGCCTGGCGGCTGTGCACTCGCGGCATCCAGCCGGACACCGCCCTGACGCGCGTCGGGATCGACGGCGACCGCCAACTGGCCGAAGCGGTCTGCCAGATCGTGTCGATCGTTTACTGACCAGGGCCGCGCCGCGCCAGTGCCTCCCGGGCGGGGCGAGTCACAGCCATGTCGTCCCCAGCCAAGCCGTTATGGCCGCGGCCAGGGCCAGCCAAGGCGCGATGCTGGTCAGCGGCGGGAGGATCATCCCGATCGCGCCGAGTATTTCGATTACTCCGATGGCCCTGACGGCCCACATCGGGGTGCTGTCCACCCAGGCCATCATCGGGAGGAGCTGCTCACGGCTCTGGGCCACCTTCACCCAGCCCCCGTAGAGGTGGAAGAGAGCGAGCAGGCCGGCGACGAGCGACGACGTGCGTGCCGGAGTGCGTCGGCATGCTCGGTCGGATGCGAGGACGGACAGGCGCTCCTGATCACGATGCCCCAAATAAGTAACCGACACATCGACTGTCTCTGCGACGACATAGCGCGGTCGGAGCGCTGAGCCGCCGACGGAGGGGCTGCCTGCCTCCTTGGCGCCGCGCAGCACGGCTAAACGCGGACGTTCTTGGCCTCGACCCTCTCAGGGTTGGTGCGGCCGACCGTCGTTACTGGGAGCGGGAGTACGTGGTCCCGCGGTCACCGCTGCCGGCGCGCCGCAGGTTGTCTTCTCCCACCAGGGTCAGCGTCGAGCGTGTGCCGGGCTGGCACGAGGAGGGCGGTTTCGCTGAGATCACCGTCGAACCGCTCGTCTCGATGGCGCCGGCATGGACGGATTCCAGCCGCGCTTGAAACACGCAGCGGTAAACGCCCCCGCCATCTGTCGGTCCGATCGCCGTCAAGGTCATCACGGTGTCGCCCACTTCGCCCTGTCGAATCACCATCCACCGAGTGTTGCGACCGAGGTCATTTTCGATCGTGCCCTTCCAAGTACCGAGGTACTTATTCGGTATTACCCCTGTTGGTGGCGCCTTGTCCGTCGGCGTTTCCGCGCCCGTCGGTGTCGCCGTGGGCGTGTCATTCGCAGGGCCCTCCACGGAAGCGTTCTCGTGGTAGACGTAGACGCCGAAGGCGATGGCCATCACGGCGGCAGCCGAGGTCAGGATGAGTCCGCGGCGCGGCGGCCGTTCTCCGGCCCGGACGCGTCCCCGGCGCGGCGGCCGTCCCCTGACTCGGTAGTCCTCGGGCACGCCGAGGGACACCGCAGCGAGGGTAACCAACGGGAGTTGCTCGGAATGCGAGCTCTCGCCCTCACTCTTCACGTTCGCTTCCCGTGCCGGTGCTTCAGCTTTCGCCGCCGGGGGCTGGCGGAACACGCGGACGCCGATGATGGCGGCAGCGGCCCTGCGCGTCAATGTGAAGCCCTGCGCAAGAGGTCGGGTGCGGGCGTGACCCGGGCGGCGGTCGACTCCGATCGCGGCGGCGGCGGCGCGACGGAGCAGTGTGGGCCGGGTCATTCAGCGCCCCGCGGGCCTGCGGTCGGGCGGGGCTGCGCAGCTTGCTCGTTCGGCGGCCCGCTCGCTGGTGGCTGGGCGTCCTGAGACTGGGGGCTCTGCGGTGCGGCGGGGTCACCGATGACGATCTCCGCCAGCCGTGTGTGCTTGAGCTGGACGAGAATGAGGGGTGCCGACGCCCCGACAGCGAAGGTCGCGACGCCACCGTTGGCCTGACCCCAGGCTGCCATGAGCGCTGCCACTCCGGCGCCCATGAGGATGTGCACCACGGCTGCGATGCTCTGCCCCGCGACATCGTAGAACTCACCGAACGCGGGCGGCGACCCCCCGGCCTCGGGCTGCTCGGAGTGCCGGAACTCCTGTCGCCGCAGGAGCCATTCGGACATGCAGTCGTATGCGTGCACGACTCCACGCACCGCTCCGCCTGCCGCGCCGATCAGGAGCAGACTCGCAGTGTCCACGTGTCCTCAGCCCCTGCGGAGAGTCTTGGACGGTCGACATAAAAGGCTACGGACCTCTTCATCACAAGAGAAGAGCAGCAACCGAACCATGCAGGCCAAAGACCTCTGCCCAGAACTCCGCTTCCGGGCCTGTGCGCCGGGACGCCGGCGGTGGCCGCCCGATGGGCCAGACCCGGGGGGACCCGGTCCCACGCCTGGGTGACGGTCTTGGTTGAAAGCCGGAACCGGCCACGCCCGAAAAGGCGTGGCCGGGCCAAACGAAATGACCACGGTGCGGAGATGGCCATCGGTTTGCCGAGTTATTGGCTCCTATTTACCGGAGCCCTTGGCTCGTCACAGGATTTCGATGTCCTTCACCTTCGGCGGACGGTGCGGGAAGGTGATGTCGGTCCACCGGTTGACGCGCACGGAGTCGCCATTGGCGTCGTAGTAGATCAGGTCATTGTTGCCCGTGGAGATGCGGTCGACCCACCAGTTGCCGAAGCCGGTACGGCCCTTGTTGGCGTAGCAGTCCACACTTGAGCGGCCGTCGCCGCTGTGCGACCAGATCTTCAAGAAGTTCTCGCCGCCACGGCATTCGACGTGGTCGATGGCGAAGGCGTTGCCGCTGGGCATCACCACGGTGAACGCGGCGGCCGCGGCGATCGCGACGGTCGCGGAGCGGGCGACTCTCTTGGTTTTCGACAGCACAAGTACTCCCTGGTTCGGGCCCGTGCGTGGCCATTTGAAGGCCATTTCCGGGAAACGTTTTGCGCTTGCACGATGACGATCCTGTAGGACTCCTGTACATGGCAATCTTTGAAATGGCGCACGACCGAAACGTGTCGCCCGATGTCCTGATCGGTGCCACTGGGGGTGTTTTGATGACCCTAAGGGCCAAGATTTCGGGCAGAGCGGACGAGAGGAGGGGGGGGGCTCGCGTGGATCCGCAACTGACTGGAGAGAACGGGCTGGTGACCGGCGCGAGCCGCGGCATCGGTCTCGCGACGGCTTCGGCGCCTCGCTGGAGCCGTAGGCGCTCAGTTGGGCATGCGACGAGCCCCGTAGGGCCGGGAGGAGGCCGGTGACCTGCTGCAACCGATGACCGGTACCACCCGCACCGTTTATCGGATTGGTAAAGAAGCCCCGCCGCGTCTGTTCTCGGTGACCTCGCAGGCGCAAGGATCCCCGTACTGATCGAATCTGCTCGAATCGATGTGCGGGAGGCCCCACTTGAGAAGGACCCCAGGGACTAGACGGACGGCGGTGCTCGGATCGGCGGGTGCTCTCGTCGCGGCGACGCTCATAGCCGGGGCCGTCGCGGCTCCGGTGGCGAACGCCGATGCCGAGGCGGGTGGGAAGAGTGCCACCGCGTCCCGTTCCGGCAAGGACCGGGAGGCGCGCGGCGCCGCCCTCGCCGCGCAGCGTGCCGCGAAGGCCGGAATCGACTGGCAGGACTGCCCCGCCGACTGGGGGCTGGAGAAGCCCATCCAGTGCGGCTGGGTCACCGTCCCGCTCGACTACGCCAAGCCGAACGGCAAGAAGATCAAGCTCGCCGTCGACCGCATCGGCAACACCGGCGGCGAGGACGAGCGCCAGGGCGCCCTCGTCTACAACCCCGGCGGCCCCGGCGGCTCCGGTCTGCGCTTCCCGCGCCGCGTCACCACCAAGAACGAGATCTGGAAGAAGACCGCGAAGGCGTACGACTTCGTGGGCTTCGAGCCCCGCGGTGTCGGCCACTCCGCGCCCGTGTCCTGCGTCGACCCGCAGGAGTACGTCAAGGCGCCCAAGCCGGACCCGATCCCCGACAGCGAGGCCGACAAGCGCGCCCAGCGCAAGCTCGCCGCCGCGTACGCGGACGGCTGCCAGGAGCGCAGCGGCCACCTCCTGCCGCACATGACGACGCCCAACACCGCTCGTGACATGGACGTCATCCGTGCCGCGCTCGGCGAGAAGAAGCTCAACTTCCTCGGCGTCTCCTACGGCACTTACCTGGGCGCCGTCTACAGCAACCTCTTCCCGGCCCACGTGCGCCGCATGGTCTTCGACTCCGTGGTGAACCCGTCGACGGACAAGATCTGGTACGAGGTCAACCTCGACCAGGACGTCGCCTTCGAGAAGCGCCTGGCCGACTGGATGAAGTGGGTCGCGAAGAACGACGCCGCCTTCCACCTCGGCACCACCTACGACGAGGTCCGTGCCGCCTGGAACAAGCTGCGTGCCACCGCGAAGAAGCAGCCTCTGAACGGCGTGGTCGGTCCTGCCGAACTGAACGGGTACTTCCAGAACGCGCCGTACTACGACTCCTACTGGGTCGAGATCGCCACGAACTGGAGCAAGTACGTCGCCGGGGACCCGAAGCCCCTCATCGAGGCGGCCAGCCCCGACCTGGCCGACAAGGCGGGCAACATCGCCCAGGAGAACAGCAACGCCGTCTACACCGCCGTCGAGTGCGCGGACGCGAAGTGGCCGCGCAGCTGGCAGAAGTGGGACCGCGACAACACCCGCATCCACCAGACAAGCCCCTTCCTCACCTGGGCCAATGCCTGGATGAACCTGCCGTGCGCGACCTGGTCGAGCAAGCAGCAGCGCCCCCTGGAGATCCGTACGCACGACGGCCTTCCGAAGACGCTGATCGTCCAGTCGACGCGTGACGCGGCCACGCCGTACCCCGGCGCCGTCGAACTGCACAAGCGCCTCAAGGGCTCCCGTCTGGTCACGGAGAAGGGCGCCGGTTCGCACGGTGTCACCGGCCTCGTGAACTCCTGCATCAACGACCGCGTGGACCGCTATCTGCTGTCCGGCAAGCTCGACGCCTCCGACGCGACGTGCGGCCCGCACGCCACGCCGAAGCCGTAAGGACGCAAAGTCGTCACGACGAGACGCGGCGGGGGGGGCGGGCGGGGCGCCGCCGCCCAGGGCCGCCCCCCCCGCGC
>NZ_JBHVZA010000024.1:0-146991 GCF_042880275.1 Streptomyces sp. NPDC058308
GGGCGTGGACAACCCCGCCCCCACCGCCCCCGGCGCCCCCGCGCCGTGCCCCCCGGGGCGTCCCCCGCCCAACCAGCTGCGCCGCCCCCCGTGTTCCCTGACCGACCAGGGAACTCGGCGGCGGCGCCGTTTCGTTGAGAGGTCACCAGCTGCGTACCGGAAGAATCAAGAGACCCACCGGACCCCGGTGTTCCACCTCACTGTGACGTATGGCACGATGCTGGCCACCTCCCCACCGGCACGCCCTCACAGGAGACACTTCCTAGTGCAGCACCCCGCCGTCCCGGAACTGGCACACACCACCGCCCGCCCCATCCACTGGCTGGCCACCGCGGCCGCGCTTGCCGCCGTCGTCGCGGCCTCCGCCTTCCTCCAGCCCGACGCGGCGACCGCCGCCCAGACGGGCGCGGGGCCGCACTCCAGAGCCGCCGCGGCCGCACCGGCACCGGCTCCCGCGCCCGACCCCGCCGCCGTCGACTTCCCCCTCGACTGCGGCCCCGTGAAATCCGTGGTGAAGAAGAAGGCCACCGGGGACCTGGACGGCGACGGCAGGCCCGAGACCGTGGCCGTCGTGCACTGCGAGGCCGGATCGGGCACCCCGCCCGACGGGATCTACGTGATCACCCGGGCAGGGACCGGCAAGCCCCGCGTGGTCGCCACCCTCGTCGACCCGCAGGATCGGCAGAACGTGAGCGACTTCGCCGTGCGTGACGGCGCGGTCACCGCGACCCTGCTCGGCTACTCCTCACCCGACGTGCCGCGCTGCTGCCCCGACCGGCGGGACAAGGCCAAGTGGCAGTGGAAGGACGGCACGTTCGAGAGGTCGGCCCCCGCGGGGGCGCGCGGCGTGTGAGGCGCCTCCCGGCGCGGCATCACGCCGCGTCGGGACCGTACACCTCGACCCTGTCCGAAACCCGACGCACGTGAATGCAGTCGCCCGGACACTCCTTCGCCGAGTCCACCACGTCCGTGAGGAGCGGCAACGGCACGGGCGTTGTCGCCCCAGGAGCCTGCAGCAGCTCGTCGTCGCCGCTCTTCACATAAGCCAGACCATCGATGTCCAGCTCGAAGACCTCGGGCGCGTACTGCGCACAGATGCCGTCCCCGGTACAGAGGTCCTGGTCGATCCAGACCTCCAGATCGTGGCCCTCACTGCCGGTCTCGGCCTCGTGCCGCACGGTCATCTCTCCTGCCGGTCGCTGCGCCGGGTGTCCCGACATTGGAGCAAGTCGGGCCAGCCCTGACGGGTGTTGAACACTTCGACGATACAACCGCCCGCTTTCCGATGTTGTTGGGTGGGTATTCACCTGGCGAGAGGGAGAGCGCAAGGGTGAAGATCGGACACACCCCCATCGTCTTTGTGATCTAGGGGTTTCAATCGACACCCACCCAGGTAGGGTCTGGAAGCGTCCAGCTCCCCTTGGAGGAGGTGAGGACCGTGGCAGCCCACGACGACGACATCAACCGCGGCATCCGGCCGGGGCGAGGGTCTGAAGACCCCGCCGGTCAGGTTGCCTATCTCGAGCAGGAAATCGCCGTCCTGCGACGCAAGCTCGCCGACTCTCCGCGTCATACGAGGATTCTCGAAGAGCGGATCGTCGAGCTGCAGACCAACCTGGCCGGCGTGTCCGCACAGAACGAGCGGCTCGCCAACACGCTCCGCGAGGCCCGCGACCAGATCGTGGCCCTCAAAGAGGAGGTCGACCGGCTCGCACAGCCACCGGCCGGCTTCGGAGTCTTCCTCGTGGCGAACGAGGACGGCACGGCGGACATCTTCACCGGGGGCCGCAAGCTCCGGGTGAACGTCAGCCCGAGCGTGGAGCTCGAAGAGCTCAGGCGCGGCCAGGAAGTGATGCTCAACGAAGCGCTCAACGTGGTCGAGGCCATGGAGTACGAGAGCGTCGGAGACATCGTCACCCTCAAGGAGATCCTTGAGGACGGCGAGCGCGCCCTGGTGGTCGGACACACCGACGAAGAGAGAGTGGTACGGCTCGCCGAACCCCTCCTCGACGTCACCATCAGGCCCGGCGACGCACTCCTGCTCGAACCACGCTCCGGCTATGTATACGAAGTGGTTCCCAAGAGCGAGGTCGAAGAGCTCGTCCTCGAAGAGGTCCCGGACATCGGCTACGAACAGATCGGTGGCCTGGGCAACCAGATCGAACTGATCCGTGACGCGGTCGAACTGCCCTACCTTTACCCGGACCTCTTCAGGGAGCACGAACTGCGGCCGCCCAAGGGCGTCCTGCTGTACGGGCCCCCCGGCTGCGGCAAGACGCTCATCGCGAAAGCCGTCGCCAACTCCCTCGCCAAGAAGGTCGCCGAAGTGACCGGACAGGCCGCGGGGAAGAGCTACTTCCTCAACATCAAGGGACCCGAACTCCTCAACAAGTACGTCGGCGAGACCGAGCGGCACATCCGCCTGGTCTTCCAGCGTGCCCGCGAGAAGGCGAGCGAGGGCACCCCCGTCATCGTCTTCTTCGACGAGATGGAGTCCCTCTTCCGCACCCGTGGATCCGGTGTCAGCTCGGACGTGGAGAACACCATCGTCCCCCAGCTGCTCGCCGAGATCGACGGCGTGGAAGGCCTGGAGAACGTCATCGTCATCGGCGCCTCCAACCGCGAGGACATGATCGACCCCGCGATCCTGCGGCCGGGACGACTCGACGTCAAGATCAAGATCGAGCGCCCGGACGCCCAGGCGGCGAAGGACATCTTCGCCAAGTACCTCACCGAGCGGCTTCCGCTGCACGCGGACGACCTCGCCGAACACAGCGCCGACCGGCGCAGCACCGTGGACGGCATGATCCAGTCCGTCGTCGAGCAGATGTACGCGGAGTCCGAGGAGAACCGCTTCCTCGAGGTGACGTACGCGAACGGGGACAAGGAAGTCCTGTACTTCAAGGACTTCAATTCCGGCGCCATGATCGAGAACATCGTGGGCCGCGCCAAGAAGATGGCCATCAAGGCCTTCCTCGAAGCGAACCAGAAGGGCATCCGGGTCGCTCACCTCCTCCAGGCTTGCATCGACGAGTTCAAGGAGAACGAGGACCTGCCCAACACCACCAACCCGGACGACTGGGCCAGGATCTCCGGAAAGAAGGGCGAACGGATCGTGTACATCCGCACCCTTGTCACCGGAAAGCAGGGCGCGGACACCGGACGCTCCATCGACACGGTGGCCAACACCGGTCAATACCTGTAGAACACAGGGCGGCTGCGGGTGTCCTTCACGGGTACCCGCAGCCGTCTGTTTTTCAATGACAGCAATGATCTCCCCACCAGCGCAAAGGCGTTCTAGGCTCTTCGGTACCGCCGAGTCGCGCAGTGCGGGGACGGGCACCGCACACGCACCGGAGAACCAGCGGTACTTGAGCGCCGTTCCCGAAGGGGAGCGCCGCCGGGCAAGGAGGGCCGCATGACCGTACGGCGAGTAATGGGCATCGAGACGGAGTACGGCATCTCCGTCCCCGGCCATCCCAACGCCAATGCCATGCTCACCTCGTCCCAGATCGTCAACGCCTATGCCGCGGCGATGCACCGGGCGCGCCGCGCCCGCTGGGACTTCGAGGAGGAGAACCCGCTGCGGGACGCGCGGGGTTTCGACCTCGCCCGCGAGGCTGCCGACTCCAGCCAGCTGACCGACGAGGACATCGGCCTCGCCAACGTCATCCTGACCAACGGCGCACGCCTGTACGTCGACCACGCACACCCCGAATACAGCTCCCCGGAGATCACCAACCCCCGGGACGCCGTCCTCTGGGACAAGGCCGGCGAACGCATCATGGCCGAGGCCGCCGACCGCGCGGCCCAGCTCCCCGGCGCCCAGCCGATCCACCTCTACAAGAACAACACCGACAACAAGGGCGCCTCGTACGGCACGCACGAGAACTACCTCATGAAGCGGGAAACCCCCTTCTCCGACATCGTGCGGCACCTCACCCCGTTCTTCGTCTCCCGCCAGGTCGTCACCGGCGCCGGACGCGTCGGCATCGGCCAGGACGGCCACGAACACGGCTTCCAGCTCAGCCAGCGCGCCGACTACTTCGAGGTCGAGGTCGGCCTGGAGACCACGCTCAAGCGGCCCATCATCAACACCCGCGACGAGCCGCACTCCGACGCCGAGAAGTACCGCAGGCTGCACGTCATCATCGGCGACGCGAACCTCTCGGAGATCTCCACCTATCTGAAGCTCGGCACCACCTCGCTCGTCCTCGCGATGATCGAGGACGGCTTCATCGCGGTCGACCTCGCCGTGGACCAGCCGGTGCGCACGCTCCACCAGGTCTCGCACGACCCGACACTCAAGCACCTCGTCACGCTCCGTAGCGGCCGCTCGCTCACCGCGGTACAGCTCCAGATGGAGTACTTCGAGCTGGCCCGCAAGTACGTGGAGGAGCGGTACGGCTCCGACGCCGACGAGCAGACCAAGGATGTACTGGCCCGCTGGGAGGACGTGCTCGGCCGCCTGGAGGGCGACCCGATGAGCCTCTCCGGAGAGCTCGACTGGGTCGCCAAGCGGGAGCTCATGGAGGGCTACCGCCGCCGCGACAGCCTCGACTGGGACGCCGCCCGGCTCCACCTGGTCGACCTCCAGTACGCCGACGTACGGGCCGAGAAGGGCCTTTACAACCGGCTGGTGGCCCGGGGCAAGATGAAGCGGCTCCTCGACGAGGCGGACGTCGAGCTGGCCACCACCAAGCCGCCCGAGGACACGCGCGCCTACTTCCGCGGCCGCTGCCTCGAGCAGTACGCGGACGACGTGGCCGCGGCGTCCTGGGACTCGGTCATCTTCGACCTCCCGGGCCGTGACTCTCTGCAACGGGTGCCCACGCTGGAGCCCCTGCGCGGCACGAGGAACCACGTGAAGGAACTTCTGGACCGCTGTCGCACGGCAGAGGATCTGGTTCGGGTGCTCTCCGGCGGCTGAAAGGTCATCGCCAGGGGAATCACGTAGGTGGGTCCCGCACGTTGAACCAACTGCGGGGCCGATGTCGGACCCGGGGCGTAGGGTCTGATCAAGAACGTCTAACCGAGCGAGCGGGGTGAGGTAGATGGCGACCAAGGACACCGGCGGCGGACAGCAGAAGGCGACGCGTCCCACCGAGGAGACCGAGGAGCAGACGCAGGATGCGCAGGCTTCCGAGGACCTCAAGGAGCGCCAGGAGAAGCTGAGCGACGACGTGGACTCCGTCCTCGACGAGATCGACGATGTTCTCGAGGAGAATGCCGAGGACTTCGTGCGCTCCTTCGTGCAGAAGGGTGGGCAGTAAGCCCATTTCGCCTTCGAATCAAAGGTTCGCAAGGGGTGCTGAGTGCCGAGCCGTTGAGGGGCGTGCGGGCCGCCTCAGCGCCCCCGCGATCCATGTGGATCACTGCCACGAGACGGGTAAAGTCCGTGGCGTACTGTGCTTCAACTGCAATTCGGCCATCGGCAAGTTGGGAGACGATCCCGACGCTGTTCGTCGGGCTGCCGCCTACCTGGAAGGAACCTCGTGGAAGCCAATACTCGTGGCACAGGGCGTCTACCAGCTGCCTTCCTGACGCCCGGTTCGTCGTCCTTCATGGACTTCCTGTCCGAGCATCAGCCTGAGATTCTGCCCGGCAACCGCCAACTGCCGCCCACGCAGGGCGTCATCGAGGCGCCGCACGGCACGACCATCGTGGCCGTGACGTTCCCCGGCGGCGTCGTCCTCGCCGGCGACCGGCGGGCGACGATGGGCAATGTGATCGCGCAGCGCGACATCGAGAAGGTGTTCCCGGCCGACGAGTACTCGGCGGTGGGCATCGCGGGTACGGCCGGTCTGGCCGTGGAGATGGTCAAGCTCTTCCAGCTGGAGCTGGAGCACTTCGAGAAGGTGGAGGGCGCCACGCTCTCCCTGGAGGGCAAGGCGAACCGCCTGTCCACGATGATCCGGGGCAACCTCGGCATGGCCATGCAGGGCCTCGCCGTGGTCCCCCTCTTCGCGGGGTACGACGTGGACCGCGAGAAGGGCCGCATCTTCTCGTACGACGTCACGGGCGGGCGTTCGGAGGAGCACGGATTCGCGGCGACCGGTTCGGGTTCGGTCTTCGCGCGCGGTGCGATGAAGAAGCTCTACCACGACGGTCTGACGGAGGAGCAGGCGACGACCCTGGTCATCCAGGCGTTGTACGACGCGGCCGACGACGACTCGGCCACCGGTGGTCCGGACATGGCCCGGCGGATCTTCCCCATCGTCACCGTCATCTCCGACGAGGGCTTCCGGCGACTGACGGAGGAGGAGTCCTCCGCGATCGCGCGCGCGATCCTGGAGAAGCGCCTTGAGCAGCCGGACGGCCCGCGGGCCGCATTGCTCTGATCGCTCCGAATTCGCCACTGACTGAAGTTTTTTGACAGAAAGGGACGGATCCGGTGTCGACGCCGTTCTATGTCTCACCCCAGCAGGCCATGGCCGACCGGGCGGAATACGCCCGCAAGGGCATCGCCCGGGGGCGCAGCCTTGTCGTGATGCAGTATGCCGACGGCATTGTGTTCGTCGGCGAGAACCCGTCCCGTGCGCTGCACAAGTTCAGCGAGATCTATGACCGGATCGGCTTCGCGGCCGCCGGCAAGTACAACGAGTACGAGAATCTGCGGATCGGCGGGGTCCGCTATGCCGACCTGCGTGGATATACGTATGACCGCGACGACGTGACGGCCCGTGGGCTCGCCAACGTCTACGCGCAGACGCTCGGCACGATCTTCTCCAGCAATGCCGAGAAGCCGTACGAGGTCGAGCTGGTCGTGGCCGAGGTCGGCCCCACGCCGGACGGTGATCAGATCTATCGCCTGCCGCACGACGGATCGATCGTGGATGAGCACGGCTCGGTCGCGGTCGGAGGCAACGCGGAGCAGATCAGTACGTATCTCGATCAGCGCCATCAGGACGCGATGACGCTGGCCGAGGCGCTCAAGCTCGCGGTGCAGGCGCTGTCCCGCGACACGAACGGCAGCGAGCGGGAGATCCCCGCGGAGCGCCTCGAGGTGGCGGTCCTCGACCGGACACGGCCGCAGAAGCGGAAGTTCAAGCGGATCGTGGGGCGTCAGCTGTCGCGTCTGCTCGACGAGGGCGGTGCGACGGACGCGGCCACGGACACGGAGCCGGACGCGGATGCCGGGCCCGCGCCGACGTCGGGTGGCGACGTCGAGTAGGAGTCCGTTCCGGTGCGGTGAGCGCCCCGTGTCCCGGCCTGACGGCCGGGGTGCGGGGCGCTTTCCGTGGGCCCGGGGTCAGTGGGCGGCGGGGCCTGTGGAGCCGCGGACGGTCAGCTGGACGGGCAGTGGTGTGGCGTCCGGTGCGCGGCCCGCCAGGACGGCGATCAGGGACTCCATGCCGCGTTCTCCGAAGCGCTCGGCGGGCAGGCGGACGGTGGTCAGTTCCGGTTCGACGGCGGTCGCCAGGGTCAGGTCGTCGAAGCCCGTGACCGAGACGTCCTCGGGGATGCGCAGGCCGAGCCGTCGGGCCGCCTTGCAGGCGCCCGCGGAGAGGAAGTCGTCGTCGCAGACGATGGCGGTGGGGCGGGGGCCCGGGGTGGACAGGGCGGCTTCGGCGACGGCTCGGGCGCCTTCGACGTCGAGGGGTGCGGCGACGCGGCGCACGGCGGTGTCCGTGCCGCGCAGGGTCCGGGCGAGGGCTTCGGCGCGTACGTCGAAGGTCCAGGAGTCGACGGCCGCCGCGAGGTGCAGGAAGTCGCGGTGGCCGAGGGCCAGGAGGTGTTCGGTCACCTGGCGCATGCCGTCGGCGAGGTCGAGATTGACGGTGGCGGCACCGAGGCTGCCGGCCGGGTCGCTGTCGAGCATCACGAGGGGCAGATCGTCGCCGCGGATGGTGGCGAGGGCGTCGGAGGCCATGGAGGAGGCGAGTACGCCGTCCAGTGAGGCGCGCGCCGAGGCGAAGGGGTCGCGGGCGGGGCCGATGCCGTCGGGGGAGGGGTAGAGGACGACGCCGAAGCCGTGCCGGGCGGCGATGCGGGCGACTCCGGTGTAGACGTGGGCGAAGAACTCGTTGGTGAGTTCGGGGACGACGAGCAGGGCTGTCCTGGTCCTGCCCAGGCGCAGGTTGCGGGCGGCCAGGTTGGGGCGGTAGCCGAGGTCGCGGGCGGCCGTGCGTACGCGTTCGGCGGTCGGTTCGGCGACGCGGCCGCGCCACTTGTCGCCGAGGACGAGGGAGACGGTGGCCTGGGAGACCCCGGCGGCGCGTGCGACGTCGCGGCTCGTGGGGCGGGGGCCCACGTCGTCCTGGTGTGGCCCGGCCACTGATACCTCCCTGATCGTGTCCGCGGTGGGAGACACGGTGGACCCGCGGACAGCGCTCATGGTACGTATGACGCTCGACGTTATACGTAAAACCTCGGGCGGTGTCGCCCGGTGAGGGGCGGGGACATGGCGGGCGGATACGCGGAGATCCTGCGGACCAGATACGCGATGCGGCTGCTTGCGGGGACGCTGGTGGGCAGGCTCCCGAACGCCACGGCGGCCATCGCCATCGTGCTGTTCATCCGGGCCGAGGGCGGGACGTACAGCCTGGCGGGCGGGCTCGCCGCGGTCTACGGCGTCGCGAACGCCGTCGGGCAGCCGCTCCTCGGGCGCCTCGTCGACCTGCACGGCCAGCCGCGCGTCCAGCTGCCCGCCGCGCTCCTGTCCGCCGTGGGCATGGCCGCCTTCGCCTTCACCGGCCCCGACCGGCTCCCGTCCGCCTATGCCGCGGTCGGTCTCGCCGGCCTCTTCACGCCACCCCTGGAGGGCGGCCTGCGCGCGCTGTGGCCGAGCGTGCTGGGCAAGGAGGAGCAGGTGCACACGGCGTACGCGATGGACGCCATCGCCCAGGAAGTCATGTTCACCGTCGGGCCGTTGCTCGTCACGGGCTGCGTCGCCCTCTGGTCGGAGCAGGCCGCGCTGCTCGTCGTCAACGCCGTCGGGGTGCTGGGGGCGCTCTCCGTAGTGGTGTCCCAGCCCTCGCGCGCGTGGCGCTCGGCGCCCCGGGCGGCGCACTGGCTCGGGGCCCTGCGCTCGCCCGGACTCCTCGCGCTGCTCGGCGCGTTCCTCTTCATCGGCATGGCGCTCGGCTCGATCACCGTCGCAGGGGTGTCGTACGCGGACGGCCACGGGGGTGACGCGGTGTACGGCTGGCTGATGGCGGCGCTCGGTCTCGGCGCGCTCGTCGGCGGCTCCGTGTACGGGGCGCGGCAGTGGAACGGTGTGCCGGAGCGGCGGCTGACCGTGCTCGTGGGGCTGCTCGCCCTCTGCTACGTGCCGTTGACGCTGACGCCCGGCGCGCTCGCGATGACGGGGCTCAGCGCGCTCGCCGGTGTGTTCCTGGCGCCCGCGCTCGCGTGCGCGTTCATCATCGTGGACCGGCACGCTCCGCGCGGCACGGTCACGGAGGCGTTCTCGTGGCTGGTGACCACGTTCACGGTGGGCGCCTCGCTCGGGACCGCGGCCGCGGGGCCGGTCGTGGAGTGGGGCGGCACGGTGTGGGGATTCGCGGTTCCCGGGTTCGCGGGCGCGGGAGCGCTGCTGGTTTTGCTGGCCACGGCGCGGGTACTGGTTGCGGTCGACGATTCAGGGGTCGTTGCGGGTTCATCAGAAAATGATCGAAACGGTGCCGTCGAACCCGGTTTCAGTGCCGGGCATCAGGCGTAATGTTCAGTCATGGACCGCCGCATTTTCGGGCTGGAGAACGAGTACGGCGTCACATGCACGTTCAGGGGGCAGCGCCGGCTGTCCCCTGACGAGGTGGCGCGCTACCTCTTCCGCCGTGTCGTGTCATGGGGCCGCAGCAGCAACGTCTTTCTGCGGAACGGGGCCCGCCTCTATCTTGACGTGGGATCACATCCGGAATATGCGACACCCGAATGTGACAACGTGACCGAGCTGGTCACCCACGACAAAGCAGGCGAGCGCATTCTGGAAGGCCTGCTCGTCGACGCCGAACGCCGCCTGCACGAGGAGGGAATCGCGGGCGACGTCTATCTCTTCAAGAACAACACCGACTCGGCGGGAAACTCCTACGGCTGCCATGAGAACTACCTGGTGGCCCGTCATGGAGAGTTCTCCCGACTCGCGGACATTCTCATTCCGTTCCTCGTCACCCGCCAGCTGCTGTGCGGCGCGGGCAAGGTGCTGCAGACTCCGCGCGGCGCCGTGTACTGCGTCAGCCAGCGCGCGGAGCACATCTGGGAGGGGGTCTCCTCCGCGACGACCCGCTCCCGGCCGATCATCAACACCCGCGACGAACCGCATGCGGACGCCGAGCGGTACCGCAGGCTCCACGTCATCGTGGGCGACTCGAACATGTCCGAGACGACCATGCTCCTCAAGGTCGGCGCCACCGACCTCGTGCTGCGCATGATCGAGGCGGGCACCGTGATGCGCGACCTCACCCTGGAGAACCCGATCAGGGCCATCCGCGAGGTCAGCCACGACATCACGGGCCGCCGCAAGGTGCGCCTCGCCAGTGGCCGTGAGGCGTCGGCGCTCGAAGTGCAGCGCGAGTACTACGAGAAGGCGGTGGACTTCGTCGACCGCCGCGGCATCCGTACCGGCACCGTCGAGCAGGTCCTGGAGCTGTGGGGCCGCACCCTCGACGCGATCGAGTCGGAGGACCTCGACCGGATCGGCACCGAGATCGACTGGGTCATGAAGTACAAGCTCATCGAGCGGTACCGGGCCAAGCACAACATGACCATGTCGCACCCGCGGGTCGCGCAGATAGACCTCGCGTACCACGACATCCACCGTCGGCGAGGGCTCTACTACCTCCTGGAGAAGAAGGGGCAAGCCGCCCGCATCTGCAACGACTTGAAGATCTTCGAGGGCAAGTCGGTGCCGCCGCAGACCACCCGGGCGCGGCTGCGCGGCGACTTCATCCGGCGGGCCCAGGAGCAGCGCCGTGACTTCACGGTCGACTGGGTCCACCTCAAGCTCAACGACCAGGCACAGCGCACGGTGTTGTGCAAGGACCCCTTCCGGTCCGTGGACGACCGGGTGGAGAAGCTCATCGCCGGCATGTGATCCGATCGCCAGCATGTGATCCGAGTGAATCGAGTGACGTTGCGGGAACGCAACGCGGGCGCCGCACGTTCCTCGTGCGGCGCCCTTCTCACGCCGTAGAGTTGCGCGCACGCCAACCCACAAGATCGACCGATACGAGGCCCCCACCGTGCGCCGACGCTCTCTCCTCCTTGCCGTCCCGGCCGGCCTGCTGACGCTGGCAGGCTGTGGTGACGACAAGGCCGACAAGGCCAAGTCCAAGCCCAGTGACAGCCCGACCAACTCCGCGTCGGCGCCGCCGACGGCGAAGATCGTGGACGGTCCGCTGCCCGAGATCACGAAGGGCACGAAGTTCGGTGAGAAGCCGACCGTCGCCAAGGGCTCGGGCAAGCCGTCCTCCGACCTCGCGGTCAAGACCCTGATCGAGGGCAAGGGCAAGGAGGTCGTCAAGGGCGACTACCTGCAGGCCAATTACCTCGGTCAGATCTGGGCGACGGGCAAGGTCTTCGACAACTCCTACGACCGCGGCAACCCCACGGTCTTCCCGATCGGCGTCGGTCAGGTCATCCCGGGCTGGGACCAGGCCCTGGTCGGCAAGAAGCTGGACAGCCGCGTGGAGCTCGCCATCCCCCCGAAGATGGGGTACGGCAAGGAGGGCAACAAGCAGGCGGGCATCAAGGGCTCGGACACCCTCGTCTTCGTCGTCGACCTGGTGGGCACGTTCACCGCCAAGAGCTCGGCGAAGGGCAAGGAGGTGGCGCAGTCCAACAAGGACCTGCCCAAGGTCGGTACGAACACCGACGGCAAGGCCCCCTCCATCGACATCCCCAAGTCGAAGGCGCCCACGAAGCTCGTCGCGTCGTACATCCTCGAGGGCGACGGTGACGAGGTGAAGCAGACCGACAGCCTCCTGTGCCAGTACGAGGGTGTGCTCTGGGACGGCAAGGAGTTCGACTCCTCGTACAAGCGCAAGCAGCTCGCCTCGTTCCAGCTCGCGCAGGTCGTCAAGGGCTGGGCGCAGGGTCTGACCGGCAAGAAGGTCGGCAGCCGCGTCCTCATCGTCATCCCGCCGGAGCTGGGGTACGGCGACCAGCCCCCGCAGGGCAGCCCCATCAAGAAGGACTCCACGCTGGTCTTCACCGTGGACATCCTTGCGAAGATGTAGTCCCTCGGGGATGTAAGACTGTCCGAGCTGACCTTTCGTATCAAAGCAGGAGCATTTTCGTGAGCATCGACAAGCCCGAGGTCGACTTCCCGGTCGGCGAGCCGCCGGCCGAACTGCAGATCAAGGACATCTGGGAGGGTGACGGAGCGGTCGCCAAGGCGGGCGACTTCGTCAAGGTCCACTACGTGGGCGTCGCCTTCAGCTCCGGCGAGGAGTTCGACGCCAGCTGGAACCGCGGCAACCCGCTGGAGTTCCAGCTGGGCGCCGGCCAGGTCATCTCCGGCTGGGACCAGGGCGTGCAGGGCATGAAGGTCGGTGGCCGGCGCGAGCTGACCATCCCGGCCCACCTCGCGTACGGCGACCGCGGCGCCGGTGGCGGCCGCATCGCGCCGGGCGAGACGCTGATCTTCGTCTGCGACCTGGTCTCCGTCTGAGGACGTCCGCGACCTGACGCGTCCACCGAGGGCTCATGCCGGTGCGGCATGGGCCCTCGGTCGTGTCCGGCACGGGCCCTCGGCTTTGCCACGACACCCCGGGGCGGTACGGTCATCGGTCGGAAGCATTGTGTGTTGTATGGCCGAGAAAGGGCGTCGATGGCCATTGCCAAGGCCGAGCGGCTGATGAATCTGGCGCTGTGCCTGCTCGGGACCCGGCGGCCGCTCAGCAAGCGTGAGCTGCGCGATTCCATCGAGGCTTACGTCGAGGCCTTCGGGCCGGGGGGCAGGGCGGCAGCGGGGCCGGGAGGCCGGGCCGCGGGCGCCGACGACTCCTTCAACCGGATGTTCGAGCGCGACAAGGACGATCTGCGCGAGCTCGGCCTGGTCATCGAGACCGTGGAGAACCTCGAAGGCGAGGTCGGCTATCTGGCCCGCCGCGACAGCAACCGCCTGCCGCCCATCACGATAGACGCCGAGGAGGCCGCGGCCCTCGGCCTGGCCGCCAAGGTCTGGCAGCAGGCCCGCCTCGCGGGCGCCGCCAGCGGAGCCCTGCAGAAGCTGCGCGCCGCGGGGCTGCCCGAGGACGCCGACCCGTACGGCGCCCACAGCGCCCTGGAGCCGCGGATCCCCGCGCACGAGGCGGCCTTCGAGCCGCTGATGCTCGCCTGCCGCGACCGCCGCCCCATCGTCTTCGACTACCGCAAGGCGACCGCCGCCCGCCCCGAGCAGCGCCACGTCGAGCCCTGGGCCCTTGAGTGCTGGCGCGGCCACTGGTACCTCGCGGGCTGGGACCGCGACCGGGGCGCCGAGCGCGTCTTCAGGCTCTCCCGGATCACCGGCAAGGTGCGCGCCCGCGCGGGGAAGTACACCGCCGACGTCCCGGACGTCGTCACGGTCCGCGAGACCGTCGCGGGCTGGGCGGGGGAGATCGCCGACCGCACCGCCCTGATCCGGCTGCGCACGGGCGCCGGCTACCCGCTGCGGGCCAAGGCCGTCGCGCTGCGGGAACTCGGCGACGGGTGGGACGAGTTGGAGATTCCGTACGGCCACGGGCTCGATGCCTGGCTGGTGGAGTTCGGGCCCGACGTGGTGGTCCTCGAGCCCGCCGAGCTGCGGGCCGACGTCGTGGACCGGCTGCGCGCCGTGGCCAAGGGCTGAGGGGGAGCGGACAGAGCATGGCCTCGAACGCCATCGACCAGACTCGGCGGATGCTGTCGCTGGTGACCTATCTGCGCGAGCGCCCCGGCGCCCACGTGGAGGACGTCGCCCGCGCCTTCGGTATCACTCCCGACGAGCTGATCTCCGACCTCGACGTGCTGCCGATGTGCGGGACCAGCTTCCGCGGCGGCGACCTCCTGGACATCGACACCGACGGCGACCGCATCTGGTGGCACAACCCCGACGACGTGGCGTCCCCGCTGCGCCTGGCCGCCGACGAGGCGACCGCGCTGCTCGTCGCCGCCCGCGCCGTGGCCACACTGCCGGGCCTGCGCGAGAGCGACCGGCTCGCCCTGCTGCGCGCCACCGCGAAGCTGGAGACCGCGGCCGGCGAGGCGGCGGGCGCCAGCTCCCGCCTGTCGGTGACCTTCGAGTCGGAGGGCGGCGTCTTCGCCGACGTCGACCGGGCCATCTCCGAACGGCGCCGCCTCTGGATCCGCTACTACTCGCCCGCGCGCGACGAGGTCACCGAGCGCGAGATCGACCCCATCCGTCTGGTGAGCGTCGGCCACACCTATGTGGAGGCGTGGTGCCGCCGCTCCGAGGCGCGGCGCACCTTCCGCCTCGACCGGGTCGCCGAGATCAAGATCCTCGACGAGCCGTCCGCGCCGCCCGAGGTCGAACTGCGCGACCTCTCCGAAGGCCTCGTGCAGCCCGCCGCCGAGGACCCCGAGGTCGTCGTCGAGACCGGTCCCGGCGGTCGCTGGGTCGCGGAGTACTACCCCCACGACAGCGCCGAGGAGCTGCCCGACGGCGGTCTGCGGATCACGCTGCGCACCCCTGAGCCCGCCTCGCTGCGCCGCCTCGCGCTGCGGCTCGGCAGGGACGGCCGGATCGTCTCCCCGGCCCAGCTCGCGGACAGCGCGCGGCAGGCGGCTCGCGAGGCCCTCGAGGCGTACGAGAGGGACTACGACAGTCAGGAGCAAGGGCGTTGAGCACACCGACCATGTCCGGATTGCCGGGAGTGCCGGCGCAGCAGCGGACCGCGCCGGTCTTCTTCA
This sequence comes from Streptomyces sp. NPDC058308, assembly GCF_042880275.1. NCBI lineage: Bacteria > Bacillati > Actinomycetota > Actinomycetes > Kitasatosporales > Streptomycetaceae > Streptomyces > Streptomyces sp. NPDC058308. The sequence goes on from NZ_JBHVZA010000024.1 coordinate 14,836, forward strand.
CGGCGGCCTGCCCCGACTGCCGGGCCCGTTTCGAGCTCTCGGCGGGCGCGCTGCGCCTGGCGATCGGCGCCAGCGCGCGCACCACGTTCTACTCCTTCACCTGTCCCGAGTGCGGCGCCGCGGTCCGCAAGCCCGCGGGCGAGCGCATCGTCGAGCTCCTCACCGGCGGTGGGGTGCGGACGCTGCGCCTGCACTCGACCGTCTAGGCTCGGCGCATGTTCTGGGCGATGCTCGCGATCGCGGCGGGCTTCTTGGGCCTCGCCGTCCTCGGCGTACTGGCGATCAAGGTCTTTGTGGAGGCGCAGCGCCTCGCACATCAAGTGACCGACACCACACGGAAGATCAATAGGGCGGCGGAGGACCTGGAGAGGGCCGCGGCCACCGTGGCCCGTGCGGGACGAGAGGCTCTTTAGCGTCCTCGACCTGTCAACTCCCGGAGGTGGACGGGTACGCTGCGAATGCGGCCCGGGATCGAGGCGGGGGCCGTACTCGGAGTATGCGCGGGGATTGCCGCGCGTTTACCCCGGGGGGTTACGATCGCTGCACGCGTGGGGAGATCGGATGAATGTCCGGTCTGCCGAGCGAACCAGACTCCTGACGCCTCGGTGAAGAAGGTATACAGCTATGGGTAGGCTCGGAGCCCCCGAGATCATTCTCATCCTCGTCGTTATCGTCCTGCTGTTCGGAGCCAAGAAGCTGCCGGACATGGCACGCTCCCTCGGCAAGTCGGCCCGCATCCTCAAGAGCGAGGCCAAGGCCATGAAGTCCGACAGCAAGGACGACGCCGCCGCTCCGGCCGACCCGCCGAGCGACCCGGCCCTCCAGAAGCGCACGATCCAGGCTGCCCCCGGCGATGTGACCAGCTCGCGCCCGGTCACCGAGCCGACCGACCGTACGACGCAGCGCTGATCCAAGGCCGGCGACGGCCGGCCTGCCGCACGAGATGAGGACGTGGGTTGCTCAAGTCTGCCCGCAAGAAGGAGAAGGACCCCGAGGGGCGGATGTCTCTCGCGGAGCACCTTCGCGAGCTCCGCAACCGGCTCGCCAAGGGGCTCCTCGCGATCACGATCGTGTCGATCGTGGCGGCGTTCTACAGCCAGGAGCTGATGGAGTTCCTGGCTGATCCCGTGCCGCGCTGCAAGCCCGGCATGGAGGTGACCGGCGGTCACTGCGCGAAGGTGACGTTCAACGACCTGCTGTCGCCCTTCACGACCACGGTGAAGGTCAGCCTCATGGTCGGCATCATCGTGTCCAGCCCGGTCTGGCTGTACCAGCTGTGGGCGTTCGTCGCGCCCGGTCTGCACAAGCACGAGCGGAAGTACACCTACTGGTTCGTCGGTGCCGCCGTGCCGCTCTTCTTCGCGGGCGCCTGGCTGGCCTACACGATCCTCCCGGTCAGCATGCGCGTCCTGCTCGGCATCACGCCGGACGGGGCCGAGAACCTGCTGCCGATGGACACGATCCTCGACTTCACCGTCCGGATGGTCCTCGTCTTCGGCGCCTCCTTCGAGCTCCCCCTGCTCCTGGTGATGCTCAACATGACCGGCATGGTGACCGGCCGCCGCATGGTGACCTGGTGGCGCGGCGTGGTCATGGGCGTCTTCATCTTCGGCGCGGTGGCGACTCCGACCACCGACCCCGTCGGCATGATCGCCCTCGCGGGCCCGATCGTCGTCCTGTACTTCATGGCCGTCGGCTTCTCCCTCCTGAACGACAAGCGCCGCCGTCGCAACGACCCCGACGCCGAGCTCGACGACGACGAGGCGTCCGACATCGACCTCACGCCCGGCGCCGTCGACGACGTCGAGTCGGTGCGGCCGCCCCGGGCGCTGCCCGAGCAGGCGGGCACCGGACGGACCGATCATCGAGTGAACGGTTTCGACGACGTCACCTGACCTTGTAGGGTCCGGCCGTGACCAGCGAGATCACCCTCTTCGTCAATCCCACCGCGGGCCGCGGCCGGGGCGCTCACGCAGCGCAGCCGGCCGCTTCCGCGTTGCGGGCCCGTGGCTTCTCCGTGCGCACCGTCATCGGCGAGGACGCCTCGGACGCGCTGCGCCGGGCCCGCCAGGCCGTCGGCGCGGGTACCGGGGCGCTGATAGCCGTCGGCGGCGACGGCATGGCCAGCCTCGCGCTGCAGGCCGTCGCGGGGACCCGCACCCCGCTCGGCGTGATCGCGGTGGGGACCGGCAACGACTTCGCGCGGGCCCTGGGCCTGCCGGTGCGCGAGCCTGCCGCCGCCGGAGAGGTGGTGGCCGAGGCGCTCAAGGGGGAGCGCACGCGCGACGTCGATCTGGGGAGGGTCGGCGGGACGTGGTTCGGGACCGTGCTCGCCTCGGGCTTCGACTCGCGGGTCAACGACCGGGGCAACCGGATGCGGTGGCCCACGGGGCGCTTCAAGTACGACCTCGCGATGGTCGCGGAGCTCGCGGCGTTCACACCGGTCCCGTACCGCATCACGCTGGACGGCGGTGACGTCCACGAGGTCGAGGCCACGCTCGTCGCGGTCGGCAACGGAACCTCGTACGGCGGCGGGATGCGGATCTGCGCGGGGGCCGACATGAGCGACGGGCTGTTCGACGTCACCGTGGTGGGGGACTGCAGCCGCACGACGCTGCTCAAGGTCTTTCCGCGGGTCTACAAGGGCACGCACCTCGACCACCCGAAGGTCACCGTGCACCGCGCCGCGCGGGTCGAGCTGGCCGCGCCCGGCGTCACCGGCTACGCCGACGGTGAGCCGCTGGGCGCGCTGCCGCTGACCGCACAGTGCGTGCCGGGGGCGGTGCGCGTACTGACGGCCTGAAGGGCGCTGCCGTGCGCCCCCGGTGAGCTGTGGCGTTCTCCCGGTGAGCTGTCGCGTTCCGCTCCCGGTCCCATAATGATCGTCCGTTGTCAGCGGTGGCCGGTAGTCTCGAAAGCACGATGACAGAGGACCTCTCACCGGCCGAGCGGTACGCGGCGGCGCGCAAGCGCGCTGTCGAGCAGGCCACCGCACTCGCGTCCTTCCGCGAGATGTACGAATTCGGCCTCGACCCCTTCCAGATCGAGGCCTGTCAGGCCCTTGAGGCAGGCAAGGGCGTGCTCGTGGCCGCCCCCACGGGCTCGGGCAAGACGATCGTCGGCGAGTTCGCCGTGCACCTGGCCCTGGGCCGGGGCAAGAAGTGTTTCTACACCACGCCCATCAAGGCGCTCTCCAACCAGAAGTACGCCGACCTCGCCAAGCGGTACGGCGCGGACAAGGTCGGCCTGCTCACCGGCGACAACAGCGTCAACAGCGATGCCCCGGTGGTCGTCATGACCACCGAGGTCCTGCGGAACATGCTGTATTCGGGCTCCCAGTCGCTGCTGAACCTCGGCTATGTGGTCATGGACGAGGTGCACTACCTCTCCGACCGCTTCCGCGGCGCCGTCTGGGAGGAAGTGATCATCCATCTGCAGGAGTCGGTCACGCTGGTCTCCCTCTCGGCCACCGTGTCGAACGCGGAGGAGTTCGGCGACTGGCTCGACACCGTCCGCGGCGACACCGAGGTGATCGTCTCCGAGCACCGGCCCGTGCCGCTCTTCCAGCACGTGCTCGCCGGGCGCCGGATGTACGACCTCTTCGAGGAGGGCGAGGGCCACAAGAAGGCGGTCAACCCGGACCTCATGCGCATGGCGCGGCTGGAGGCCAGCCGTTCGTACAACCCGCGCGACCGCCGCAAGGGCAAGATGCTCCGCGAGGCCGACCGCGAGCGGGAGCGCCGCCAGCGGTCGAGGATCTGGACGCCGGGCCGCCCCGAGGTCATCGAGCGCCTGGACTCCGAAGGGCTGCTCCCGGCCATCACGTTCATCTTCAGCCGCGCGGCCTGCGAGGCCGCCGTGCAGCAGTGTCTGTACGCGGGCCTGCGGCTGAACGACGACGCGGCCCGGATGACGGTCCGTGAGATCGTCGAGGAGCGCACGGCGTCGATCCCGGACGAGGACCTCCACGTCCTCGGTTACTACGAATGGCTCGAGGGCCTGGAGCGCGGCATCGCGGCGCACCACGCGGGCATGCTGCCCACCTTCAAGGAGGTTGTCGAGGAGCTCTTCGTGCGCGGCCTCGTCAAGGCCGTCTTCGCCACCGAGACCCTCGCCCTGGGCATCAACATGCCCGCGCGCAGTGTGGTGCTGGAGAAGCTCGTCAAGTGGAACGGCGAGCAGCACGCCGACATCACCCCGGGGGAGTACACGCAGTTGACCGGCCGTGCCGGGCGCCGGGGCATCGATGTGGAGGGCCATGCGGTGGTCCTCTGGCAGCGCGCCATGAGCCCCGAGCACCTGGCCGGTCTGGCCGGTACGCGTACGTATCCGCTGCGCTCCAGCTTCAAGCCGTCGTACAACATGGCGGTGAACCTGGTCGAGCAGTTCGGCCGGCACCGCTCGCGCGAGCTCCTTGAGACGTCCTTCGCGCAGTTCCAGGCCGACAAGTCGGTCGTCGGGATCTCCCGGCAGGTGCAGAAGAACGAGGAGGGCCTGGAGGGCTACAAGGACTCCATGACCTGCCACCTCGGCGACTTCGAGGAGTACGCGCGGCTGCGCCGTGATCTCAAGGACCGCGAGACCGAGCTGGCCAAGCAGGGCGCGGCCCAGCGCAGGGTCGCGGCCGCTGCGGCCCTGGAGAAGCTGAAGCCGGGCGACATCATCCACGTCCCGACGGGGAAGTTCGCGGGCCTGGCGCTCGTCCTCGACCCGGGGCTGCCGCCCGGGCGGGCCAACGGCCACCGCGGCTTCGACCAGGTGGACGGGCCCCGGCCGCTCGTCCTCACCGCCGAGCGGCAGGTCAAGCGGCTGGCGTCGATGGACTTCCCGGTGCCCGTCGAGGCGGTGGAGCGGATGCGCATCCCGAAGTCGTTCAACGCCCGCTCGCCGCAGTCGCGCCGTGATCTGGCGTCCGCGCTGCGCACCAAGGCCGGGCACATCGTGCCCGACCGGCAGCGCAAGGGGCGGGCGGCGGCCGCCGACGACCAGGAGATCGCACGGCTGCGCGCGGAGCTGCGCGCGCACCCCTGCCACGGCTGCGACGAGCGGGAGGACCACGCGCGCTGGGCCGAGCGGTACCACCGCCTCAAGCGCGACACCTCGCAGCTGGAGCGCCGCATCGAGGGGCGTACGAACACCATCGCCCGTACGTTCGACCGCATCGTCGCCCTGCTCACCGAGCTCGACTACCTGCGCGCCGACGAGGTCACCGAGCACGGCAAGCGGCTCGCCCGGCTGTACGGGGAGCTGGACCTGCTGGCCAGCGAGTGCCTGCGGGCCGGGGTGTGGGAAGGGCTGAGCCCGGCCGAACTGGCCGCGTGCGTCTCGGCGTTGGTCTACGAGGCGCGGGTCGGGGACGACGCCCTCGCGCCCAAGCTGCCGTCCGGGGCGGCGAAGGCGGCGCTCGTCGAGATGGTGCGGATCTGGGGCCGCCTCGACGGCCTGGAGGAAGATTTCAAGATCAGTCAGACGGAGGGTGTCGGGCAGCGCGAACCCGACCTGGGCTTCGCCTGGGCGGCGTACATGTGGGCCAACGACAAGGGCCTGGACGAGGTGTTGCGCGAGGCGGACATGCCCGCCGGTGACTTCGTGCGCTGGTGCAAGCAGGTCATCGACGTGCTCGGGCAGATCGCCGCGGCGGCCCCGCGCGAGGGCAGCACGGTCGCGAAGAACGCCCGCAAGGCGGTCGACCAGCTGCTCCGGGGAGTCGTCGCGTACAGCTCGGTGGGCTGAGAGCAGGACCTCTGTCGCGCGCACGGGCGCGTTCCCCGGCCAACTGGGTCGTGGGGCGCGCCCGTTCGGCGTTTTTCCGGGCGTTCGAGGCGTCACTCCATGTGTTCGAATGATCGCCGCGCGTGCAAAAGGGGAGAGTGTATGCCCGTCGGCCAGGGCTCTGCAGGGGGTTGCCGAATATGACACGGCGGTGATTTCGGCGGACTAAGCTCGCCCGAAGCGCGGCGAGTTGAACGAGTTGCGACAGATTCGCGCGCTTGTTCCCAAAACTTTCGATCGTTCGGTTTTGTCACCTCCCCCCGCACATGTACCAGCACCCCCAAAGACGTCATTCCCCCCAAGACGAGTGTTCAGAGGGCATACATGGTGAGTGTTCAATCGCCTCCCGGTGGCCGAGAAGTCCCTTACGCGCGTGTGTTGTTGCTGCCTGCCATGCTGATGGCGGCGGCGACCGGAGCCGCCGTCGCCTCCGTGACGGAACCGGCCAGGACCGCCGTCGGCTGGTGCGGCGCCGTCGCGACCCTCATGGTCGTCGCGGTCGGCGCCGAAGCGGTGCGCCGCGGCCGGACCATCCGGGGGCAGCGCGCGCAGCACGCACAGCGCCTCGCCCTTCTCGAGCGGCGCATCGCCTCCCACGACGACGAGACCGTGCGCCTGGGCCGGGAGATCCTGCCCGCGGCGCTCTGGCGGCTGCGCCGGGGCGAAGCGCCCGTCGAAGTGATCCGCAACGTCGTGGACAAGGACGAGGCGTACCACGAACTCCCGGCCTCACAACGCGAGTTGCTCCGCTCCGTCCTCGAAACCCTGGACCGCGAGGAAGCGATGCGCGAGTCCGCGCAGCGCGCCTTCGTCAACATCGCCCGGCGCGTCCAGTCGATCGTCCACCAACAGGCCGCGGAACTGCGCGACATGGAGGAGTTCCACGGGCGCAACCCCGAGGTCTTCGACGACCTGCTGCGCATCGACCACGGCACCGCCCTGATCGGCCGGCTCGCCGACTCCATCGCGGTGCTCGGCGGCGCCCGCCCCGGCCGCCAGTGGCCCAAGCCCGTCCCGCTGTTCAGCGTGTTGCGCGGCGCGATGTCCCGGATCCTGGACTACCCGCGCGTCGAACTGCACTCGATCGCCAAGGTCGCGATCCACGGCACCTCCGTCGAGCCGCTCATCCACGCCTGCGCCGAACTCCTCGACAACGCCACCCGGTACTCGCCCCCGCAGACCAAGGTGCACGTCACCGCCGTCGAGGTGCAGACCGGCATCGCCGTCGAGATCGAGGACGGCGGCGTCAGCCTCAGCGAGGAGGCGCGGGCCCGCGCCGAGCGCATGCTGGAGCAGGCCCAGGCAGGCATCGACCTCAACGACCTCGGTGAGACGCCCCGGCTCGGCATGGCCGTCGTCGGCCGCCTCTCGCAGATGTACAACCTGCAGGTCTCCCTGCGGCAGTCCGCCTACGGCGGGGTCCGCGCGGTCCTCATCGTGCCGCGCGAGATGATCACCACCGAGCCCGCGCCCGGCCTCGCCCACGGCATCGGCGCCTCCGCCGTGCCGCGCGTGGACAACGGCGGCCGCCTCATCGAGGAACCCGCCCGCAACATCCGCCGCAAGAAGCCGCGCGTCGTCACCGCGGGCCCGCCGCTGCGCTCCCCGCTCACCGCGACCATGGAGGACGACGTCCCGGAGGTCACCGAGTGGACGCCGGGCGGCCTGCCGCAGCGCCGCAGCCGCGTCAAGATCTCCCTCAGCGAGCGGTACGCCCAGGAGGCCGAGGCCCAGCGGATCGCCGAGGCCCACGCCGCCGCGACCGCGCCGCCCCCGGTGCCCGCCCCGAAGCGGGAGGAGCCCGAACCGGGCCTGTGGATCGAGGCGTTCATGAAGGGCGTCAAGGGCGAGGACCCGGCGGGAACCGATCCGGTGCCACCGCCCGGATCCACCGCATCCACCGGTACCGGATCCGCTGGATCCACCGCATCCGCCGCATCCGCCGCGGAGGGGTCCGCCCCCGAGGAGCCGAACCCCCCGCAGGGCCCCACCCGCAACAACCACGGCAGCGCCGACGAGAGGGACTGGCAGTGATCCAGCAACGCGCCAACTTCGACTGGATGCTGAAGGAGCTCGCCGACGGGGTACCACAGACCCGGCAGATCGTGGTGCTCTCCGCCGACGGCCTGCGCATCGCGCGCTACGGCGGCGACCCGGACGCGGCCGACCGCATCGCCGCGGCCTGCGCGGGACTGCAGAGCCTGGCCGCCGCCGTCGCCACCGAGATCCCGCACAGCGACGGCGGCATGAAGATGGTCATCATCGAGATCAACGGCGGCTACTTCTACCTGATGGCCGCGGGCGCGGGCGCCTATCTCGCCGTGCTCGCCGACGAGACCGTCGACGCGGGCCTCATCGGCACCCGCATGCGCGACCTCGTCGTACGCATCGGGGCGCATCTGACGAGCCCGCCCCGGCGCGACGGGCAGGCCGTATGACTCCTCCGCAAGACTCCCCCCGTGGTTCACAAGAGGGCGACGTCCCGCCCCAGCGCGGCACGCCCCCCCAGCGGGAGCGCCGCAGCCCCGAGAACCCGGAGCGGCTGTACATCCTCACGGGCGAGGGCTCCGAGCGGGCACCGCTCGACCTCGTCACCCTGGTCGTCGCGCAGGGCGAGGCGTCTCCCACGGCCCAGCCGGAGCACTCGGCGGTCCTGCGGCTGTGCACGACGCCGCTCTCCGTCGCCGAGCTCTCCGCCTACATGGCGTTGCCGTTCAGCGTCGTGACGGTCGTCCTGACGGAGTTACTCACGGCCGAGCTCGTCCAGGCGCGCGCCCCCATCGTCCGCTCCGCGCTCCCCGACCGATCCCTCCTCGAAGCGGTGATGCATGGACTTCAAAAGCTCTGACACGATCACCGGCCCGCGCAGCGAGGACGTCCTGCCGCACACGGCGTCGGCCGCCGTGAAGGTCGTGATCGTGGGCGGGTTCGGTGTCGGCAAGACGACGATGGTCGGCTCGGTCAGCGAGATCCGCCCGCTGACCACCGAAGAGACGATGACCCAGGCGGGTATCGGGGTCGACGACAACTACGGCTCGGAGTCCAAGACGGCCACCACCGTGGCGATGGACTTCGGGCGGATCAGCATCTCCGAGGAGCTCGTCCTCTACCTGTTCGGCACCCCCGGCCAGGAGCGCTTCTGGTTCCTGTGGAACGGCCTCTTCGAGGGCGCGCTCGGCGCGGTCGTCCTCATCGACACCCGCCGCCTGGAAGTCAGCTTCGACGTGATCGGCCGCCTGGAGGAGCGCGGCGTGCCGTTCGTCGTCGCCGTCAACGACTTCCCGGACGCGCCCCACCATCCCGTCGAGACCCTGCGCAGGGCCCTCGACCTGGAACCCGCAGTGCCGATCATGGCGTGCGACGCCCGCCGCAGGGAGTCCAGCCGGGATGTCCTCATGACCCTGATGCGCTACCTCCACTCCCTGACGGTGACGCGCGTCTGACCGCGTCCGTACCCCCGTATCCAGCAACCCGGAACCCTCAGCGAATCCCGGAGCGACGACCGTGACGACTCCTCCCTCCCCTTCCTGGCCCGGCACCGAAGGACCCGCCGCCGCGCCTCCCGGCTGCCCCGCCCACGGCCTCGGGCCCGGCGGCCTGCGCCGCCTCTACGGCCCCGAGGCGGACACCGATCTGGCGGGCCTGTACGAGAAGCTGCGCGCCGAGCACGGCGCGGTCGCGCCCGTACTGATCCACAACGACGTGCCGATGTGGGCGGTGCTCGGCCACAGCGAGAACCTGCACATGGCCCGCACCCCCTCGCAGTACACCCGCGACTCGCGCCGCTGGCGGGCCGTGCAGGACGGCAGCGCGGGCCTGGACCACCCGCTCGCACCCGTCTTCACCTGGCAGCCGATGTGCAGCTTCGCCGAGGGCGACGAGCACCAGCGGCTGCGCGGCGCGGTCACCGGCGCCATGTCGGGCATCGACCACCGCGGCATCCGCCGCTACATCAACCGCTATACGAACCACCTCCTCAACGACATCTGTCAGGAGGGCCGCGCCGATCTCGTCAGCCAGTTCGCCGAGCACCTGCCGATGATGGTGATGTGCCACGTCCTCGGCATGCCGGAGGAGTACAACGAGCGGATGGTGCAGTCCGCCCGCGACATGATCAAGGGCACCGAGACCGCCATCGCCAGCAACGCGTACGTCATGGAGGTCCTGATGGGCCTCGTGGCGCGGCGGCGTGCCAACCCCGAGGAGGACTTCACCAGCAGCCTCATCGCGCACCCGGCGCAGCTCACCGACGACGAGGTGGGCGCGCACCTGCGCCTCGTCCTCATCGCCGCGTACGAGGCCACCGCCAACCTGATCGCCAACGTCCTGCGCGTGGTCCTCACCGACCCGCGCTTCCGCGCGCAGCTCAGCGGCGGCCAGATGACGGTGCCCGAGGCGGTCGAGCAGTCCCTGTGGGACGAACCGCCGTTCAGCGCGATGGTCGGCTACTTCGCCAAGCAGGACACCCAGCTCGGCGGTCAGCGGATCAGGGCGGGCGACGGTCTGATCCTGGGCATCGCGCCGGGCAATGTCGACCCGGTGGTGCGCCCCGACCTCACCGCCAACATGCAGGGCAACCGCTCGCACCTGGCGTTCAGCGGCGGGCCGCACGAGTGTCCCGGCCAGGACATCGGCCGCGCCATCGCGGACACCGGGGTCGACGCGCTCCTGATGCGCCTGCCGGACGTGGAACTCTCCGTGGACGAGCGGGAGTTGCGCTGGACGTCGTCGATCCTGTCGCGGCATCTGGTGGCGCTGCCCGTCAAGTTCGCGCCGCGCTCGCCGCAGGACGTCATGGCGCGGCCCTCGGCGCAGGTGCCGACGCCGCGCAGGGACTGGCAGGTGTCGTCCCCGCCGCCGCGCCGGCCGGAGCCCGCGGCCCCGGCCCCGCAGCCGTCGGCCGCCCCCGCGGCCGCGGCGCCCGCGGCCGTCGTCCGGCCCAAGGGGGTCTGGCAGCGCTTCCTCGTCTGGTGGCGCGGCTACTGACCGCTACCGTGCCCAGGTGTCGTACGCCGTCCAGGCCGTCAGCGTCCTGCCGCTGACGAAGCGGTGGGCGACGCCCGTGACCGGATCCGTGAACTCCAGGACGCGCGCCAGGAGTTGAAGGGGCCGCCGGAAGTCGTCCGGCGCCACGGGTCCGGTCACCACCGGGTAGACCGGGTCCCCGAGAATCGGCAGCCCCAGCGCGTTCATGTGGACGCGGAGCTGGTGGGTGCGGCCGGTGCGCGGGGTGAGCCGGTAGCGCCCGAGACCGGCGCGGTGCTCGACGAGTTCGATCCGGCTCTCGCTGTTCGGCTCGGCGCCCTCGACCTCGTATGCCGCGATGACCCCGCGGTCCTTCTCGATGTGGCTGCGCACGGTCCGCGGGAGCGGGACGTCCGGGTCGTACGGGGCCACCGCCTCGTACTCCTTGCGTACCAGGCGGTCGCGGAACAGGGTCTGGTACGCGCCGCGTTCCGCGGGCCGCACGGTGAACAGGAGCAGTCCGGCGGTCAGCCGGTCCAGGCGGTGCGCGGCGCTCAGCGCCGGGATGCCGAGCTCCGTGCGCAGCCGGGCGAGGGCGGTCTGTGTCACGTGGCTGCCGCGCGGCATGGTCGCGAGGAAGTGCGGCTTGTCCACGACGACGATGTGTTCGTCGCGGTGGACCACGTCGAGGGCGAACGGCACGGTGACCTCCGCCGGGAGGTCGCGGTGGAACCACACGAAGGCGCCGGGGACGTAGACCGTGTCCGGCGCCACCGGCCCCCCGTCCTCGCCGACGATCCTGCCCGCGCGCAACATCGCGTCGATGGTTCCCGGCCCGGCCGCGAGCCGCTCCACCAAGTGGTCGCGCACGGTCGGCCACGCCCCGTCGGGCGGCAGCCTGACCCGGACGGGGTCGACGCCGTCGCGCTGGGGGAGCGGGGCGGGCGGAATGCGGGGCTTGCGTCTCATCAGGGGGTCAGCGTAAGGGGCGGCGCAGGTCACGGGGGCGCGGGGCGATGGCGGAGTGTTCGCGGGCGGCGCGGGGCGGGCAGATGTGCGGGGCGCGCGGGGGCCGGGTCCGCGGACTCGTGTGCGCCCCGGAAAAGCACTGCCGCCGGCCGTGCCCCCGCTGGCACGATGCGCCCATGCCCTTCAAGATCTCTGACATCGTCGCGGCCGGCGCGCTCGCCCGCCGTACGCAGCCGACGCTGACCGCCCCCGGCCATCTGGTCCTGCGCCCCTGGACCGCCGCCGACGCACCCGCCGTGTACGAAGCCTTCCAGGACCCGGTGATCCAGCGCTGGCACGCACGGGTGGCCGACTCCGAGGACGAGGTCCGCGGCTGGATCGAGGGCTGGCGCGAGGCGTGGGGCGAGGAGCGCGACGCGTACTGGGCGATCGCCGACGCGGGCACCGACGCGGTGGTCGGCCGGGTCGCCCTGCGCTGCATGGTGCTCGGTGACGGCCAGGCCGAGATCGCGTACTGGACGATGCCGTCGTCGCGCGGCCTGGGCGTCGCCACGCGCGCCGTCGTGGCGCTCTCGGAGTGGGCGTTCGACGAAGTCGGCCTGCACCGCCTTGAGTTGACCCACTCGACGGCGAACGAGGCGTCCTGCCGCGTCGCCCTGAAGGCCGGTTTCCGGGCGGAGGGCACCAAGCGGAGTGCGCTGCTGCACGAGGACGGCTGGCACGACATGCACCTGCACGCCCGCATCAAGGGCGAGGGTCCGCTCGTGGGTCCGGCCGCGGTGGTGTGAAGGCGCTGATGTGGGTGGGCGTGGCCGTGTGTACGCAGTGCGTCCCATGTTGTCCAGACCAATCCTTATTTCTGCAGGTCAGGCAGGGGTCGGTATGCCCATCTTTACATACCCCTTATTGACGCTCACGGAGAGTAGGTGCTTAGCTTCGCTCGCTTCTGTGGAGGACCTGTGAACCTGGGGTGGGGTTGTGGTTGCAGCAAGGGGGCGTCGCGTTACGCGACGGCCGAGATCGAGCGGCGCTCGCGCGGTGAGCTGGGCGACGGCGTGTGCCGTTCTGGCATCTCTGGTGACGGCGGTGGGACTGTCCGGACCGGCCGCGTCCGCGGACGGCGGGAAGGCGGACACCGAGCAGTCGGCGTCGGAGCGTGCCGCGGCCACGGGTAAGCCGGTCGAGGTGGTGTCGGAGCGCGGCGCCTACACCACGACCGTCGCCAACCCCGACGGCACCTACACGCTGACCCAGGCCACCACCCCGCAACGGGTGAAGGCGGCCGACGGCGACTGGCGGGACATCGACACCACGCTGGTACGCCGTTCCGACGGCACCGTCGCCCCCGGGGCGACCGCGGTCGACCTCTCCTTCTCCGGCGGGGGCAGCGGCAGCGGGATGATCCGCATCGGAACCCCGCGCGGCGCCCTTGAGCTCGGCTGGCCCGGCAAGCTGCCGACGCCCGAGCTGACGGGAGCCACGGCGACGTATCCGAACGTGCTCAAGGACGTCGACCTCGAACTGACGGCGACGTCGGAGGGGTTCAGGGAGATCCTCGTCGTCAAGACGCCTGAGGCGGCCGCCAGTCCTCGGCTGGCCACCGTCCGCCTTGCCGTCGAGGGCAAGGGGCTGCAGGTCGTCCCCGGCGCCGACGGCGGCCTCCGCGCGGTCGACGAGGACGGCAACGACGTCCTGCGGGGCCCGGCCGGTGTCATGTGGGACGCGGCGGGCGACACGGCGCGGCACGCCCGGTCGTCGAAGCCGGCGTCCACCCCGGCCGGCGAACCCGGCGCCCGGGGCGGGCGGAGCTCCACGCAGCCGAACCCCGGCGACCGCAGCGCCGAGCTGCCGGTCGAGGTCGAGGACGACGCCATCAGCGTCAAACCGGACCAGAAGCTGCTGCGCGGCGAGAAGACGGTCTATCCGGTGCGCATCGACCCTCCCCTCGGGCTCGGCGCCTCGGAGCGCACGGTCCTCTCCAGCGACGGCGATGTCTTCTGGCAGTTCAACGGCGACTACGGAGTCGGCAACTGCAGCCGCATGGGCCCGTACTACTGCGACAAGGACCACACGAACCGGATGTACTTCGAGTTCGGGCCCTCGAAGCTGTCCGGCAAGCAGGTCGTCGACGCCACCTTCCGCGCCAAGGAGACCTGGTCGTTCACCTGTGACGCCAAGTGGGTCGACCTGGAGCGCACCGACAACATCTCCAAGGGCAAGAGGTGGCCGGGCCCCACGCCGCGGGACCAGATGGGCGACCGGTACGTGTCCGCGGGCCGCGGGGACCAGTGCAGCCCCGAACAGCCCGACCAGTGGGTCGAGTTCAACGACAACCCGGACGAGCCGGACGAGAACCTCACCTCCTCGGTGCGCAATCTGGCGTCCGGCAAGTTCAGCGCGCTGACGCTGATGCTCCGGGCGCACGACGAGGGCGACCCGGCGGCCTGGAAGCGGTTCGACGACAACGCCGAGCTCCAGGTGATCTACGTGCCGAAGCCGGGCACCCCCTCCTCGGTGGGGGTCATCCCGGGCAACGGCACCACGGGGTACTGCGCCAAGTCCTCGCGCACCCCCACGATCGTCACCCGGCTCGACCCGATGGCGCAGGCCAAGGTGCAGACCCAGGTCAAGCCGAAGTCGGGCGAGGAGAAGGGCGAGCTGCAGGCCGAGTTCGTCGTACAGCGCGGCGATGACGCCGACTGGCACCAGGTGTGGTCCGACTACCGGCCGAAGCCCGGCTGGGTGCCGGACGACACGCTGGCGAAGGTCCGGATGGACGAGCGGGCCGACGGCGGCCTGTACCGCATGAGGGCGCGCACGCAGTCCCACTGGACGTACGGCACCAGGAAGGGCGACCTGTGGTCGGCCTACTCGTCCTGGTGCTACTTCAAGATCGACTCGACGGCGCCCAAGGCCCCCCAGATCACCTCGACCGGTCTCTACACCGAATGCCTCGCCGACCTCTGCGAGGGCAAGGGCGGCCCCGGAGTGGCCGGGTCCTTCCAGCTCAAGCCGAACACCGTCGACAAGGACATCACCGGCTACCGGTGGCGGCTGCTGACCCAGAGGGGCGCCACCGAGACGACCGGTTCGACGGTCACGGTCAGACCCACGCCGTCGTTGTCCGGGCTCCAAGTGCTGACCGTGCAGGCCAAGGACGTACGGGAACGCTGGGGCACCCCGAGCGAGTTCGCCTTCAAGGTCGCCCCGGCCGCGGGACCCGTCGGCACCTGGCACTTCGACGACGGCGCACCGGGCTCCACGGCCACCGTGGCCAAGGACGCCGCCTCCGAAGGAACGCGGCACGACGCGACGCTGCGCCCCCGGACGGACGGCACGGCCGCCGGCTGGTCCGTTCTCGGCCGCCGTGGCACTGCCGACTACTCGCTGCGCCTCAACGACGACGTGAGCACGGAGGCCGGGCGGACCGGCTATGCCGCCACCGCCGCGCCCGCGGTGAACACCGGCGACTCGTTCACCCTGTCCTCGTGGGTCCTGCTCACCGACACCTCCGCGAACAGGGTGGTGGCCTCGGCGCCGGGAGCCAATGGTTCGGCCTTCACGCTCTACTACTCGTCCACGTACAACAAGTGGGTGTTCAACCGCACCGCCACGGACACGAAGACGGACCCCGTCTACATCCGCTCGATCGCGGACACCGCGGAACCGACGAGGGAGGTGTGGACCCACGTCGCCGGCGTGTTCGACAGCAAGGGCGACACCGACAAGGCGAACGACACGATCCAGCTGTTCGTCAACGGCCGTCCGCAGGGCCAGCCGGTCAAGCTGTACGCGGCCTCCAGCGCCTACACGCCCTGGGTCTCGACCGAGGGCCTGCAGTTCGGCCGGTCCAAGGTCGGCGCTGCCTGGGGCGAGAACTTCATGGGCCGCCTCGACGAAGTCAACGTCTGGCAGCGCGCGCTGACCGGTGACCAGCTGCGCCAGGACGCGCGCCTGGAGACCGACAGCGTGCCCGCGACCGAACTCGTCGGTTACTGGGACTCCGCCACCGCGGAGAACGGGAAGGTCGCCGAGTTCACCTCGTACGCACTCGGTTCGATGGACATCTCGGCCACCGGCGCGGTCGCGGACCCCGACGACAACGAGCTCGAACTCGACGGCACATCCGGCTACATGGCCACCACCGGCCCGGTGGTGGACGAGACCGGTTCCTTCACGGTGACCGCCGACGTCAAGCTGGACGGCGCGAAGTTCGCGGCCATGAAGACCGGCTCCCGCGCCCAGGTCTTCGGCCAGTCCACCCCGGACGGCAAGGAGTCCTCGTGGGCGCTGTGGGTGGAGAAGGTCTCGGCCGACGGCTATCTCTGGCACTTCGGGCGTACGGCCACCGACTCCGCGGGCAAGGTGCTCTCGACCGCCTCCGTGCCGTCCGAGACGTCCGCCGAGATGGACACGTGGGTGCAGGTCACCGGCGTGTACGACGCCACCGAGGAAGTCGAGGGCGGCTTCGGCAACACCCATCTGTACCTGAGCGAGACCGAGCAGGCGCAGGAGGGCGGTGCCGCCTTCCCCGCGATCGAGCAGGGCGGCGGTGAGCTCGCGGCCGGGCGCGGCCGGGCCGGTGGGGTCAACGGGCACTACCTGCCCGCCTCCCTGGACGAGGTCCGGGTGTGGACCGGGGCGATGACCGCCGACCAGGTCCGCTCCAAGGCGCTGGGCGCACCGGGCGACGAGTGACGGACGCCGGGGGCCCGCACCCGCGGGCCCCCGGCTCCGCCCTGACGGGCCCGGCGCCCGCATGCCCGCATTCACATATTCACGCATTCACGTATTCGGCCAGTGGCACCCGACGGCGGCATGGAGCAGATCCATGCCGCCGTGGCCGCCACGCGATGGCCCCTGCCCGGACGCCGCCGTCCTGGCGCGGGCCGCACATTCTGCAGAGGCCGGAACTCCGGCCATGGGTGGGGACGGCGACCGCCGTGACCAGTAGGGGCATCAATGAGACGCATAGCGTGGGTCCGGCATGTGCCGGGCCGCACCAGAGCCGCGCGCGAGCGCAGGCTACGCCGAGTGGCGGTCATCGCCGGATTCTCGCTGCTTCCGGGGCTGCTGAGCACCAGCGCCTTCGGGGCGAAGCCCGATCCGCTGGGCCGTCCCGACCTGAAGACGGTCAAGGCCGCCGACGTGTCGCCCTTCGAGGCGAAGGCGGACAAGAAGACGGCTGCGCAGATGGCGAAGGCCGCGCAGGCGGACCGGGACGCCGTGAAGCGCGCCCAGGCCGACGTGCGGCGGACCGTCGCCTGGCCGAAGCACGGCTCTGCGACCCTGAAGCTGCCCGGCGCGGGCAAGGCCGAGGCAGCGCCGGGAGCACTGCCGGTGACCCTCGCGCCGCCGAAGCAGGGCAAGGGCAAGAAGCACGGCCGGGTCGCGGACCGGGTCGAGGTGAACGTCCTCGGCCGGCAGGAGACGGCGAAGCTCGGGATCAAGGGCGTCGCCCTGAAGGTGACCGGCCCCGCCACCGGCGGCAGGGCCGAACTCGGCATCCGCTACGCGAAGTTCGCCTCGGCCTACGGCGGTGACTGGGCAGGACGGCTGCAGGTCGCGCGCATCTCCGACTGCGCCCTGCGCTCGCCCGAGGCGGCCAAGTGCCACAAGGCGCAGCCCCTGCCGTCCGTGAACGAGCGCGGCGACCAGCGCCTCGCGACCCAGCTGGACTTCCCGGCCGCGGCCCCGGTGGCCAAGGGCGCGGCCACGAGCGCGCGTTCCGGTAGTTCCGGTACCGGCCGCACGCTGCTCCTGGCGGTCTCCGCCGGTACGCAGTCGGGTGGCGGTGACTTCAAGGCGACCCCGTTGACCGCCTCGTCCACCTGGGAGGCGGGCGGCAGCGCGGGAACCTTCACCTGGTCGTACCCGCTGAAGCCGCCGGCGCCCGCCGCGGGCCCCAAGCCCACCCTGGACATCTCCTACAACTCCTCCAGCGTCGACGGCCGTACGGCCACCACCAACAACCAGGGCACGCAGGTGGGTGAGGGCTTCGACCTCACCGAGTCCTTCGTCGAGCGCAAGTACGGCTCGTGCAACGACGACGGCCAGGACAAGAAGTACGACCTGTGCTGGAAGTACGACAACGCCTCGCTGGTGCTCAACGGCAAGGCCACCGAGCTGGTCAAGGACGACACCAACGGCAAGTGGCATCTCAAGAACGACGACGCCTCCGTCGTCACGCACTCCACGGGCGCGGACAACGGTGACGACAACGGCGAGCACTGGACCGTCGTCACCGGCGACGGCACGAAGTACGTCTTCGGCCTGAACAAGCTCGACGGCGCGGCGGCCGCCGACCGCACCGAGTCCACGTGGACGGTGCCGGTCTTCGGCGACGACTCCGGCGAACCCGGTTACGAGGACGGCAGCACGTTCTCCGGCCGCGACAAGAAGCAGGCGTGGCGGTGGAACCTCGACTACGTGGAGGACACTCACGGCAACGCGATGAGCTACTGGTACGAGGCCGAGCACAACAACTACGACAAGCTCGGCGACGACACCACCGGTACTGACTACATCCGGGGCGGATACCTCAAGGAGATCCGCTACGGCCAGCGCGCCGGCGCCCTCTTCTCCGCGACGCCCGCCGCCTCCGACAAGGTCGTGTTCACCCATGCCGAGCGGTGCATCGCATCGGGCACCGGCTGCGACTCGCTGACGAAGGACACCAGGGACAACTGGCCCGACGTGCCGTTCGACAGCATCTGCAAGGACGGCGACAAGTGCACGTACAACCTCAGCCCCACGTTTTTCACCCGTAAGCGGCTGACGGGCGTCGCCACCTCCGCGTGGGACGCGGCCGCGGCCACGCCCGGCTATGCGCCGGTGGACGCCTGGTCCCTCAAGCAGCACTACCTCGACCCCGGTGACACCGGCGACTCCACCGACCAGACGCTCTGGCTGGACGAGATCGAGCACACCGGTAAGCGGGGGGCCGACCTCTCCCTGGACCCGGTCAAGTTCGACCACGTGTACCGGCCCAACCGGGTCGACGGTCCTTCTGACGACATCCTGCCGTTCAACCGGCCGCGCCTGAAGACGATCACGTCGGAGACGGGCGCGCAGACCATCGTCGACTACCTCGCCGCCGACTGCGCGGCCGGGCAGACCATGCCCAAGGCGGACGAGAACACCAAGCGGTGCTACCCGGTGTACTGGTCCCCGAACGGCGAGATCACACCGATCCTCGACTGGTTCCAGAAGTACCCCGTCAGCGGCGTCCAGACGACCGACCCGCGCGGAGGGTCCGAGGCCGTTCAGCACACCTACACGTACTCCGGCGGAGGTGCCTGGCACTACAACGACGACCCGATGACTCCGGCCAAGGAGCGCACGTGGTCGATCTGGCGCGGCTACGAGAAGGTCACGCACCTCACCGGTTCGCCCGGCGGCACCCAGTCCAAGGAGGTATCGGTCTTCCTGCGCGGCATGAACGGCGACCGGGTCCTCGGGTCCGACGGAAAGACCCCTGACGCCGACAAGCGCAAGAGCGCCGACGTCACCGGCATCAAGGCCGCGACGATCACCGACTCCGACCAGTACGCGGGCTTCACCAGGGAGACGGTGGCCTACAACGGCGCCGCCGAGGTCTCCGGTACGGTCAACGACCCCTGGTCGCAGCGGACCGCCACGCAGCACAAGTCGTACGCCGACACGGAGGCCTACTTCGTCCGCACCGCGGCGTCCCACGCGCGCACCAACGTCACGAGCAAGCTGACCCCCATGGACCGGGTCCGCACCACGAAGACGACCTTCGACGACTACGGCATGCCCGAGACGGTCGAGGACACGGGTGACGACGCGGTCAAGGGCGACGAGAAGTGCACGCGCACCTGGTACGCGCGGGGCGGCGAGACGGGCATCAACGCGGCCGTCTCACGCACGCGTTCCGTCGCCAGGTCCTGCTCCGTCACGGACGCGGAGCTGGACCTGCCGACCGACTCCAAGCGCTCCGGTGACGTGATCTCGGACGAGGCCACGGCCTACGACACGACCACCTGGTCCGCCGCGCAGAAGCCCACCAAGGGCGAAGCGCAGTGGAAGGGCCGCGCCAAGGGCTACGGCAGCGACCACGCCCCCATCTGGCAGCAGTCCGGCACCGTCAAGTACGACGCGCTCGGCCGCCCCACCGTGGAGCGGGACACCCACGACGACATCGTCACCACCACGGGCTACACCCCGGCCACGACGGGTCCGCTCACCGGGACCACCGTCACGAACGCCAAGGGCTTCAAGACCACCACGGCCAAGGACTTCGGACTCGGCACCGACCTGAAGGTCACCGATCCCAACGGCAGGATCACCGAGAGCGAGTACGACAGCCTCGGGCGCGTCCTCAAGGTCTGGCTGCCCAACCGCTCCAAGTCGCTCGGCAAGACGCCCAATTACGTGTACGGCTACAGCATCACCGCCGCCGCCCTTCCCTGGGTGTCGAGCGGCACCCTCAAGGCCGACGGCTCCGGCTACACCACCACCTACGAGATCTTCGACTCGCAGTTGAGGACCCGTCAGGTGCAGGCGCCCTCCGCGTCCGGGGGCCGCGTCATCGCGGAAACCCTCTACGACGCCCGAGGTCTGGCGGTCACCGCCGAGTCCGACATCTGGGACGCCAAGAACCCGCCGTCCGGGGTGCTCGCCCAAATCGACGGAGGCCAGGCGCCCACCCAGACGGACACCGTCTTCGACGGCGCGGCCCGCGCGATCAAGACCACGACGAAGAGCGGAGGAGTCGCGCGCTGGTCGGCCGAGACCGTCTACCAGGGCGACACCGTGATCACCGGGGCGCCCGCCGGCGGCCAGGCGACCGCGGTCGTGACCAACGCCCTCGGCCAGGCAGTGGAGCGGCGCGAGTACTCCGGTCCCAAGGCGACCGGCACGGACTACACCACCACGACGTTCGGCTACACGCCGCGGGGCCAGCAGAAGTCGGTCACCGGGCCGGGCAAGGACGCCATGTGGACCTACACCTATGACCTCTTCGGCCGTCAGGTCCACTCGGACGATCCGGACAAGGGCGGCAACTCGACGGAGTACAACGATCTGGACCTGGCGGTGCGGACCACCGATGACACCGGAAAGTCCCTGCTCGTCGGGTACGACGAACTGAACCGCAAGACCGGCGTGTGGCAGAACTCCCAGACCGACGCCAACAAGCTCGCCGCCTGGACCTTCGACAGCCTCGCCAAGGGGCAGCAGGACACCGCGGTCCGCTACGACGGCGGCCTGGCCGGCAAGGCGTACACCCAGAAGGTCACCTCGTACGACAGCCTCTACAAGGTCACCGGTAACCAGGTCGTCCTGCCGGACGACGACCCGCTCGTGACGGCCGGCGTGCCCAAGACGCTGTCCTTCTCCACCGGCTACAACCTCGACGGCACGGTCAAGCAGACCGCCGCCCCGGCCGTCGCCGGTCTTGCCGCCGAGACGGTGTCGTACGGCTACGACGGCCTGGGCCGGGTCCGCACCGCCAAGGGAGCCACCGGCTATCTCCAGGACGCCGCCTACTCGCCGATCGGTGACAAGAGCCAGCTGACGCTGGGCACCGCCGCCGACGCGAAGAAGGCGTACCTCACCAACGAGTACGAGGCCGGCACGCGCCGCCTGACCCGGTCGTACGTCACCGATGACGTGCACGGCTACATGCTCCAGGACCTCAAGTACCACCAGGACGACGCGGGCAACGTCACGTCGGTCTTCGACGCGACGACCCTGGGCGGCACCGGCCAGGCCGACTACCAGTGCTTCGACTACGACGGCCAGCGCCGCCTGACCGAGTCCTGGACGCCGAAGACCGCGGACTGCGCCGCCACCGGCCGCACGGTCGGCAACCTCGGCGGGGCCGCACCGTACTGGACCAGCTACCAGTACGACGAGGCCGGACTGCGGACCCAGCAGACCGACCACGCCTCCTCCGGCAACACGGTCACCGACTACCGCTACGGAACCGAGGCCGGGCAGCCGCACGCGCTCACGCATACGGAGTCGGCCGGCAAGACGAAGGCCTACTCCTACTACTCCGACGGCAACACCAAGACCCGCCCCGGCACGCAGGCGGAGCAGACGCTCACCTGGGACGCGGAGGGCAACCTGCGGTCCACCACCGAGCCCGCCGCCGGCGGCAAGGAGGCGAAGGGGACCGAGTACCTGTACGACGCCGGCGGAGACCTGCTGATCCGCCGCGCGACGTCCGCCGACGGCGAGACGGTGCTGTACCTCGGCGTGATCGAGGTGCGCATGAAGCCGGCCAGCGGCGGCAAGCCCAAGTCCCTCGCGGGCACCCGCTACTACACGGCCGCCGACCAGACGGTCGCGGTCCGCACCGCGACCGCCGGGACGTCCGGCAGCAAGCTGCACTTCCTCGTCGCCGACCACCACGGCACGTCGGGCCTCGTGATCGACGCGACGACCCTGGCGTTCACCAAGCGGTACACGACACCGTTCGGTGCGCCGCGCGGCACCAAGCCCGCCGAGTGGCCCGACGACAAGGGCTTCCTGGGGAAGACGGCCGACCAGGAAACGGGCCTCACGCACGTCGGCGCCCGGGAGTACGACCCCCTCATCGGCCGGTTCCTGAGCGTGGACCCGGTCATCGACCCGGAGAAGGCCCAGTCCCTCAACGGCTACGCCTACGCCAACAACAACCCGGCGACGTTCAGCGACCCCACGGGCCTGGACTTCGGTGGCCTCTTCGGCATGGTCGTCGGCGGTCTCGTCGCGGTGGGCAACTTCGTGCAGAACGTCCTCGGAATGATGGGCGGCGGCAGCGGCGGCGGTGGGGGCAGTACGGGGTACACCGGTGGCACGGCGCCCACCAACAACTGGGGTGCGCTCGGGAGCGCCAACAACGGGTGGAAGCCCGGGGCGACCTACAACCTCATCACCAAGTCGTGGGACTACCCGTTCATGAACCGAGGGGGCAAGTCACTGGACGAGATCCTCGCGTCCCTGCCCGACTGGGGAATCGTCAGCGACCCCAAGGCCCAGAACGGCTGGACCTCTTCCCGGCAGCTCTTCTTCGGCTGGATCTGGGGAGGCGGCTACCCGCTCAAGCCGCGGCAGTACTTCCACGGGGGCGACGCTTTCACCGCCATCCTGGCCCGCGACGACACCATTGCCGAAAAGCGCGCGGAGCTGGTGGGGCAGGCTCGGGAGAAGGGGATGCGGGCGAGTGGAGCTGACGCGAACGGCGAAGAATTCAAATACAGAGACAGGGGCCCTGAGCCGGGTAGCTCTTTCTTCAGGTTCAACTCCATCCGCGGAGCCGTCAGCGACATTGCGGGGACGTTGACCAATGGCGCCATCGGGACGTCAAATTCAGCCGATGCCTTCCTGGGCAGCTACAAGGGCACAGGGCGCATCAAGGCTGTCGACAAGAAAAAGGGAACGGTGACGCTCCGGTTCACCGCGGAGAACCTCTCGGACTGGCACTCTGCCACCCACGTCATCCCGAGGAACTTGAACCCCCTGTACAAGAAAACTTTCGGGGCTGCAGTAAGACAGGACTTCTCCTGGGAAGAGAAGTGGCCGCTCAGTGGGGATCCGAGCTACTCGGAATGGCTGGAATAGCACCCAATTAGAGGGTGCGAGAGAATAGCGGTTGAGCGGGGCTGCAGGGTCATCGGATGACCCTGCAGCCCTGCTGCTACTATGCGGGAGTGAGTAAATTGAGATTCGGCCTGCCGCTGGCCGTGGCGGCCATTTTCCTGGTGTCGTCCTGCGGTGTTGAAAAAACAGCGACGGTCCGCGTGGATGACATCGCAGGGAAATGGGTCGAGCCGGGCGGCGGGAGTTTCACTATCTCCGCGGATCGGACATTTAAAGCGTCCAGCCTGAAAGCGGACGCATTCGTCGATGACGGGTGCCCTGCGGGGGATGTGTCCGGAACATGGGGTTTCTACGTCGACAAGAGCGACGCGTTGACCGAGGTCTCGAAGAAGGCGAGCTCCGGGGCCTGGATCGGCCTTTCGTTCCACGGTGTACCGCAGGGGGGCTGCTCGATCGACCTCGTCGCCGTCGACGGCGGCGACACCCTCTGCGCCTCCGACGACCCGGACGACCCGTGCGACCTCGACGTGCGGTTCTCCCGCAAGCCCTGACGCGCGGCGCGCGGCGCCCGGCCGGGCGTCAGGGCCCGTGGCGTCAGGCCGCCTTCTCCTGCTCCGCCTCCACCTGCGCGTTCCACTCCCGCTTGGATGCCTGCCAGCCGTCCTCGTTGTGGCCGAGGCGCCAGTAGCCGGAGATGGAGAGCTGCTCGCGCGGGATCTCGCGCTCCACGCGCAGGTAGCGGCGCAGCTCCTTCACGAAGCCCGCCTCGCCGTGCACGAAGGCCTGGAGGGTGCCCGGGGGGAACTCCAGGGAGCGCACGGCCTCGACCAGGAGTTCGCCGACCGGGCGGTCGCCGCGGTGCAGCCAGACGACCTCCGCGTCCGTCGTGATCTTCTGCTCCTCCTCGGGGCCCTCGACCTCGACGAAGATGTGCGCGACGGCGCCCGGGGGGAGTGCCTCGGCCGCCGCGGCGATGGCCGGCAGGGCGCTCTCGTCGCCGGCGAGCAGGTGCCAGTCGGCGTCCGCGCCCGGGGCGTACGCGCCGCCCGGGCCCTGGAAGCGCACCGTGGCGCCCGGCTCGACGGCCCGCGCCCACGGCCCCGCGAGACCCTCGTCGCCGTGGATCACGAAGTCGAGGGCCAGCTCACGGGTCTCGGCGTCCCACCAGCGCACCGTGTACGTCCGGGTCACCGGCCACTGCTCGCGCGGGAACTCCTCGCGGATGCGCTGGAGGTCGAAGGGCTCGGGGTAGGTGACGCCCTCGGCGTCGAAGAGCAGCTTCACATAGTGATCGGTGCACCCGGCGGTGGTGAACTCGGCGAGGCCCTCGCCGCCGAGTACCACGCGCTGCATGTGCGGGGTCAGCCGCTCCGTGCGCACGACCTGCGCGACATGGGCCTTCGGTGCTTTGCGTGCCGGACGTTCTGCCATGGCGACGGCCTCCCCTGATCCACGATTGCTTAGGCTTGCCTAAGTTAACACCTCAGGGGTGCAGGACGGCGAGCAGCCGCTGCAGCGAGCCGCCCAGGCCCCACTGGGCCGCCAGCTCGTCGAGGGTGGCCGGATCGCGGGGTTCGCGGGGCAGCGCGACGTCGACGTCGGGCAGGGGCACGTCGCCCGCCACCCGTACGACCTTCGGCGCGACCGCCACGTACGCACGGGACTCGTCGAGCCGCTTGCGCTGCGAGGGGGTGAGCTTCGACTTCGGGTCGTCGACGGCGGCCATGATCCCGGCCAGGTCGCCGAAGGCGTCGAGCAGCTTGGCGGCCGTCTTCTCGCCGATGCCGGGCACGCCGGGCAGGCCGTCGCTCGGGTCGCCGCGCAGCAGCGCCAGGTCCACGTAGCCCGGCCCGTCCACGCCGTACTTCTCGCGCAGCCACGCCTCGTCCGTCATCTGGAGCGTGCCGACGCCCTTCAGGGAATAGAGGACGCGGATGCCGCGCTCGTCGTCGACCAGCTGGTAGAGGTCGCGGTCGCCGGTGACGATGTCCACCGGGCCCGTGGCGCGGGCGGCGAAGGTGCCGATCACGTCGTCGGCCTCGTACGCCTCGACGCCCACGCGTGCGATGCCGAGCGCGTCGAGGACGGCCTCGATGATCGGCACCTGCGGCGACAGCGTGTCCGGGATCTCCTCGGCGTCCGGGCCCGTCCTTGTCTCCTCGGCGACGCGGTGCGCCTTGTAGGAGGGGATGAGCTCGACGCGCCAGTGCGGGCGCCAGTCGGCGTCCATGCACGCGACCAGATCGTCAGGGCGGTGGTCCAGGACGAGGCGGGTGATGAAGTCGAGCAGCCCGCGCACGGCGTTGACCGGCGTGCCGTCCGGGGCCTTCATGGATTCCGGCACTCCGAAGTAGGCCCGGAAGTAGAGGGAGGCCGTGTCGAGAAGCATGAGCCGTCGTGTTCGCTGAGTCACATCGGCATCATGCCGCACGGCACCGACAGCGCGAACGTGCTGCGCACGGCGCCGCGGCCACGGGGCCCGCCGCGGACGCGCGTTGCGCATGGTGATGAGGCCGGGACGAGCACGCAACGGATGTGACCTGGGACACTCCTTGGTTTGGTTCGGGTAAGTGCGGGCAGGGGCGCACCCGGAGCGAACCCGGTCGAGGATTCAACTTTTTGAACCGGTAAGCGGGCAGACCCCGCGCCGCTCCACGGCCCGCCGGCGGGGGAGGCGGGCCGTCTTGGTTCAACCCGAGAGGTGTATGTGTCCAGGCTGCAGGCCGAGCACTTGTACAAAGTGTTCGGCAGACGACCCGATGACGCGGTGGAGAAACTCCGCCACGGAGCCGACCGAGAGGAACTGCGCGCCGACGGCACCACCGCTGCCGTGATCGATGCCTCCTTCGAGGTCGAGCCGGGCCAGATCTTCGTCGTCATGGGTCTCTCCGGATCCGGCAAGTCCACGTTGCTGCGCATGCTCAACGGGCTGTCGGAGCCGACGGCCGGTCATGTGCGCTTCGACGGTCAGGACCTGACCGAGCTGAGCGCCCGCGAGATGCGGCAGGTGCGCTCGAAGAAGATCAGCATGGTCTTCCAGCACTTCGCGCTCTTCCCGCACCGCAGTGTCCTCGAGAACGCCGGTTACGGCCTCGAGGTGCAGGGCGTGCCGCGCGCCGAGCGTGAGAAGCGCGCCACCGAGGCGCTGGAGCTCGCGGGGCTCAAGGGCTGGGAGAAGTCCTGGCCCGACGAGCTGTCCGGCGGCATGCAGCAGCGCGTGGGGCTGGCCCGCGCGCTGGCCACCGACGCCGACCTGCTCCTCATGGACGAGTCGTTCAGCGCGCTCGACCCGCTGATCCGCCGCGACATGCAGGACCAGCTCCTGGTGCTCCAGAAGCGGCTGAAGAAGACCATCGTCTTCATCACCCACGATCTCAACGAGGCCATGCGGCTGGGCGACCAGATCGCCGTCATGCGCGACGGCCGCATCGTCCAGATCGGCACCTCGCAGGACATCCTGGTCACCCCGGCCAACGAGTACGTCGCCGCGTTCACGCAGGACGTCGACCGGTCCAGGGTGCTCACCGCGGGCGCGATCATGGCCGAGCCGGGCGAGGACTTCGTGAAGGCCGACGCCCCCGCCACGGTCACCGAGGACACGCCCATCATCGAGCTGTTCACCCCCTGCTCGACGAGTGAGGTGCCGGTCGCCGTGACCGACGCCGACGGCGAGCTCGTCGGTGTCGTGCCGCGGGCCAGGCTGCTCGCCGTGCTCGGCGAGTCGATGCACTCGGAGCCGGCGGCGGAGCCGCAGGACGCGACCCCCGCCTCCGTACCCACGCTGGACAAGGGCGGCAAGAACGTGGGCAAGGTGAGCAGCGGTGCCTAGGATTCCCTTCGGCGACTGGGTCAATGACGCGGTCGAATGGTCCAGGACTCACATGGACTGGCTGTTCTCGTTCATCAAGACCCTCTTCCAGAACATGTGGGACGGCGTCTACGACGTCCTCTCCGGGCCCGAGCCGCTGCTGATGGCGGGCATTCTCGCCGTCATCGCGTTCTGGCTGCGCGGCCTGCTCGGCGGTGTCCTCGCCTTCGCGGGCTTCGCGTTCATCGTCTCCCTGGAGCTGTGGGACAACGCGATGATGACGTTGTCCCTGGTGCTCGTGTCGACCTTCGTGGCGCTCGTGATCGCCGTGCCCGTGGGCATCTGGGCGGCGCGCTCCAAGACGGTCAGCGGCATAGTCCGGCCCGTCCTGGACTTCATGCAGACGCTGCCCGCGATGATCTACCTCATCCCGGCGCTGCTGTTCTTCCGGATGGGCGCCCCCGCGGGCATCGTCGCCACGATCGTCTTCGCGCTCGCTCCCGGCGTGCGCATGACCGAGCTCGGCATCCGGCAGGTCGACAAGGAACTGGTCGAGGCGGCCGACGCGTTCGGCACCACGCCCCGCAACACCCTCTTCCGCGTCCAGCTGCCCCTCGCACTGCCGACGATCATGGCCGGTGTCAACCAGGTCATCATGCTCGGCCTCTCCATGGCGGCCCTGACCGGCATGGTCGGCACCCCCGGCCTCGGCGCCGACGTCAACGCGGCCATCGGCCAGCTCGACGTCGGTCTCGGCGCGGAGGCGGGCGTCTCCATCGTCATCCTCGCCATCTACCTGGACCGCGTCACCAGCGGCCTGGGCAGCCAGGTCTCGCCGCTCGGCCGCCGCGCGCTCGCCAAGCTGCGGGCCGCGCGGGGCCTGAACGTGTGGAACTACCGCCCCCGGCCCGTCGTCGCGATGGTCGGCGTCGTCGTCCTCGCGCTCGTCGCGGGCGGCATGGGCATCTTCGGCGGCACCAAGTCCGAGCCGGTGGCCGACAGCGAGAACGTCGGCCAGGGCAAGCAGATCAACATCGGCTACATCAACTGGGACGAGGGCATCGCCTCCACCTTCCTCTGGAAGGAGATCCTGGAGCAGCGCGGCTTCAAGGTGAACGCCAGCCTGCTCGACGCGGGCCCGCTGTACACGTCGGTCGCCCAGGGCGACGTCGACTTCCAGACCGACGCCTGGCTGCCGACGACGCACGCCACGTACTGGAAGAAGTACGGCGACAAGCTGGAGGACATCGGTGCCTGGTACGGCCCGACCTCGCTGGAGCTGACCGTCCCCTCGTACATGAAGGACGTCAACTCGCTGGCGGACCTCAAGGGCAAGGGCGGCAAGTTCGGCGGCAAGATCGTCGGCATCGAGCCGAGCGCCGGCGAGATGCAGCTCCTGAAGAGCAAGGTCCTGGGGGCGTACGGCCTCGACAAGGAGTACAAGGTCGTCGACGGCTCCACCACGGCGATGCTGTCGGAGCTGAAGGCCGCGTACGCCAAGAAGGAGCCGATCGTCGTTCCGCTCTGGTCCCCGCACTGGGCGTACAACGACTTCGACCTGAAGAAGCTCAAGGACCCGAAGGGCGCCTGGGGCAAGGGCGACGGCGTGCACACGCTGGCGCGCAAGGGCTTCTCGAAGGAGAACCCCGAGGTCGGCAAGTGGCTCAAGAACTTCAAGATGGACGAGAAGCAGCTCACCAGCCTTGAAGCGGAGATCAACAAGGCCGGCAAGGGCAAGCAGCAGGACGCCGTCCGCGCCTGGCTGAAGAAGAACCCCGAGGTCGTCGACAAGCTGGCCCCGCTGCCCAAGAACTCCGGCGGCGAGGAGAAGAAGCGTCCGCTGAAGGCCGCGTACTTCGCCTGGGACGAGAACGTCGCCGTCACCAACCTGTGGAAGCGCGTCCTGGAGAAGCGCGGCTACAAGATGGACCTGACGCCGGCGGACGTCGGCCCGGCCTATACCGGTCTCGCGCAGGGTGACATCGACCTCAACCTCGACGCGTGGCTGCCCACGGCGCAGAAGACGTACTGGGACAAGAACAAGGCCAGCCTCAAGGACCTCGGTTCCTGGTACAGCCCGACATCCCTCGAGGTCGCCGTCCCCGACTACGTCAAGGACGTGAAGTCGCTCGAGGACCTCAAGGGCAAGGGCGACAAGTTCAAGGGCAAGATCATCGGCATCGAGCCGGGCACCGGCGTGATGCAGGCGCTCAAGGACAAGGTCCTGCCGGGCTACGGCCTTGAGGACGAGTACGAGATCGCCGCGGGCTCGACCCCCGCGATGCTCTCCGAGCTGAAGGCCGCGTACGCCAAGAAGGAGCCGGTCGCGGTGCTGCTCTGGTCGCCGCACTGGGCCTACAGCGAGTACGGCCTCACCAAGCTGAAGGACCCCAAGGGCGGCTTCGGCAAGGGCAACACGATCCGCTCGCTCTCCAGCAAGGACTTCCCGAACCAGTACCCGCAGCTCACGAAGTGGCTCAAGAACTTCCACATGAGCGAGAAGGAACTGGCCGGCCTGGAGAACGAGATCAACAAGGCGGGCAAGAACAACGAGCCCAAGGCCGTGGACACCTGGCTGAAGAAGAACCCGGGCTTCGAGGAGAAGATGACCTCCGCGAAGTAACTCCACCGGACAGCAGTGCCGGAAGGGGTGGGCCTCGCCTTGTGGCGAAGCCCACCCCTTCCGGCGTTCCCGCGGGGTCCGCGAGTCCCTAACCTCGACCTGGCCCCTCCTCGCCCCTCTTCACCTCTCCTCGAACATCCGACTCGAACACCTGAACGTGAGACCGCCACCCGTGACCGCAAGGCAGCCCAGGACCACGCTCCTCGTCGCGGCCCTCGCGATGGCCCTGGCCGCCGCCCTGCTCGTCGCGCAGCTCGCGCGGGCGGACGCCGTCCCCGCCTCTGCGGGCACGGCGCGCCTGGCCGCGCTCGCCGAGGACGTGACCGCCGCCGACGGCCACCGCTACGACGCGCGGGACCACACCGGCCGCACCATGGACGCCGCGCAGATCGCACAGGCCCAGGACGGCACGTACCTCGCCGTCTACCACACGCTCCTGGCCGACGGCCGCTTCCACGCCGCCGTCGCCACCTCCACCGATCTGCGCCACTGGCACCGCCGCCACGACTTCGGGCCCGGCACCCACCAGGCCTCGCTCGCGCACGACGGCCGCGGCGGTTACGTCCTCGCCTACGAGAAGGACCCCCGCAACCACATCGCCGTACGGGCGTACGCGAACCTGAAAGCGCTGCTAGACGGGCACGCCCGCCGCGCCTTCGACGCACCCCTGACCCTCTCGCACTGCGCCGAGGGCACCCCGAGCGTCACCGCCGTGCGCGGCGCCACGATCCACCTCACCGGGCACTACCGGGCGGGCTGCGACACCGACCGGCAGCTGCGCGCCACCCTCACCGGCTTCCGGCACTGGCACGCCGAGCCCGACCACCGTCTGGACCGCGCGGTGCAGGGCCGGGGCAACGGCGGCAACATAGGGGACCGGTCACCGGTCACGCTCGGCGGGCAGCGCGTGGTGCTCGTCGAGGGGCAGGGGCGGCGGGGCGACTTCGGCAGCTGGGGCACCTACGCGTACGACCCCTCGAGTGGCCGCGCGGACCGCCTCGGCATCCGCACCCACGGCGGCAGCCGCGCCTTCGCCAACCCCTCCGCGACCCTGCTCACCGACCCGAGGGGCCAACCCGCCCTGCTCGTCAGCCTGTTCGTGCCGACGGAGGGTTCTGCCCCCGGGGAGTCCGGACAACTGCTCTACTGGCACAAGCTGTAGCGGGCGGTCGGGGCAACGGGGCAAAACCGTTTGGCGAACATGCGTAGGGTGCAGAGAACCCCTCAGGGTGGAGAGCGGGCCGATGCGCTGAAGGGAGCCGAGGCGATGGACGAGCACAAGGAGACCCTCCGGGTGGGCTCGGCCGTGCGGCGGCGCCGCCGGCAGCTGGAACTCACCCTGGCCGTCGTCGCCGAGCGCAGCGGTCTCTCCGTGCCGTTCCTCAGCCAGATCGAGAACGAACGCGCCCGGCCGAGCATGCGCTCCCTGCAGCGCGTCGCCGACGCCCTGTGCACCACCGACGTGGAGCTCCTCGCCGCCGCCGACCCGGCCCGCACCGTCGAGGTGGTGCGCGCCGACGACGACACCGACCTGAACGGCTGCACCCCCGACGCGCGCGTACGGGAACTGGCCCGCGGCCACCACCAGCTGCACGCCCTGGAGTTCATCGGGGACCACGACGAGGGCCGCGAATTCCAGCACCGCAACGACGAGTTGATGTACGTCGTCGAGGGCGCCGTGGAGATGGAGGCGGAGGGCCGGGCCTACCGCCTCGGACGCGGCGACAC
The DNA here is from genome assembly GCF_042880275.1 of Streptomyces sp. NPDC058308. Lineage (NCBI taxonomy): Bacteria > Bacillati > Actinomycetota > Actinomycetes > Kitasatosporales > Streptomycetaceae > Streptomyces > Streptomyces sp. NPDC058308. Next base: position 46,254 of record NZ_JBHVZA010000024.1, read on the forward strand.
CCTCTTCCTCACGGGCGGGGTCCGGCACCGCTGGCGGGCCACCGTGCCCGACACCAGGGTTTTGGTGGTCGCCGTGGGGGACCACATCGAAGCCGTGGACGACAGGGGGCGCTGACGTGCCGCTCACCCGAGGCCCGCTGCGGGTCGTCTCGCTGGTGCCCTCGCTGACCGAGGCGGTCGCCGTCACCGTGCCGGGCGCGCTGGTCGGGGCGACCGACTGGTGCAGCCACCCGGCGGACCTCGACGTGACCCGGGTGGGCGGCACGAAGAACCCCGACGTGCCCCGCATCGTCGCCCTCGCCCCCGACCTGGTCATCGCCAACGAGGAGGAGAACCGCGCCCCCGATCTTGCGGCGCTGCGCGCGGCCGGCGTCGAGGTCCTGGTGACCGAGGTGCGGACGCTGCCGCAGGCCTTCCGGGAGCTGACGCGGGTCCTCGCGGCGTGCGGTGCGGGACGGCCCGGGTGGCTGACCCGGGCCGAGGCGGCGTGGCGGGAGCTGCCCGCGCCGAAGGACCGGCTGCGGGCGGCGGTCCCGGTCTGGCGGCGGCCCTGGATGGTCCTCGGCCGCTCCACGTTCGCGGGCGACCTCCTCGCCCGCCTGGGGGTCGACAACGTGTACGCGGCGCACGCCGAGCGGTATCCGCGGGTGCCGGTCGAGGAGCTGTGCGCGGCGGAGCTCGACCTGGTGGTGCTGCCGGACGAGCCGTACCGCTTCACGCGCGACGACGGCCCCGAGGCGTTCCCCGCGCACCTGCCGGCCGCTCTGGTCAGCGGCCGCCACCTCACCTGGTACGGCCCGTCGCTCGCCGAGGCCCCGGCCGTGCTCGGCGCGGCGCTGCGCGGGGCCCGGCCGCGGCCGTAGCTCAGAGCCTGTGTCATATCCCCGGACGCCCGCCCGGCCGGGGATATGACACAGGCTCTCAGCGCAGGGCGACGAGCCCGGCGTCCGTCGGCCGGAAGCCGCAGGCGTCGAAGTAGAAGGGGCGCAGGTGCTCGTCGAAGTCGACGTGCAGCCACTCGCAGGCCGCCGCGCGGGCCCCGCGGACCGCGGCGGCCACGAGCCCGGCGCCGACCCCGGCTCCGCGCAGGTCCCGGGCGACCATCGTGTCCAGGACGAAGGCGTGCACCCCGCCGTCCCAGGCGACGTTGACGAAACCGACCAACTGGCCCGCGGAGCGGGCGCAGACCCAGCCGAGGCTGTGCCGGTGCACCTGGGCGTGCCATCCGACGGTCAGCGGGGCGTGCTTGAACGCCTCCGCGTGCAGGGCGTCGACGGCCCTGTCGTCGAAGTCGCCGCGCCACTCGTAGGTGATCGTCATGGCCGCAGCGTAGAGGGTGCGGCGCCGGGCTCTACGGGGTATTCAGCGTCGGTGCCGGTGCCGGTGCCGGTGCCGGTGCCGGGGCCGGGGCCGCGAGGAGCCTTCCGTCGACGATCCCGCGCAGGGTGTGCGCGAGGGCCACCGTCCAGGCGGTCACGAGGAGGAGGAAGAGGGCGGTCGCGAGCCAGTCGAACACCGCGAGCCCGGTGTGCTTGCCCAGGCCCTCGGCGCCCGTCACACAGGTGCCGACGGGGAAGGTGAACGCCCACCAGGTCATCGCGAAGCCCATGCCGCGGCGCCGGGCGCGCACCACCATGGCCGCGGCGAGCCCCAGCCACATCAGGGCGAAGCCCATGACGGGGACGCCGAAGAGCACGGCGAGGACGAGGAAGCCCCGCTCGAGCGGGGCGTGCACGACACCCGGGGCGAAGTCGGCGAACTTGTTGGTGGCGGTCGTCGACTGGCCGAGCGGGCCGAGGACCAGGAAGAGGGTGGGGGTGAGCGCCAGAGGCAGGGGGCCCGCGGTCACCAGGCGGGCGAAGATCGCCGGCAGCATCACCAGGGTGGCGAGCAGGCTCAGGCCGAACATCGCGAAGCAGCCGTACAGCATCGTCTGCTGGGCCTGGCCCGGGGGCAGATGGGGGATGAGCAGCGGGCCGACGGCCGCCGACACCATGGGGGCCACCACGGGCAGCAGCCACACGGGCGAGGCCTGGTCGGCGGCGATGCGGTGGCGGACCACCATCAGGTAGGGGATGGCCACGGCGGCCACGAGCCCGATGGCCGTGCCGACGGCGAACAGCACGGCGTCGAGCGCGACGGCGGCGCCCGTGCCGATCCAGTCCCCGCCGACGATGAGGGTGCCGCCGCCGACCGCGAGCAGCGCCATCGACAGACATCCGTAGAACGGCGCCATCGTCGGGTCCAGGAGGTGCGCGCGGGCCTGGTCGCGGTGGTGGATCCAGTGCGCGGCGCGGGCGGTGAGCAGGACGGCGAGCAGTACGAAGGACAGCGCCCACACGACGGTGCAGCCCGTGCGCAGTCCCGGGAATCCGTACGGCAGGGTCGCGCCGGCGTTGGCGACGATGGCGGTGCCCATGACGCAGGCGTACCAGTTCGGGCCGAGGTGGCGGACCGCGCCGAGGCGGGTGCCGGCGGCCGCGCGGGGGGCGCCCGTGGAGGCGGTGGGCTGAGCGGTGGTGACCATGGGTCCACGGTCGTACAGGGAGGGGGTCCGTCACCAGGGAGCACGCTTCTATGGGGGCATAAGCTGACTTTATGAGTTCGTCCTCTGCTTCTGCTGCGTCTTCTGTGTCCCCCGGATCTTCCGGGCCGTCCGGGTCGTCCGCTTACCCCAGCGTCACTGAGGCCTCGCTCGCTCACCGGGTGCCCGACCTCGGCGCGCTGCAGCTGCTGCTCGCGGTGGCCCGGCTCGGCAGTCTCGGGCGGGCCGCCCGGGAGCTGGGCATCACGCAGCCCGCGGCGAGCAGCCGGGTGCGCGCCATGGAGCGACAGCTCGGCGTCGCACTCGTCGACCGGTCGCCGCGCGGCTCGCGCCTCACGGACGCGGGCGCCCTGGTCACCGACTGGGCGGGCCGGATCGTGGAGGCGGCCGAGGCCTTCGACGCGGGGGCGCAGGCGCTGCGCGACCGGCGGGACTCGCGGCTGCGGGTCGCGGCGAGCATGACGATCGCCGAGTATCTGCTGCCGGGCTGGCTGATCGCCCTGCGGACCCAGCGGCCGGACACGGCGGTGTCGCTCCTTGCCGGTAACTCCGCCGCCGTCGCCGCCCGGTTGCTGGCCGGGGAGGCGGACCTCGGCTTCGTCGAGGGGCTCACCGTGCCGGGCGGGCTCGACGAGGTGGTCGTCGCGTACGACCGCCTCGTCGTCGTGGCGGCGCCCGGGCACCCGTGGGCGCGGCGCAGGAAGCCGCTCGCGGCCACCGAGCTGGCGGCGACGCCGCTGATCCTGCGCGAGGAGGGTTCGGGCACCCGGCAGGTCCTCGAAGCGGCGCTCGGCGGGCTCGCCCGGCCGCTGATCGAGCTGTCGTCCACGACGGCGGTGAAGGCGTCGGCGGTCAGCGGGGCGGGGCCCTCGGTCCTCAGCGAGCTCGCGGTGGGCGAGGAACTGGCGGCCCGGCGCCTTGTGGAGATCCCGCTGGCGGACGTACGGCTGCGCAGGGAGCTGCGGGCGGTCTGGCCGACGGGGCATCGTCCGGCGGGGCCGGGCCGGGATCTGCTGGCGCTGACGCGGCGCACGTAGCTGCCGGGCGGCAGGCAAACAAAGTGTTCACAACGAAGTGTTGACAGTGATCGGTGCGGTGCCCCACGCTGGGCGCATGGCATCGACTCCCGCACCGACTCCCGCATCAACCCCCCGTCGCGCTGCCGTCCCGGCCGCGGACCCCTTCACCCCGCCCCACCCCGACGAGGCGCGGTCCCACCGGGTCTACGCCTCGCTGATGCGCGTCGCCGAGCGGCACGCCGCCGACGACGAGCAGCGCCGCAGGCAGGTCCACCCCACCGTCCTCGGTCCGCACGAGGCCGTCAGGCTGGTCGCGTTCCTGCTCAGCGGAGCCGCCAAGGCCGTCGAGGGGGAACCCGAGGTGGACCAGGCCGACATCACCGCGGCGCTCACCCTGCTGCCGATGGCCCGCGGGGAGATGGACGAGCTGGAGACCGGCCTCCTCCAGATGGCGCGGGGGCGCGGCATGACCTGGCCGGAGATCGCCTTCGGCCTCGGCCTCGGCACGCCGCAGGCGGCCCGGCAGCGGTACGAGCGGCTGGTGGCGCGGACGGCGGGTGAGGGGGAGTAGCGCATCGTCGGCCGAGGCGCGGCCGATATCCGGGCGAAGAAAAATGTCTGGCGTCGCCCACGGGCCCGCGCCCACCATGGGCGCATGAACGTGACCGCGCCCCCGGCGACCGGCGTCCGCACCTCGTGGTGGGAGCTTCCCGCGCACGTCCGCGCAGGTCTGGAGGGTGAGCTCGGCGCGGCCGTGGCCGAGGCGGTGACGCAGCGCGGGGGGTTCTCGCCCGGTGTGGCCGCCCGGGTGCGCCTCGCCGACGGCCGTCGGGCGTTCGTCAAGGCCGTCAGCGCCGAGGCCAACCCGGGCAGCCCCCGCCTGCACCGCGCCGAGGCCCGCAACTCCGCCGCCCTGCCCGCCGCCGTGCCCGTGCCCCGGTTCCTGGCCTGCTACGACGACGGGGCCTGGGTGGCCCTCGCCTTCGAGGACATCCAGGGGCGTCAGCCGCAAGTGCCGTGGCGCGGCGATGAGTTCGCGCGAGTGCTGCAAGCGGTGGACGCCCTCTCGCGGGATCTCACGCCCGCGCCGGTGGCCGCCCCCACCGCTGCCGAGGCGGTCGCGGGCATCTTCCGGGGGTGGGAGCGGCTGATCGAGCAGGGCGCGGGGGCGGACGAGCGGCTCGATCCGTGGATCCGCCGCAACCTGCCCGCGCTCGCCGAACTCGCCGCGCCATGGAGCGAGTTCGCATCGGGCGACACCCTCGCCCACGGAGACCTGCGCGCCGACAACATGCTGCTCACGCCCGACGGCGACCGGGTCGTCTTCGTCGACTGGCCGCACGCCCTGCGCGCCGCACCCTGGTTCGACCTGCTCCTCATGCTCCCGTGCGTGCGAGCCCAAGGCGGCCCCGACCCGGAGGAGGTATTCACCACCCAGCGGGTGGGCGCGGAGGCCGACCCGCGGGGCGTGACCGCGACGCTGGCCGGTCTCGCCGGGTACTTCGTGCGGCAGTCGCTGCAGCCCGCACCGGCCGGGCTGCCGACCCTGCGCGCCTTTCAGGCGGCGCAGGGTGCGGCCGCCGTGGCGTGGCTCAGGACGCGGCTCGTGACGCGGCGCGGACCAGCGCTGCCATGACCCGCGTGTCCTCGCCCATCTCGGGATGCCACTGCACGCCGAGCGCCCAGGCGGGGCCGGGCAGTTCGACGGCCTCGACGGTGCCGTCCGCCGCGTAGGCCGAGGGCACCAGGTCCCGGCCGAGGCGGTCCACCGCCTGGTGGTGGTAGGCCGGCACGTCCGTGCTCGCGTCCGGCACGATCGACTCGTAGAGCGTCCCGGGAACCGGCTTCACCGCGTGCGTGCCGAACACGCCCACCTGCTCCCGGTGTCCCTCCATGTGCTGGACCAGCGTCCCGCCGAGCGCCACGTTCATCAGCTGCATGCCGCGGCAGATGCCGAGCAGCGGCGTGCCGGATGCCAACGCGGCCTCGATCAGGGCGAGTTCCCAGGCGTCCCGCTCACGCGCGGGCGGCCCGGTGTGCTCCTCCGGCTCCGCGCCGTACCGCGCGGGCTCGACGTCGGGGCCGCCCGCGACGACCACGCCGTCGAGCCGGTCGACGACGGAGCGCGCGTACCCGGGATCGTCCGGCGGCAGCATCGAGACGAGGCCGCCCGCCGCCTGGACGAGCCGGGGATAGCCCGCGGGCAGGAGCGCCGCGGGCAGCTCCCACACGCCCCAGCTCGTACGGGACTCCAGATAGGTGCTGACGCCGATCAGTGGCCTGCCGCTCACCGCGTTCTCCCTCGCCATGGTGTTCACTCGCGTTCCAACTCTGCCTCGGCGGCCGCCAGCGCCGCGAACTCCTCCTCCGGCGCGCGCGCCACCAGATGCCTCCGGCTGTACAGGCCGAAGTAGCCGATGGCGACCACGTACACCGCGAGCGCGATCAGCGCCGCCGTCACGTCCACCAGGAACGTCGCGACCAGCGCGGCGCAAGCGAGGACCAGCGCCACGGACGAGGTGAGGATGCCGCCGGGCGTGCGGTAGGGCCGCTCCAGGTTCGGCTCGCGGCGGCGAAGGACGATGTGTGAGAGCGACATCAGGGCGTACGAGATGGTCGCGCCGAAGACCGCGACGTTCAGCATGCGGGCACCGTCGCCGGTCGCCGCGGCCAGGCCGAAGCCGATCGCGCCGGGGACGAGAAGGCCCAGGTAGGGGGCCTTGCGGCTGCTGGTGAGCGAGAGGAAGCGGGGGAGGTAACCGGCCCGGGAGAGCGCGAAGAGCTGGCGCGAGCCCGCGTAGATGAGCGAGAAGAAGGAGGCCACCAGGCCCGCGAGGCCCGCGTAGTTGATGACGCGGCTGAGCCCCGTCGCCTCGCCGTCCGGCTGGAGGGCCTCGACCAGGGGGTTGCCCGCATCCTGGAGCGCGTTCGCGCCGCGCGCGCCGGCCGACGCGAAGAAGGTGAGGAGCGCGAGGGCGGCGAGGATGGCCATCGACCAGCGGATGGCGCGGGGCAGCGTGCGCGCCGGGTCCTTGGTCTCCTCGGCGGCCAGCGGCACGCCCTCGACGCCGAGGAAGAACCACATGCCGAAGGGGAACGCGGCCCAGATGCCCAACACGCCCATCGGCAGCCAGGAGTTGGCGCCGAAGGCGCCGGTGTCCACCGGGATGTCGTTCAGCTTCGACGCGTCGAAGTCCGTGAACGCGCCGACCGCGAAGACCAGCAGGGCCGCCACCGCGATGCCGGTCACCACGAAGCTGAAGCGCAGCGCCTCGCCGACGCCCCAGAGGTGGATGCCGATGAAGACGACGAAGCAGGCCAGGTAGACCGGCCAGCCCGAGGTGAGGCCGAACAGGCCGAGCGATTCCACGTAGTCGCCGATGAAGATGGAGATCGCGGCGGGCGCGAGGATGTACTCGATGAGGATCGCCGTGCCGGTCAGGAAGCCGCCCCAGGGCCCGAGCGCCCGGCGCGCGAAGCCGTAGCCGCCGCCCGCGGTGGGCAGTACGGAGGAGAGCTCGGCCAGCGAGAAGACCATGCACGCGTACATCACGCCCATCAGCGCCATGGCGATGGCGAGGCCGCCGAAGCCGCCCTCCGCGAGACCGAAGTTCCAGCCGGAGTAGTCGCCGGAGACGACATAGGCGACGCCGAGCCCGGTGAGCAGCAGCCAGCCCGCGCTGCCCCTGCGGAGCGTTCTGCGCTCCAGATAGTCGTCCGCCGGTTCGGCGGGGCTCGGCTTGGTGGACTCCACGGTCATGGCACGGCTCCTATGTGGCGGCACATGGATCTGCTCGACTGCTGCAGGACACGCAATGGAACGGATCCATACCTTTGCCGTGCCGGGTGGGAGAAATCAAGCCCCCTGCGTTACCCGGCGGTTAACAGCGCCTCACGCGGCGAAGCCCCGAGTTCTTACCCGGCGAGGCCCGCTTCCTACCCGGCGAGGCCCGCGGCCTCACGTCAGAAAGCCCCGCAGCAGGGCCGCCGTTCCCGCGCAGTGCTCGCGCATCATCTCCCGCGCGCCGTCCGCGTCCCCGTCGAGCACCGCCTCGACGAGCGCGGTGTGCTGGCGCTGCGAGTGCTCCAGGTTCCGCACCAGGAGCGGGATGCAGTCGAGGAGGTCGTTGACGGTCGCGCGGACCGCCGCGTACTGCGCGGTGAGCGACGGCGACCCGCACAGCTCGGCGAGCGTGAGGTGAAGGAGCGTGTCCAGTCTGCGGTACTCCGCGAGGGGCGCGTCGTGGGTCCGGTCGAGCGCCGAGCGCAGCCGGTCCGCCTGCTCGCCGGTCAGGCCGTGGGCCGCGCAGAGCCCGGCCGCGCCGACCTCGAGGACCTCGCGGAAGCGCAGCGCGTCCTCGACGTCGACGTCCTTGATGCGGCGGCGCAGCTCGTCCTCGCCGGGCGCCTCGGGGCGCGGGCGCACGAAGGTACCGCCGTACCGCCCGCGCCGCGACTCGACCAGACCCTGGTCCTGCAGCACCTTCAGGACCTCGCGCAGCGTGACCCGGCTGATGCCGAGGCGGTCGGCCAACTCCCGCTCCGACGGCAGGCGTTCGCCGCCGGGCACCAGGCCGAGGCGGACCACCTGGAGGATCTGCTCCAGGGCCTCCTCGAAGCCGTTGCCCGCCCGCACAGGACGCAGGACCGGCGTCAGCCGGTCGTCCTCCGTTTCGGACGGGACACCCCCGGTGGTGCCCTCTTCCGTGTGCGACATGCCCGTACCCCCTTCCCAAGCAAAGGTTCTCCGCAATACCTTATGGCTCCCGGCTGACCCAAGGAGGCTTTTCCCGTGGCAGACCGCACACCCCCGCTCGCCGTCGAGGAGCTCACCGCCCTCGTGGCGAGCGGCGAGATCGACACTGTCGTCCTGGCCTTTCCCGACATGCAGGGGCGGCTCCAGGGCAAGCGGTTCGCCGCCCGCTTCTTCCTCGACGAGGTCCTGGAACACGGCACGGAGGGCTGCAACTACCTCCTCGCCGTCGACACGGAGATGAACACCGTGGACGGCTACGCGATGTCCTCCTGGGACCGCGGCTACGGTGACTTCGCCATGCACCCCGACCTCTCCACCCTGCGCCGGGTCCCCTGGAACGAGGGCACCGCGATGCTCATCGCGGACCTCGCCTGGAACGACTCCTCGCCGGTGGTCGCGGCCCCCCGCCAGATACTGCGCCGCCAGCTGGACCGCCTCGCCGAGCTCGGCTTCACCGCGCACGTCGGCACGGAGCTCGAATTCATCGTCTTCAAGGACACCTACGAGCAGGCCTGGGACGCCGGGTACAAGGACCTCACCCCGGCCAACCAGTACAACATCGACTACTCGGTCCTCGGCACCGGCCGCGTCGAGCCGCTGCTGCGCCGTATCCGCAACGACATGGCGGCCGCCGGACTCGTCGTCGAGTCGGCCAAGGGCGAGTGCAACCCGGGCCAGCACGAGATCGTGTTCAAGTACGACGAGGCCCTGGTCACCTGCGACCAGCACGCCATCTACAAGACCGGCGCCAAGGAGATCGCGTCCCAGGAAGGCGTCTCGCTCACCTTCATGGCCAAGTTCAACGAGCGCGAGGGCAACTCCTGCCACATCCACCTCTCGCTCCAGGACGCCGACGGCACCAACGTCATGGCGGGCTCCGCGGCCGACCCGGGCGGCATGTCACCCGTCATGCGGCACTTCCTGGCCGGCCAGCTCGCGGCGCTGCGCGACTTCTCCCTGCTGTACGCGCCCAATATCAACTCCTACAAGCGGTTCCGGCCCGGCTCCTTCGCGCCGACCGCCGCCGCCTGGGGCTACGACAACCGCACCTGCGCACTCCGCGTCGTCGGCCACGGCCGCTCGCTCCGCTTCGAGAACCGGCTCCCCGGGGGCGACGTCAACCCGCACCTCGCCGTCGCGGGACTCGTCGCCGCCGGGCTCTACGGGATGGAGCAGAAGCTCGAACTCCCCGACGAGTGCACCGGCAACGCCTACAGCGGCGACTACGCGCACGTCCCCACCACGCTGCGGGAGGCCGCCGAGCTCTGGGAGAACAGCCCCATCGCCAAGGCCGCCTTCGGCGACGAGGTGGTCGCCCACTACCGCAACATGGCGCGGGTCGAACTGGACGCCTTCGACTCCGCGGTGACCGACTGGGAGCTCCGCCGCTCCTTCGAACGCATGTGAGGCACCCTTGCCCGACGCACAGAACCTCGACGCACAGAACCTCGACGTACTGAATCCGGCGACCGAAGAGGTCATCGCGACCGTCGCCGCCGCCACCGCGCAGGACGTGGACGCCGCCGTCGTACGTGCGGCCGCCGTACAGGCCAAATGGGCCGCGGCCGCCCCCGCCGACCGCGCCCGCCTGCTGCGCCGCTTCGCGGCGGTCGTCGACGAACACCTGGAGGAACTCGCCCGGTTGGAGGTGCGCGAAGCCGGGCACGTCATCGGCAACGCGCGCTGGGAGGCCGGCAACGTCCGCGACCTCCTCGACTTCGCCGCCGGGGGAGTGGAGCGGCTCAGCGGCCGGCAGATCCCGGTGCCCGGCGGCCTGAACGTCACGATCCTCGAACCCCTCGGTGTCGTCGGCGTCATCGCCCCCTGGAACTTCCCGATGCCGATCGCCGCCTGGGGCACCGCCCCCGCCCTCGCGGCCGGCAACGCGGTGATCCTCAAGCCCGCCGAGGCGACCCCGCTCACCGCGCTCCGCCTCGCCGAACTCGCCCTGGAGGCAGGCCTTCCCGAGGGCCTCTTCCAGGTGCTTCCGGGCAGGGGCGACGTCGCGGGCGACAGGCTCGTCGAACATCCGGGCGTCGCCAAGATCGTGTTCACCGGCTCCACCCGCGTCGGCAAACAGATCATGGCCAAATGCGCCGACCGCGTGAAGCGCGTGACCCTCGAACTGGGCGGCAAGAGCCCGAACATCGTCTTCGCGGACGCCGACGTGGAGGCCGCCGCCCTCGCCACCCCCATGTCCTACCTCGACAACTCCGGCCAGGACTGCTGCGCCCGCACCCGCATCCTGGTGCAGCGCTCCGTCTACGACCGCTTCCTGGAGATCGTCCGGCCCGCGATCGAGTCCGTCGTCGTCGGCGACCCGTCCGACGAGAAGACCCAGATGGGCCCGCTGATCTCCCGGTCCCAGCTGGAGCGGGTGCGTTCGTACGTACCGGCAGGGGCCGGAATCCACGGCACCGCCCCCGAGGGCCCCGGCTTCTGGTTCCCGCCGACACTCCTCACCGATGCCGCCCCGACGTCGCCGGTGGCGAGCGAGGAGGTCTTCGGGCCGGTCGCCGTCGTCCTGCCCTTCGACGACGAGGCCGACGCGATCCGCCTCGCCAACGCGACCGAGTACGGCCTCTCCGGGTCCATCTGGACGCGGGACGTGGGGCGCGCCCTGCGCGTCTCCGGGGCGGTGGCCGCGGGCAACCTGTCCGTCAACTCGCATTCCAGCGTGCGCTATTGGACCCCCTTCGGGGGCTACAAGCAGTCCGGACTCGGCCGCGAACTCGGCCCGGACGCGCTCGCCGCATTCACGGAAACCAAGAACGTCTTCATCAGCACGGAGGCCTGACCCATGCCGGACACGTCCGAGAACATCTGCCGCCGCCTCGTCGGCCGCACCGCCGTCATCACCGGCGCAGGCAGCGGCATCGGCCTCGCCACGGCGCGCCGACTCGCCTCCGAGGGCGCCCACGTCGTCTGCGGAGACATCGACGAGAGTGCGGGCAAGGCCGCGGCCGACGCGGTCGGCGGGACCTTCGTCAAGGTCGACGTCACCGACGCCGAGCAGGTCGAGGCGCTCTTCAAGACCGCGTACGACACCTACGGCTCCGTCGACGTCGCCTTCAACAACGCGGGCATCTCGCCGCCCGACGACGACTCCATCCTGGACACCGGCCTCGAAGCCTGGAAGCGCGTCCAGGAGGTCAACCTCACCTCCGTGTACCTGTGCTGCAAGGCGGCCATCCCCTACATGCGGCGGCAGGGCAAGGGCTCGATCATCAACACCGCCTCGTTCGTGGCGAAGATGGGCGCGGCCACGTCACAGATCTCGTACACCGCGTCCAAGGGCGGCGTCCTCGCCATGTCCCGCGAGCTCGGCGTGCAGTTCGCCCGCGAGGGAATCCGCGTCAACGCGCTCTGCCCCGGCCCGGTCAACACCCCCCTCCTCCAGGAGCTGTTCGCCAAGGACCCCGAGCGGGCCGCGCGCCGCCTCGTGCACATCCCGGTGGGCCGCTTCGCCGAGGCCGAGGAGCTCGCCGCCGCCGTGGCGTTCCTCGCCAGCGACGACTCCTCCTTCGTCAACGCCACCGACTTCCTCGTCGACGGCGGGATCTCCGGGGCGTACGTCACCCCACTCTAGGCCGGGCCTCCTCGTAGTTCACCCAGCAGCCACCCACCCGTCAGCCGGGCGTCGCGCGACGCCCGGCTGACCTGCGTAAGAACTGGAGTGTGTTCGTGAACTTCAAGCGCCGCGCCGTCGCGGCCGCAGCCGTGCTCGCCGTCGCCGGGGCCGGTCTCGCCACCGTCCAGGCCACCGCGGAAGCCACCCAGCCCGCGTCCCACCCGGCCCGCGGGCGGCCCGAGGCCTGCCCGGACCTCACCGTCTCGAAGGGCTGGTACGGCGAGAACAAGGCGCGGCTCCAGCGCATGATCGACACGTACGGTCACTGCGGCCCCCAGCGGCACAAGGGCGGTGCCAGGCCGGTCGCGACCTTCGACTGGGACAACACCGTCATCAAGAACGACATCGGCGACGCCACCATGTTCTGGCTGCTGCGCAACGGCAAAATCCGCACGCCCGAGCGCGGCGACTGGCACACCACGAGCCGCTATCTGACGGACCCGGCGGCCAAGGCCCTGGCGAAGGCCTGCCCCGCCACCGGCACCACCCTGCCCACGCACCGGAACACCGCCTGCGCCGACGAGATCCTCTCCGTCTACAGCGAGGCCACCACCACCGCGGGCAAGCACGCCTTCGACGGCTTCGACCGCCGCCGCATGGAACCGCAGTACGCCTGGCTCGCCCAGCTCACCCGAGGCTGGACCACCCGCCAGGTCAAGCGGTTCGCGGCCGCCGCCCGCAGGGAGAACCTCGCCGCACCCGTCGGCGCCGAACAGCGCGTCGGCACGGAGCGGGTCACCGGCTGGGTCCGCTACTACGACCAGCAGCGCGACCTGATCCGCACCCTGAAGAAGGCCGGCTTCGACGTCCACATCGTCTCCGCCTCGCCCGAGCCCGTCGCCGAGGTGTGGGCCGACGCCGTGGGCATCGACGCCCGGCACACCCTCGGCATCCGCAACATCACCGCACACGGCAGGCAGACCGCCCACCTCAAGGGCTGCGGCACCGTCAGGGACGGCGACGACTCGATGATCACGTACATCGACGGCAAGCGCTGCTGGATCAACAAGGAGATCCTCGGCGTGCACGGCGCGGCCGCCCAGAAAGTCCAACCGGCCGACAGGCGCCAGGTGTTCGCGGCCGGCGACTCCGACACGGACGTCTCCTTCCTGCGCGACGCCACCGGCCTGCGACTCGTCCTGAACCGCAACAAGAACGAACTGATGTGCCGCGCCTACGAGAACGGCGACGGCCGCTGGCTGGTCAACCCCATGTTCATCGAGCCCAAGGGCAAGAAGGCCGACCCCTACCCCTGCGCCACCACGGGCTACACGCGCGGGGACGGCACGCCGGCCCCGGTGCGCCGTACGGACGGCTCCGTGATCCCCGATCAGAGGGACACGGTGTACGGGGAGTCGGCGCCGTCGTCAGCGCCGTAGGACTGATGTACGGTCCACTCGCATGCGTAACAGAAACATTTTGGCGCTGACCCTGGCAGCGGCCGCCACCCTGGCGGCCGTGCCGGCAGCTCTCCCCGCGGCCGCCGCCACGCCCGCGAACCCCCGTACGGCCACCGGCGACTGCCCCCAGCTGTCGAAGAAGCTGACCTGGTACGGCGACAACCGAGCCCACCTGCAGCGGGTGATCGACGAGCGCGGCAGCTGCTCCCACCCGCACCTCGGACACGGCCAGAAGCGGCCGGTCGCCGCCTTCGACTGGGACAACACCGTCACCAAGAACGACGTCACCGACGCGACCATCGCCTGGGCCCTGCGCCACGACAAGATCCTGCGTCCCAAGAGCTGGAAGTCCACCAGCAAGTGGATGACCGACGAAGCCCACCGCGCGCTCACCAAGGCCTGCGGCACGAAGGTCCCGGTCGGCAAGCCGCTGCGGACCTCCACGAACAAGGCCTGTGCGGACGAGATCTTCGAGGTCCGCGAGGACGGGAGGACGATGAGCGGCGCGGCCGCCTTCGCCGGGAAGTGGGACCACCGCCACACCGTCCCGCAGTACGCCTGGGTGCCGCAGATCTTCGCCGGGCACACCGTCCCCGAGCTGGAGTCGTACGCGGCGAAGGCCCGCAAGGAGGCGCTCGCCGCCCCCGTCGGCGCCACCCAGACCGTCGGCACCCACGAGATCCCCGGGTACGTCCGCTACTACGACCAGCAGCGCGACCTGATCCGCACCCTCAAGAAGGCCGGGTTCGACGTCTACATCGTCTCGGCGGGCTCGGAGCCGGTCACCGAGGTCTGGTCGAAGAGCGTGGGCATCGACCGCGAGCACACCGTCGCCATCCGCTCCGTCCTGGACCGCGCGGGCCGCATCACCACCTGGAACCAGGGCTGCGGCGGCGTCCCCGTGAACAAGGGCGAGGCCATCCCGTACATCGACGGGAAGCGCTGCTGGATCAACCAGGAGATCTTCCGTCTCAAGGGCAAGAAGGCCTGGGACAAGCAGGACCGGGCCCACCGCATCGCGCTCGGCGGCGGTGACGCCGACACCGACGTGACCTTCGTCGGCGACGCGACCGGCGCGCACCTCGTGCTCAACCGCAACAAGAACGAGGTCATGTGCCGCGCGTACGACGACGCGGACGGCCGCTGGATCGTGAACCCCATGTTCATCGAGCCGCTGAAGCAGATGCCCGGCCGCTACCCCTGCTCGACGAGCGCGTACAACGAGCACAACGGGGACAAGGGTCCCGTCCGGCGCGCGGACGGCTCCGTCGTCGCCGACCAGCGGGACTCGGTGTACTGATCTTCGCGGCACGTCCTAGAGTGCCGGGATGAGCATGACGACCCCTCCCGGCTGGTACCCGGACCCGTCGGCACCGGCAGTCGAACGCTGGTGGGACGGGACCGCCTGGACCGAGCACCGGCGGACCCCCGAGTACGCCCAAGTGCCGCAGGACCGGCAGGGCTTCGGCCCGGCCGGCGACACCACCGCCGTGATGGCCCCGGCCGCCCCGGGCGGCGGCCGGGGCAAGGCCGTCGCACTGGCCGCCGCCGGGGTCGTCCTCGTCGGCGCGATCGTCACCGGCGCCGTCGTCCTGACCAAGGACGACGGCGACCCGACGAGCGGCGTGGCGGCGCCGAGCGCGCCGGCCGACAGCAGCCCGGCGCCCACCGGGACGGAGTCGGAGTCGGCGTCCCCGTCCTCCGACCCCGACCCGGACACCCTCGTCGACGACCTCAACGGCATCACGCTCCCCGTCCCCGACGGCTGGGAGAAGAACAACGACTCGCTGGGCGGCGGCGCGACCGTCCAGACCCCGGACATCATCGACTGCCCGGGCGACTCCGGGCTCTGCCGCGCGGGCACCGTCACGTCCAGCACCGTGACCGGCACGGACGAGACGGACCCCAAGGCGCTCGCCCGGGGCGACATCAAGGACGCGGCGGACGAGGCCTACGACCACGACAAGCTGGACAACGAGCCCTACGGCGGCATCACCGGCCACGAGAAGCTAGGAGAAGGGCAGGTGGCGGTCGCGGGCCGCACCGGCTACTACGTGCGCTGGCGCGTGCACACGGCCAAGGGCGCCGGCGGATACGTCCAGTCGCTGGCGTTCAAGTCGAGCGTCGGATCGGAGTCGATGGTCATCGTCCGCTTCGCCGTCGGCGCGGGGGACGGCGACCCGAAAGTCGCCGTCATGGACGAGATCACCGACGGCATCCGCTCGGTCGACGACAGCGGGACGGGCGGCGGCGTCGGCGACGACGTAGGCGCGACCCCCTGAGCGACAGGGGAGACGGTCCCAGGATTAAGCGACAGGGGAGACGCTTCCAGGATCAGAGGAAGGTCTTGCCCTCGCCCCGGTACGTCGGGACGCTCCCCGTCACCTTGTCGCCCTTGACCAGCTGCAGCGTCTCGAACCGCTCGCACAGCTCGCCCGCCTTGGCGTGCCGGAACCACACCTTGTCGCCGATCAGCAGATCGTCCGCCGGAGGGCCGTGCAGCGGCGTCTGCACCTCGCCCGCGCCTTCCTGCGGGTCGTACCGAAGACCCTCGGGAAGGTACGGCTCCGGCGAGCGGTCGGCGCCCGCGACACCCGACGCCGGATACCCGCCGCCGAGCACCGTCACCGTCCCCACTCCGGGCCGCCGCACCACGGGCTGCGCGAACAGCGCGGCCGGACTCCCGCTGAACGACGTGTAGTTGTCGAAGAGCCGCGGCACGAACAGCCCCGACCCCGCGGCGATCTCGGTGACCGCACGCTCGGCCGCGGTGTGCTGCACGCTGCCGGTCCCGCCGCCGTTCACGAACTCCAGGTCCGGCGCGACCGCCCGCACCGCCGCGACCGTCTGACCCCGGCGCGCCGCCAGCTCCTTGCGGGCCGCGGCCTGCATCATCCGGATGGCCCGCGAGCGCGCCGGATGCCCCTCGACCGCGTCGCCCACGCCCGCGACATGACCCTCGTACGCCATCACGCCCACGAGCCGGAAGCCGGGCCGCCGGACGACGGCGCGGGCCAGCGCGGCGACCTGGACGGGGGAGTGCAGCGGCGAACGGAGCGCGCCCACGCGCACGCGACGGCCCAGCACTTTGAACGACGTGTCCAACTCCAGGCAGACCCGCACCTCTTCGGTCCCGCCGTCCCTGGCCTCGTCGATCAGCCGCAGCTGCGCCGGGTCGTCGACCATCACGGTCACCGCGGCCGCGAGCTTCGGATCGGCGGCCAGTCGCGCGAACGAGGCGCGGTCCGCCGAGGGATAGGCGAGCAGCACGTCGTCGAAGCCGGACCGGGCGAGCCACAGCGACTCGGCGAGCGTGAACGACATGATCCCCGCGAAGCCGTCACGGGCCAGCACCCGTTCGAGCAGGGCCCGACAGCGCACGGACTTGCTCGCGACCCGGATCGGCTTGCCGGCGGCCCGGCGCACGAGATCGTCCGCGTTCGCGTCGAAGGCGTCCAGATCGACGATCGCGACGGGGGCGTCGAGGTGCGCGGTGGCCCGGTCGTAACGGGCCCGGTCTGCTGCGCTCCGCGACGCGTGACGCCTCGGTGAAGGGCGGTGGCCGGGAGTCGGGTGGGCTGTCATGGCCGAAGCCTGCCAGACACGATTACCGGAGGGTAGGGGGATGATCCGGGCAGATCGCCCGGGGGCGCGGACTGGGTTCCCGTAGGTCCGACGTCAGCCCGTAGAGTGACGCGCACGGAGCCCGACCGAGCGGTGTGCACAGAACCTCGCCGGCTCGCGCTCCGGCCGGCCGGAGCGCGAGGAAACGGGGGAGCATGAGCACGGAGGCGCCTCGCAGCCCCATCCCCCCACGCCCCACCACGCCTCCTCCTCGTCCCATATCCCCACCGGCCCCCACGGACCGGCCCCGCGCGGAACAGCCCGCCCCGGACCAGGCTTTTGCGGACAAGGCCGCCGCGGACCAGACCTTTGCAGGCAAGGCCGCCGCGGACCCGTCCGACGAGGCCGCCGAGCCGCCGCCCGTGCCGTCCGCCCGCTTCCCCGACGTCAGGCCGCCGGTCGACCGGGACTGGGTGCTCGACAGCCCGCGCCCCGCCGCCCTCGACGACGACGAGGACCCCGCTCAGGCGGCCCGCATCCAGGACCTGCTGGCCCCCTTCGAACAGGCCCGCGCCACGGCCCCGCCGCCCCCGGCCTCCGCCCGCCTGCCCGACACCCCGCCTCCGGTGGCCGACGACTCGGGGGCGTGCGAGGGCCGGTCTCCGCTCGCGGCCGCTGCGCCCCGTACCGCGCCGACCGGGACAACTGCCGCCCGCCGCGCGGCCGGAGCCGTCGATCCGGCGCCGGGGCCCGGCGCCGGGCGGCCCTTCGTGTTCTTCGCGCGGCCCGGGCTGTACGACGACAGCACCGCCCGACCGCGCCCCGTCGGCGCCTGGGCGCGCCCGCGCGCGGCCGCCGCCGTGGCCTGTGTCGTCCTCGGGCTCGGCCTCATCGGCGGCGCGGTGACCGGGAGTTGGCTGACCGGGGAGTCCGCCGCGGGCGGCGCCACCCGCAGCGCGTACACCGTCACCGGCGGACTCTGGCACAGCGTCCCCGTCGACCGGCTCTTCCCGCCCGCGCTGGAGGGCGAGGGCGCGGGCCCGGGCGGCGCCGACCGCGCCTGGACCCGGATCGCCGTCGCACCCGACAGCAACTGCGCGGACGCCTTCGACCCGCTGCTGAGGAAGGCGCTCGCCCCGGTCGGCTGTCTGCGGCTGCTGCGCGCCACGTACACGGACGCCACCCGCAGCCACGTCACCACCGTGGGCCTGCTGTTCACCAAGGCCGACGCCGACGGCATGCAGACGCTGCGGAACCGTTTCACGGAGGAGGGGCTCGACCGGCGCCCCGACCTCATGCCCCGGCCATACGCCGCCAAGGGCACCGCGGCCGACGGCTTCGGCGACACCCAACGGGCCTCCTGGACCATGTCCGTGCTCCCGGACGCGCCCGTCGTCGCGTACGCCGTCTCCGGGTTCGCCGACGGCCGCGTCGTCACGGACCCCGAGCCCGCCACCGAGGCCATGGGCACCAACACCACGTCGGCGCCCGCCCAGTCCGGCCTCGGCCACGAGGCGAAGGGCATAGCCGACCGCGTCGAGCGGGGCCTGCGCAAGACCATCGCGGCCGCGGAGAAGAAGTCATGAGCATCCGCCGGGCGCTCGTCGCCACCGTGGCCGCAGCCCTGGCGCTGGCCCCGGCCACCACCGCGTACGCGGACGACGGCATCCGCGCCCAGCAGTGGGCCCTCGACGCCATGCACACCAGCCAGGCCTGGCAGACCACCAAGGGCGAGGGCATCACCGTCGCCGTCCTGGACACCGGCATCGACGCCGAGCACCCGGACCTCGTGGGCAACGTCCTCGACGGCACGGACATGGTCGGCTTCGGCGCGGGCCGCGGCGACCGCCCCTGGGCCCGGCACGGCACCGCCATGGCGGGCATCATCGCGGGGCACGGACACGGCGAGGGCCGCGCCGACGGCGTGCTCGGCATCGCGCCCGAGGCGAAGATCCTGCCGGTCCGCGTGATCCTCGAGGACGGCGACCCCGCCCGCAAGAAGGCCCGCAGCACCCGCGGCAACGCCCTCGCCGACGGCATCCGCTGGGCCGCCGACCACGGCGCGGACGTCATCAATCTCTCCCTCGGCGACGACTCCAAGTCCGCCCATCCCGAACCGGCCGAGGACGCCGCCGTGCAGTACGCCCTGAAGAAGGGCGTCGCCGTCGTCGCCTCCGCGGGCAACGGCGGCGAGCGCGGTGACCACGTCTCCTACCCCGCCGCCTACCCCGGGGTCATCGCCGCGACGGCCGTCGACGAGAACGGCGCCCGCGCCTCCTTCTCCACCCGGCGCTGGTACGCCACCGTCGCGGCGCCCGGCGACGACATCGTCATCGCCGACCCCGACCACAAGTACTACGAGGGCTGGGGCACCAGCGCCGCCTCCGCCTTCGTCTCGGGGGCCGTCGCCCTCATCCGCGCCGCCCACCCGGCGCTCACGCCCGCCCAGCTCAAGCAGCTCCTGGAGCACACCGCCCGCGACGTCCCCTCCGGCGGCCGCGACGACTCCCGGGGCTTCGGCCTGATCGACCCCGCGGCCGCACTCGCCCGCGGCGGCAGGCTCAGGCCCGACCAGCCCCGCACGGCGGCCCACGGCGCGAAGTACTTCGGCCGGGGGCCGGACGCGGCGCGGGGCGACGACGGCCCCGCGGGCTGGGTGGGCCCGGTCGCCGGCGGTCTCGGCATCGCGCTGCTCGCGGCGGCGGTCCACCTCTGGCGGACCAGGTCGGCAGCGCCCCGCCGCGGCTGAGATCCCGGGCGCCCGCTCGGGGCGCCGGACCCGCTCTGTAGGGTCGGCACCGTGGCGAACATGGCGAACAAGAACATTCCCGACCCCGGCTTCTCCGACGACGACGGGACGGCCGACCCCCGGCTGACCGAGGCGCTCACCGCCTGGTCCGCGGACCGCACGGCCCACGGCCCCGTCCTCGAAGCCCTGGCCGGCGCCCGGCTCCTCGTCCCCGTCGTCGCCGTGCTCGGCGAGGTGGAGGAGGACGAGAACGGCCTTCGCCGCGAGAAGACCAGCGACATGGCGGTTCCCACCCTCAAGGCCGGCGACCGCAAGGCGCTGCCCGCCTTCACCTCCATCGAGGCCCTCGCCCTGTGGGACCCGGCGGCCCGCCCCGTGGCCGTACCGCTGCACCAGGCGCTGCAGGCCGCCGCCCACGAACAGGCCGACACCATCGTCCTCGACCTCGCGGGGCCCGTCCCCTACGAGCTCGGCCGCTCCGCCCTGCTCGCCCTCGCCGAGGGCCGTGCAAGCGCCGACCCGCTGGCCGACCCGGCCGTCACCGGCGCGGTGCGCGCGGCCGTCGCCGCCGAGCCCGCCGTGCTCCGCGCCCACCTGGGCCCCGGCACCGCGGACGGCACCCTCGCCCTGGTCCTCGACCCGGCCGCGGACCCCGCGCAGGCCGCCCAGCGCGTGGCCCGGCGGATCGCCGCCGACGAAACACTGAGGGCCCGCCTGGTGCGCGGCCTCGACCTGGCACTCCTGCCGGCCGAGGCGACGCCGCCGGGCGGGCCCCTCTACGTACGTACGGTGTGAGGACTCAGGCTCTCAGCCGAAGACCGGGCCCGTGTACTTCTCGCCGGGCCCCTGACCCGGCTCGTCGGCCACCAGCGAGGCCTCGCGGAACGCCAGCTGCAGCGACTTCAGGCCGTCACGCAGCGGCGCCGCGTGGAACGAGCTGATCTCCGTGGCGGAGGCGTCCATGAGGCCGGCCAGCGAGTGGATCAGCTTGCGGGCCTCGTCGAGGTCCTTGTGGCCCTCGCCGCCGTCGGCGAGGCCGAGATTCACGGCGGCGGCGCTCATCAGGTGGACCGCCACCGTGGTGATCACCTCGACCGCGGGGACGTCCGCGATGTCACGGGTCAGGGTGTCGAAGTCGGGGGAGTCACCGGCGGGGGACTCGGGGGTGGGGGTCGCGTCGCTCATGTCCCACACGATAAGCCGCGCCCCGGGTGACCCGAGCCGCGGGAGCCGGTGCGCGCGCTGGTTCGCCCCACCCCCGCAGAGCTGCTAACCTTGTGTAACGACCGGCCGGACATCCGTGTGTCAACGCAAGGATCCGGCCCACAAGTGGAGGCTCCGATCTCCCACCTGGCCGCTCTCCGGAGCGGCGGGTCACCGGTCAGGCAGCCGAAGTCCCCGAGGCTTCAGGTCGCCCGATGTGCGCCCCGCGATCACCGCGGAGGTGCTCCGGTAGTACGTGGAGCCCCTTCTGTGATCGGTCGGGGCATTTTTTGTTGCCTCGCTCGGTTGGTCCAGTCAACAGACGTAACGCGGCTGTCCGCCAGACGGTCGCGTGGTGCTACCGAGGAGGATCCATCAGCGCCGAGCCCCGCATCAACGACCGGATTCGCGTTCCCGAGGTGCGACTTGTCGGTCCCAGCGGCGAGCAGGTCGGGATTGTTCCGCTTGCCAAGGCCCTGGAGCTTGCACAGGAGTACGACCTTGACCTGGTCGAGGTGGCCGCGACTGCGCGTCCGCCGGTCTGCAAGCTCATGGACTACGGCAAGTTCAAGTACGAGTCGGCCATGAAGGCCCGTGAGGCGCGCAAGAACCAGGCGCACACGGTCATCAAGGAGATGAAGCTCCGGCCGAAGATCGACCCGCACGACTATGACACCAAGAAGGGTCATGTCGTCCGGTTCCTCAAGCAGGGCGACAAGGTCAAGATCACGATCATGTTCCGTGGTCGTGAGCAGTCCCGCCCCGAACTGGGCTTCCGACTGCTGCAGCGTCTCGCTTCGGACGTCGAGGACCTCGGGTTCATCGAGTCGAACCCGAAGCAGGACGGCCGAAACATGATCATGGTTCTCGGTCCGCACAAGAAGAAGACCGAGGCGATGGCCGAGGCCCGTGAGGCCCAGGCGGCTCGCAAGGCGGACGCGAAGGCCAATCCGGGCCGTTCGCAGAACTCCGCCGAGGGAGAGGAGCTCGACGAAGCTCCCGCCGAGGCCCCGGCCGAGGCTCCTGCCGAGGCCTGATCCCCCGGACGTGAGTCCAGGGGATGCCAATCGACACATATGGCTCCCGGATGCCCGGTTCCACGACCGGGCATCGGAGTGCCACTGACGAGGAGAGAACGGCGCTATGCCGAAGAACAAGTCGCACAGCGGTGCCAGCAAGCGCTTCAAGGTCACCGGCTCCGGCAAGGTGCTCCGCGAGCGCGCCGGCAAGCGCCACCTGCTCGAGCACAAGTCGTCCCGTCTGACGCGTCGCCTCACCGGCAACGCCGAGATGGCCCCGGGCGACGCCAAGAAGATCAAGAAGCTTCTCGGCAAGTGAGCTCGGGTGCCGGGCACGGCACCTGACCTCTGACCGGGACCCAATCGAAACCGGGCCGTGTGAGTCCAACCACGGCCCCGCTACAAGGAGTTAACAAGTGGCACGCGTCAAGCGGGCAGTAAACGCCCACAAGAAGCGTCGGGCGATTCTCGAAGCGGCCAGCGGCTACCGCGGCCAGCGCTCGCGCCTGTACCGCAAGGCCAAGGAGCAGGTCACCCACTCCCTGGTCTACAACTACAACGACCGCAAGAAGCGCAAGGGCGACTTCCGTCAGCTGTGGATCCAGCGCATCAACGCTGCTGCCCGCCAGAACGGCATGACGTACAACCGCCTCATCCAGGGTCTGAAGGCCGCCAACATCGAGGTGGACCGCAAGATCCTGGCGGAGCTGGCCGTCAACGACGAGAACGCGTTCGCCGCGCTCGTCGAGGTCGCGCAGAAGGCGCTGCCGTCGGACGTCAACGCGCCGAAGGCTGCGTGACGCTGCGCTGAGCTGAGCGTGATGTTCGGACCCGTGAGCCGTCTGGCTTGCGGGTCCGACTTTGTTCGGCCGCTCGTCCGCCCATGTCTGTTCGCTGCCGTCCGCGGGTCCGTCCCGGCTGATCGCGCAGTTCCCCGCGCCCCAGAAGGCGCCCCTGGCGGGGCGCCCCCGCCGTCCCCATGCCGAAGGTGAGTTCATGGCCGTCGCCCCCGAGTTGATCTCCCCCAGGTCGCCCCGTGTCAGTGCCGCGCGGCGGCTGGCCAAGCGGAACTTCCGGGGGAAGGAGCGGCTGTTCCTCGCCGAGGGGCCGCAGGCCGTGCGGGAGGCGGCGGGGCACGGGCAGACGCTCGTCGAGCTGTTCGCCACCGTCGACGCCGCCGAGCGCCACGCCGACATCGTGGGGGAGGCCCGCGCCGCCGGGGCCCGGGTGCACCTCGCCGACGAGGACGTCATCGCCGACATCTCCACGACCGTCACCCCGCAGGGTCTCGTCGGGGTCTGCCGGTTCCTTGACGTGCCCTTCGAGGAGATCCTCGCCGGGCGCCCGAAGCTCGTCGCCGTCCTCGCGCACGTCCGCGACCCCGGCAACGCCGGGACCGTGCTGCGCTGTGCGGACGCCGCGGGCGCCGACGCCGTCATCCTCACCGACGCCTCCGTGGACCTCTACAACCCCAAGTCGGTGCGCGCGTCGGTCGGTTCGCACTTCCATCTGCCCGTCGCCGTCGGTGTCCCCGTCGAGCAGGCCGTGCAGGGGCTGAAGGCCGCGGGCGTACGCCTCCTCGCCGCCGACGGGGCCGGTGAGGACGACCTCGACACCGAACTCGACCGGGGCACCATGGGCACCCCCACCGCCTGGATCTTCGGCAACGAGGCCTGGGGGCTCCCGGAGGAGACCCGCGCACTCGCCGACGCGGTGGTGCGTGTTCCGATCCACGGCAGAGCCGAGAGCCTCAACCTCGCGACGGCCGCGGCCGTGTGCCTCTATGCGTCCGCCCGTGCACAGCGCGCCGCTGGAGGGTGCCGCTCCGTCACATCGAGCTAGTAGTGTGACGGGCTCGGGGGGCCCTCCCCCAGGCTCTCGGCTTTCCCCCCGCAATCCCGGCTCCGCCCGGTCAGGGGGGACCCCGAGCAGGGAGGCACCCCCACCGACAGTCCGAGAGGTGGGGTACGGGGAATGAGTGTCGGCACGAGCAGAGCACCGGGAGTACAGGACGTCGTCCGTGCTCGCGCGGACCGCGGCGGTCCCGGTGACCTCGGCGACCTCGGACTCGACCCCGACGAGCTGCCCGACGGGCTCGTCGTCGCCGACGAGGGCGGCCGGATCATCTGCTTCAACGCGGCCGCGGCCCGGATCACCGCGGTCCCCGCGGCCGACGCCCTCGGCGCCCCCCTGGAGCGCGCGCTTCCGTTAGAGGACCTCGAAGGCCGCCGCTGGTGGCAGCTGACCGACCCCTACGGCGGCCTCGCCATCCGCATCGCCCAGCCCGAGCGCAACCTGCTCCTGCCCGGCGGCCGCGAGGTCCTCGTCTCCGCCCGTTACGTACGCACCACCCGCACCGGGCCCGTCCGCCGCGTCGTCGTCTCCCTGCGCGACACCGAGGCCCGCCGCCGCACCGAGCGCAGCCACGCCGAGCTGATCGCCACGGTCGCCCACGAGCTCCGCTCGCCGCTCACCTCCGTCAAGGGCTTCACGGCGACGCTGCTCGCCAAGTGGGAGCGGTTCACCGACGACCAGAAGAAACTGATGCTGGAGACCGTCGACGCCGACGCGAACCGCGTCACCCGGCTGATCGCCGAGCTCCTCGACATCTCCCGCATCGACTCCGGACGCCTGGAGCTGCGCCGCCAGCCCGTCGACATAGGTGCCGCCGTCGGCCGGCACATCCAGGCCCACGTCGCCGCGGGACAGGACGCGGACCGCTTCCTCGCCCGCGTCGAACAGCCGCTGCCCGATCTCTGGGCGGACCCCGACAAGATCGACCAGGTGCTCAGCAACCTGCTGGAAAATGCGGTGCGGCACGGCGAGGGAACCGTCACCATCGAGGTGGCCGCATCCTCCTCGCCGCGCGAGGGGGGCGGCGAGGAGACCGCCGTGACCGTGAGCGACGAAGGTACCGGCATTCCGGAGGAGTCGATGGGCCGCGTCTTCACCCGCTTCTGGCGGGGCAGCAAGCGCGGCGGGACGGGACTGGGGCTGTACATCGTGAAGGGCATCGTGGAGGCACACGGCGGGACGATCACCGTCGGCCGTGCACCCGGCGGCGGCGCCCAGTTCCGATTTACGTTGCCCGTGGGGGCCCCGGCGTATCTCCAGTAAGGCGCCGTGAGCAGCCCGCGGGCTCATTCGTTCACCGCACCCCCGTTAGACTCGGTCGTTGGCACTTTGTGTCCCCAAAACTGGGACAGCTTGTCTCCGAGTCGTTGACGGGGACCCATCCGCCAGCCAATCGGAAGCACGGGAAGAGATGTCGGCACCGAACAAGTCGTACGACCCTGTTGAGGTCGAGGCACTGAAACCTGAAGAGATCGAGCGCATGCGGGACGAGGCGCTCGCCGCCTTCGCGGCCGCGGATTCCCTCGAAACGCTCCAGGAGGCCAAGGTCGCGCACACGGGCGGCACCTCGCCCCTGGCGCTCGCCAACCGCGAGATCGGCGCGCTGCCGCCGCAGGCCAAGGCCGAGGCGGGCAAGCGCGTCGGCATGGCACGCGGCGCCGTGAGCAAGGCCCTGGCCGCCCGCCAGACCGAGCTCGAGGCCGAGCGCGACGCCCGCGTCCTGGTCGAGGAGGCGGTGGACGTCACGCTGCCGTACGACCGCACGCCCGCCGGCGCCCGGCACCCCCTGACCACGATGATGGAGCGCGTCGCCGACGTCTTCGTCTCGATGGGCTACGAGGTCGCCGAGGGTCCCGAGGCCGAGGCGGAGTGGTTCAACTTCGACGCCCTGAACTTCACGCCCGACCACCCGGCCCGGCAGATGCAGGACACGTTCTTCGTCCAGGGCCCCGAGGGCGGGACCGGGGACGAGTCCGGTGTCGTGCTGCGCACGCACACCTCGCCCGTGCAGGCGCGCGCGCTCCTCGAGCGCCGCGAGCCGCCGGTCTACGTGGTCTGCCCCGGCCGGGTGTACCGCACGGACGAGCTCGACGCGACGCACACCCCGGTCTTCCACCAGATCGAGCTGCTCGCCGTCGACGAGGGCCTCACCATGGCCGACCTCAAGGGCACCCTGGACCACATGGTCCAGTCGCTCTTCGGCCCGGACATGAAGACCCGCCTGCGGCCGAACTACTTCCCGTTCACCGAGCCGTCCGCCGAGATGGACATGGTCTGCTACGTCTGCCGCGGCGAGTCCGTCGGCAACCCCGACCGCCCCTGCCGCACCTGCGGCAGCGAGGGCTGGATCGAGCTCGGCGGCTGCGGCATGGTCAACCCCAAGGTGCTCACGGCCTGTGGCGTCGACCCCCAGAAGTACAGCGGATTCGCCTTCGGGTTCGGCATCGAACGGATGCTGATGTTCCGCCACAACGTCGAAGACATGCGAGACATGGTCGAGGGTGACATCCGGTTCACCCGGCCGTTCGGGATGGAGATCTGATGCGGGTCCCGCTTTCCTGGCTGCGGGAGTACGTCGACCTCCCCGCCACCGAGACCGGCCGTGACGTGCAGGCCAAGCTGATCGAGGTCGGCCTCGAGGTCGAGACCGTCGAGCAGCTCGGCGCCGGCCTCAAGGGCCCGCTCGTCGTGGGCAAGGTCCTCACCATCGAGGAGCTGGAGGGCTTCAAGAAGCCCATCCGCTTCTGCACCGTCGACGTCGGCACCGCCAACGGCACCGGCGAGCCGCAGGAGATCGTCTGCGGCGCCCGGAACTTCCAGGTCGGCGACAAGGTCGTCGTGGTCCTGCCCGGCGCCGTCCTGCCCGGCGACTTCGCCATCGCCGCCCGCAAGACGTACGGCAAGACCTCGCACGGCATGATCTGCTCCGGCGACGAGCTCGGCATGGGCGACGACGGCAGCGGCGGCATCATCGTGCTCCCGCCCGAGCACGAGGTGGGCACCGACGCCATCGAGCTCCTGGAGCTGGTGGACGAGGTCCTCGACATCGCCGTCACGCCCGACCGCGGCTATGCGCTCTCGATGCGCGGCGTCGCCCGCGAGGCCGCCATCGCGTACGGCCTGCCGCTGCGCGACCCGGCGCTGCTCGACGTGCCCGCGCCGAACTCCTTCGGCTACCCGGTCAAGATCAGTGACCCGCGCGGCTGCGACCGCTTCACCGCGCGCACCGTCACGGGCCTGCAGCCCGAGGCCCGCTCCCCGATCTGGCTGCAGCGCCGCCTGCAGAAGGTCGGCATGCGTCCGGTCTCGCTCGCCGTCGACATCACCAACTACGTGATGATGGAGCTCGGCCAGCCCCTGCACGCGTACGACCGCTCCCGCGTCCAGGGCACGATCGGCGTGCGCCGGGCCGAGCAGGGCGAGAAGTTCACCACCCTCGACGGTGCCAAGCGCGTCCTGGACGCCGAGGACCTCGTCATCACCGACGACCGCGGCCCCATCGGCATCGCGGGCGTCATGGGCGGTGCCAACACCGAGATCGCCGACTCCGAGACGGACCCGGAGACCGGCGAGGTCCGCGGTACCCGCGAGGTGGTGATCGAGGCCGCGCACTTCGACGCGATCTCCATCGCCCGCACCGCGCGCCGCCACAAGCTGGCCTCCGAGGCGTCCAAGCGCTTCGAGCGCGGCGTCGACCCGCAGGCCGCGGCCGCCGCCGCGCAGCGCACCGTCGACCTGCTCGTGCTCCTCGCGGGCGGCAGCGCCGAGGCCGGCGTCACCGAGGTCATCGCCCCGACCGCGCCGCGCACGATCACCATGCCGGCCGACCACCCGGACCGGGTCGCCGGTGTCGCCTACGGCCGCGAGACCGTCGTACGCCGCCTCCAGGAGGTCGGCTGCGACGTCTACGGCCAGGACGCCCTGACCGTCACCGTGCCGTCGTGGCGCCCCGACCTCGCCGAGCCGAACGACCTCGCCGAAGAGGTCATCCGCCTCGAGGGGTACGAGAACCTGCCCTCCACGCTGCCCAAGCCTCCGGCGGGCCGCGGCCTGACCGAGCGGCAGCGGCTGCACCGCCGCGTCGGCCGCGCACTGGCCGGCGCCGGTTACGTGGAGGCGCTGAGCTACCCCTTCATCGGCGAGGGCGTCTTCGACCAGCTGGGCCTCGCGGCGGACGACCCCGCCCGCCGCGTCGTGAAGCTGGCCAACCCCCTCTCCGACGAGGAGCCCGCGCTCCGTACGACGCTGCTGCCGGGGCTGCTCGCCGCGCTGCGCCGCAACGACGGCCGCGGCGCGCACGACCAGGCCCTGTTCGAGACCGGCCTCGTCTTCCACCCGCGCGAGGAGCTCAAGGTCGCGGTGCGCCTGCCCGTCGACCGGCGCCCCAGTGACGAGGAGATCGCGTCCCTGACCGACGCGCTGCCCGTCCAGCCCCGGCACGCCGCCGTCGTCCTCGCGGGCGCCCGCGAGCAGAGCGGCTGGTGGGGCAAGGGCCGCCCGGCGGACTGGGCCGACGCCGTCGAGTCGGCGCGGACCATCGCCCGGGAGGCCGGCGTCGAGCTCATCGTCGACAAGGGGCAGTACGGCCCGTGGCACCCCGGCCGCTGCGCCGAGCTCAAGGTCGTCGTCGACGGTGAGATCGTCACCGTCGGCCACGCGGGCGAGCTGCACCCGCGCGTCGTGAAGGCGCTCGGCGTGCCCGCGCGCACCTGCGCGATGGAGCTGGACCTGGACCGCCTTGAGTCGGCGCGCGACGGAGCCGTCCAGGCCCCGCGCATCTCGACCTTCCCGGTCGCCACCCAGGACGTCGCCCTCGTGGTCGACGCCGAGGTGCCCGCCGCCGTCGTCGAGTACTTCCTGCGCGGCGGCGCCGGTGAACTCCTGGAGTCCATCCGGCTGTTCGACGTCTTCGAGGGCGAGCAGATCGGCGAGGGCAAGAAGTCCCTGGCGTACGCGCTGCGCTTCCGTGCGGCGGACCGCACGCTCACCGTCGACGAGGCCTCCGCGGCCCGTGACGCGGCCGTCGCCCTGGCGGCCGAGCGGACGGGTGCGGTGCTGCGCGGAGCGTAACCACCGCGCGTAGTCGGCAACAGGCGCACAAGAGGCGCATAGAGGGGCTTATCCGGACCATCGGATGAGCCCCTCACTCGTTCGGGTGACATGGGGCGTCACCCTGGTCCGATCGGTCCATACGGTCGTAAGAATCAGTCCGGCCGTAGGGGTCGGCTGCTCGCTGGACAGGGCCGAGGGGGGCCGACAGCATGAGTCGTATCAGAGCTGGGGCGCCCCGCAGGGGCTTGCTCCGGGCGGGCGTGCGGGACGGGCGTCCCCGACGCGTCGTCCGCATGCTGCCCCGTGCCCTGCCCCGCATGCTGCCCCGTGTGCTGCGCAGAGTGCGCCCGGTCCGGTGCCGACGGGTGTTCGCGCTGGGGCTGCCCACCATGTGGGGCGCCGTCGCGATCACGTACAAGCTGGCCTGTCCGCTCGCGCAGCAGAACGGCATGGGGGCGCGGATCGTCAGCAGCGCCGTGTTCTTCGCCGTCGGGACCGGGCTCGTCCTCCATGTCCGCCGGGCGCTGCTGCGGGAGCTGCGGCAGATCCGCGAGGTCGCGGGCGCCGCGCAGAACGTGCTCCTGCGGCCGCTGCCGCCCCGCCTCGAAGGACTCGCGCTCGCCGCCGAGCGGCTCTCCGCGTCGCGCGGCGCATCCGTCGGGGGTGACCTGTACGAGGTGGCCGCCACCGACTACGGCGTCCGGGTGGTCATGGGCGACGTGCGCGGGCACGGCCTCGCCGCCATCGGGACCGTCGCCGCCGTCCTCGGCAGCTTCCGCGAGGCGGCCCACGAGGAGCCCGAACTGCCGCTGGTGCTGCGGAGGCTGGAGCGCGCCCTCGGGCGGCACCTGCGGGAGCGCTCGTACACCGAGTCGCCCGTGACCGGCGTGGCGGCGCAGGACGCCCTGCTCGCCGAGGAGTTCGTGACCGTCCTGCTCCTGGAGATCAGTGAGGGGGGCGAGATCTCGGCGCTGAACTGCGGACATCCCTGGCCCCATCTGCTGAGCGGGCAGGCGCGGCCCCTGACGGACGGCGAGCCACTGCCGCCGCTCGGCTCCTTCCCGCTCCCGGCCGAACTGCCCGTACTGCACTGCGGTCCGCTGCTGCCCGGCGAGGCGCTCATCCTGCACACGGACGGGATGGAGGACGAGCGGAACGCCGCCGGGGCGTACTTCCCGCTGCGCAGCGTCCTCACCGAGGCCGCTCGCACCCAGCCGGTCTCGCCGCAGGGCCTCGTCCGCGCGGTCCACGCCCGACTCGCGCGCCACGCAGGCCGGTTGCCGTCCGACGACGCGGCGCTGCTCGTGCTGCGCAACGACCGGGCCAGGGTCCCCGCCCAGCAGCCGGAGCCCGGGCGGCACGCCCGCACCATGAGCTGAGCCGCCCCCGTACGGAGAACGGGGACGGCGGCGTGCGCCATCCGCCCCGCCATGGAGTTGTCGGGCAGACGGCGGGACGAATGGCGCTGGTGAGGGCCGCCGTACTGTACGAGGGGGAGCCGGCGGCCCGGCCGGCCTCCTTAACTGATGAGGCATCTCAGTCAAGCGATTCCACACCCCATGCGGCAGTGCGCACACCCCCCGGATCCGGGCACTGCGTTCACACCCCGTGTGAAGGGCCCTCCACTAATCTGAACAGCACCGAGCCACCGGAGGGCATCCATGCAGCCCAACACCCTGCTCGACGCGATCCTCGACGAAGCGGGCATCTCCCACGCGGGACTTGCCGCACATGTGAACCAGGCGGGCAGATCCAGAGGACTCGCGTTGCGCTACGAACACACCGCCGTCTCCCGCTGGTTGAAGGGGCAGCGCCCGCGCGGTCAGGTCCCCGACCTGATCTGCGAAGTGCTCGCCGCCCGGCTGCAGCGGTCCGTCACGCTCGACGACATCGGCCTCGGCCTGCCCGGGGTCCCCGCCGCCCGGACCGGCTCGGCGTCCTCCACGCTCTCCGGCTTCGTGGAACGGGCCACCGCGCTGTGGCGCTCGGACGAACAGCAGCGCCCGCACCTGCTCGGCGCGCCCGCCGTCACGGGCACGCCCGCCGTGATGCCCGTCTGGGAGTGGGAGAACCCGCCCGAGGACGTCGACGTCTCCCGCGGCGGCCGGCACCCCGTCAGCACGGCCGACATCGAGATGATGCGCGCCGCCCGCGCCCACTACGAGCAGATGTACCGCAAGACCGGCGGCATCGCGACCCGCACCCGCATCGTCGGCTTCCTCAACGCCGAGGCCGCGCCGCTGCTGCGCGGCAGCTACACCGACGAGATGGGCCGCCAACTGCACCGCTCCACCGGCGGGTTGGTCGCCATCGCGGGCATCTGCGCGTACGACTCCGACGCGCACGGCCTCGCCCAGCGCTACTTCCACCAGGCGCTGCGGCTGGCCAAGGCGAGCGGCGACCAGGGGCTCGGCGCGTACGTGATCGCGCTGCTCGTCAACCAGTCCCTGTTCATGCGCGAGTACCGCCAGGCCGTGGCGTTCGCCGAGGCCGCGCTGCGCGCCGCCGGGCGTGACCTCACCCCGGCCCTCGCCTCCGACCTGTACGCGATGCAGGCCAAGGCGTACGCGCACCTGGGCGACGGCAGGAGCGCGCTGTCCTGCATCCGGCGTGCGGAGGTGGCGGCCGACCGGATCCTGCGCGGCCGCGAGCCGGACGAGACGGGCTATGTCCAGCCCGGTCTCGTCAATGTGCAAGTGGCGGAGGCGCTGCTCAGCCTGGGTGATCTGGCGAGCGCCCACGAGCACGCCGCGGCGGCCGTGGACACTCCGGCGCACGACCGGGGCCGGGTGCACCGCCTCGCCATGCTCAGTCAGATCGAACTCCGCCAGGGCAACACCGACGAGGCGGTGGCCTCGGCGGTGAAAATGGCAGAACAGGCGCGGGGGATGGAGTCCCAGCGGCTTCGTGACCGGCTGCGCGCCGTGCGGGAGCACCTGGTCCGCAGCGACTGCGCGGGCACGGCCGAGGCGGCCGAACTGATCGACGGCGCGCTGCGCGTACCGCTGTGACGCGCTAGCGGCGCCGCCTCGCCGCCCTCGCACACGCACAGCTCCGAGCCGCACACACTCTGCTCCGACATTCGGCCTGCTGCGATATTGCCATCTACTCGGCGGAAGGTGGCAGAACCGTGCAGTGGACGAAACAGAGCGAACAAACTGTGTACGGAAACCGTTGGTTCACGGTCAATCTCGCAGATGTCGAACTACCCGACGGCCGGCATCTGGACCACTTCCTCATACGGCTGCGGCCCGTCGCCGTGGCCACCGTCGTCAACGACGCCAACGAGGTGCTGCTGTTGTGGCGGCACCGTTTCATCACCGACAGCTGGGGGTGGGAACTGGCGGCCGGCGTCGTCGAGGACGGCGAGGACATCGCGTACGCGGCGGCACGCGAGATGGAGGAGGAGACCGGCTGGCGACCGGGCCCTTTGCGGCACCTCATGAGCGTCGAGCCGTCCAACGGACTCACCGACGCCCGGCACCACATCTACTGGTCCGACGAGGGGACGTACATCGGCCACCCCGAAGACGACTTCGAGTCGGACCGCCGCGAGTGGGTACCGCTCAAACTGGTCCCCGACATGGTGGCCCGCGGAGAGGTCCCGGCCGCCAACATGGCCGCGGCGCTCCTCCTCCTGCACCATCTGCGCCTCGGCCAGGACGGGCCCTAGCTAATGGCCGATGGCCTGCCAGACCGCTACGGCGATCGCCGCGACCGCCGCGAGGGCGACGATCGTGGGCAGCGGCCAGCGGGTGTTCTCCAGTGCGGCGACCCGGGCCTCCATGGTCTCCACGTTCTTGGCGGTCTGTTCGTCGTGCTGAGTGAGCAACGCCAGCCGTCCGTCGACGCGGGCGAGGCCCACGTCCAAGCTACGGCGTAACTCCGCGAGTTCTTCCGGGACCACGGCCATTTCGCCGTCGGTGGTCACGAGTCCGCTCCTCTCTGTAGTGGCGCGTCCCCCCTCCTTCCGCACAGAAAGTGAACCCGCGTGGTGGGCAGGGCGGGAGAGTGTGCGATGGGCATATGCGAGCCCCCTGCGCACACGGTGTGTGAACGCCGCGGGCCCGGCACTCGCAGGAGTGCCGGGCCCGTCGGTACGGAACGTGTTCGTACGGGGTGTGCGCGCGTCAGGCGTGCGTTCCGTCAGGCGTAGGTTCCGTCAGGCATGCGCTTCGTCAGGCGTACGTGTAGAAGCCCGAGCCGGACTTCCGGCCGAGGCGGCCCGCGTCCACCATCCGCTGCAGGAGCGGGGGAGCGGCGTACAGGGGCTCCTTGTACTCGGCGTACATGGAGTCGGCGACCGAGGCGACCGTGTCCAGGCCGATCAGGTCGGAGAGCTTGAGCGGGCCCATCGGGTGGGCGCAGCCCATCTCCATGCCGTTGTCGATGTCCTCGCGGCTCGCGATGCCCGACTCGAACATCCGGATGGCGGAGAGCAGGTACGGAATGAGCAGCGCGTTGACCACGAAGCCCGAGCGGTCCTGGGCGCGGATCGCGTGCTTGCCGAGGATCTTCTCCACCACGGCCTGGGCCCGGCTGATGGTGCCCTCGGAGGTGGTCAGCGCCGGGATCAGCTCGACGAGCTGCTGCACCGGCGCCGGGTTGAAGAAGTGGATGCCGATGACCTGGTCAGGGCGCGAGGTCGCGACGGCCAGCTTCACCAGCGGGATGGAGGAGGTGTTGGAGGCGAGGATCGCGTCCTGCCGGGTCACCACCTGGTCGAGAACCTGGAAGATCTCGGTCTTGACTTGCTCGTTCTCCACCACGGCCTCGATGACCAGGTCACGGTCGGCGAACTCGCCCAGGTCGGTGGTGAAGCTGAGGCGGTCGAGCGTCGCGTCGCGCTCCTCGTCGGAGATCTTGCCGCGTTCCGCCGCCTTGGAGAGGGAGTTGTACAGCCGCGTACGGCCGATCTCCAGGGCCTCGCCGGTGGTCTCCGCGACCTTCACGTCCAGTCCGGAGCGGGCGCAGACCTCTGCGATTCCGGCGCCCATCTGGCCACAGCCCACCACTCCGACGCGTGCGATATCGGTCATGGAGTCGGTCACCTCGTGCCTTTCGCTGATCAACGGGGCCGGCAGGTCCCCCGTATGGATGCGGTGCCTGCCTCGGCCGTGAACGTTACTCCGCAATGAAGGGTCCATGAGGGGCCGGGTCGGGCATGCTGTGCGCAACCGGCAAGGGGTGCCGGACGACTGCTAGCTCAGGGGGCCTGCAGATGAGGCGTATGTCACGTCGGGTTTTCTCGGTGGCGGCCGCGGCGACGGTCGCGGGCCTGGCTACGGCGGGAGACGCGGCCGCCGTCGGCCGCCGGCGCCCGAAGAAGGGCCGCGAGCTGCGCGGCATGTGGCTGGCGAGCGTCGTCAACCGCGACTGGCCGTCCAAGCCGGGGCTCCCGGCGGCGCAGCAGCGCAGCGAGCTCCTCGCGCACCTGGACGCGGCCGTCCGCCGCAGACTCAACGCGGTGGTCTTCCAGGTGCGGCCCACGGCCGACGCGCTGTGGCCCTCGCCGTACGAGCCGTGGTCCGAGTACCTCACCGGCGTCCAGGGCAAGGACCCGGGCTGGGACCCGCTGGGCACCGCCGTGCACGAGGCCCACCGCAGGGGTCTGGAGCTGCACGCGTGGTTCAACCCCTTCCGGATCGCCAACCACACGGATCCGTCCCGCCTGGTGGCCACCCACCCCGCACGCGTGCACCCCGACTGGGTGGTGCCCTACGGCGGGAAGCTCTACTACAACCCGGGCCTGCCCGCGGTGCGGCGCTTCGTGCAGGACGCGATGCTCGACGCCGTGCGCCGCTATCCGATCGACGCGGTGCACTGGGACGACTACTTCTACCCCTATCCCGCCGCGGGCCAGGTCTTCGACGACGACGAGGCCTTCGAGCGCTACGGCGGCGGCTTCCCCGACCGGGCCTCCTGGCGGCGGGACAACATCGACCGGCTGGTGCGCGAGATGTCCGTCCGGGTGAAGAAGGCGCGGCCGCGCGCCCACTTCGGGGTCAGCCCCTTCGCGGTCTGGCGCAACATCGCGACGGACCCCACGGGCTCGGACACCCGGGCCGGGGTGCAGACCTACGACGACCTGTACGCGGACACGCGCGGCTGGGTGAAGAAGGGCTGGCTCGACTACATCGTTCCGCAGGTCTACTGGAACATCGGCTTCGCCGCCGCGGACTACGCCAAGCTGATCCCGTGGTGGAGCGACGTCGTGCGCGGCACGGACGTGCGCCTGTACATCGGTGAGGCCCTGTACAAGGCGGGCGACCCGGCGCAGCCCGCGGCCTGGCAGGACCCGGCGGAGCTGTCCCGCCACCTCACGTTCGCCGAGAACCACCCCGAGGTGCGCGGGCACGTCTTCTTCTCGGCGAAGGAGGTCGGCGTCGACAGGATCGGCGCGATGGCCCGGGTGGTCGCCGACCACTACCAGGAGCCGGCGAAGCCACCGCGCTGATCCGGGTGGGCTACGGAGCCGGGTCCTGGTGCCGTACGACGGTGTCGGGGCCCGGTGACATCAGGGTCTCGTGGCCGTCCTCGAAGCGGACGCGGTACGGCGGCCCGCCGTCCGGGCCCAGTACCTCGACGATCTGCGCGATCCGGTCGTGCTGCCCGACGATCCTGCCGTGCACCACCAGGTCGTCGCCTACGGTCGCACGCATCTCCAGTGCCCCCTCGTCCCGCTCAGTGGTCGCGATCTGTGGCCGCAAGTGTACGACGTGTGGCGGGAGTTGGGGCCCTGTCGGGCGAGTGACCGGTCAGCCGCGGGCCCGTTGGGTGACCGCGATGCAGGCGAGGACGGCGACCGCGGTGAGCGGGGCCGCGACGGTGAGGTGCTCGCCGAGCAGGAAGAGCGACCAGACCAGTGTCAGGAGCGGCTGGGCCAGCTGGAGCTGGCTGGCCTTGGGGACGCCGATCGCCGCCATCCCCCGGTACCAGACGACCAGGCCGAGGAACTGCGAGCCGATCGCGGAGTACAGCAGGCCCGCCGTGCTGTGCCCGGTCAGGTGGAAGGACTCGTGGGGCAGGGCCACGAGCGCGCCCGCGACGTTGAGCGGCAGGCACAGGACCAGCGCCCAGCCGATCACCTGCCAGCCGGGCATCTCGCGGGCCAGCCGACCGCCCTCGGTGTAGCCGGCCGCGCAGATCAGCAGGGCGCCGAAGAGGTAGAGGTCGGCGGTGGTCAGGGCGCCGCCGCTCTGCTGCACGGTGAACGCGATGACCACGGCGGCCCCGGCGAGCGCCGCCGCCCAGAACGCGCGCGAGGGGCGCGCCCCGGTGCGCAGCACCGAGAAGACGGCGGTCGTCAGGGGGAGCAGCCCCACGACCACGGCCGCGTGCGCGGTGGTCGAGGTCTGCAGGGCGAGCGTGGTGAGCAGCGGGAAACCGACGACCACACCGGCGCCCACCACCGCGAGCCCCGCCCAGTGCCTGCGGTGCGGGACGACGACGCGCAGGGCGAGCAGAGCGCTGCCCGCGACGAACGCGGCGAGCACGCCGCGCAGGGTCACGAAGCTCCAGGGGCCGATGCCTTCGAGACCCCAGGCGGTGGAGGGGAAGGTGAGCGAGAAGGCCGTCACGCCGAGGGCGGCCATCACGGTGCCGGCTCGGTGCGTGCCCGCGGGGGCCGGGCCCGGGGTCGGCCCCGGCGCCGGAGTCGGGGGCGCGGTCTCGGAGGCCGGGACCGCTATCCGGGTCGGGCGAGTAGCGCTATCCTGTGCTGTCATGCATGACAGTAGCAGCGTGGGTGAACTGGTGAAAAGCCTGCGAGAGGAGCTCGACCGCTACTCTCCGGGTGGAAAGCTGCCATCGAGCCGGGCCTTGGTCGAGCGGTTCAGGGTGAGCCCGGTGACCGTGTCCCGGGCCCTGGCGCAGCTGGCCGCCGAGGGGCTGGTCGTCACCCGCCCCGGCGCGGGCGTCTTCCGCGCCGAGGCGGCCGCGCCCGCCGAGCCCGTCGGCGACACGTCCTGGCAGGAGGTGACGCTGAGCGCCGACGCCGCCGCGGAGCTGGTGCCGCGCTCGGTCGACGCGTCCGGGGTCCTCGCCACCCTCGCCGCGCCGCCGCCGGGCATCATCGAGTTCAACGGCGGCTACCTCGACCCCGCCCTGCAGCCCGAGCGCGCGATGGCGGCGGCCCTCGCGCGGGCGGGACGGCGGCCCGGGGCGTGGGGGCGCCCGCCGGTCGACGGCCTGCCCGAACTGCGCGAGTGGTTCGCGCGGGGGATCGGCGGGGCGATCACGGCCGCCGAGGTGCTGATCACGGCGGGCGGCCAGAGCGCGCTCACGACGGCGCTGCGGGCGCTCGCCCCGCCCGGGGCGCCGGTCCTCGTCGAGTCCCCCACGTATCCGGGCATGCTGGCCATCGCCCGGGCGGCGGGGCTGCGTCCGGTGCCGGTGCCGGTGGACACCGACGGGGTGCGCCCCCAACTCCTGGCGGCCGCCTTCGAGGCGACGGGAGCCAAGGTCTTCGTCTGCCAGCCGCTGTTCCAGAACCCGACCGGCGCGGTGCTGTCCGCCGAGCGCCGCCCCGAGGTCCTGCGGATCGCCCGCGCGGCGGGGGCGTTCGTCGTCGAGGACGACTTCGTGCGCCGCCTCGTCCACGAGGACGCGGGCCCGCTGCCGCGCCCGCTCTCCTCCGACGACCGCGACGGCGTCGTCGTCCACGTCTGCTCGCTCACCAAGGCCACCTCGCCCAGCTTCCGCGTCAGCGCGCTCGTGGCCCGCGGTCCGGTCCTTGAGCGGCTGCGCGCCATCCAGGTCGTCGACCACTTCTTCGTGCCGCGGCCGCTGCAGGAGGCGGCGCTCGAACTGGTGGGCTCCCCGGCCTGGCCGCGCCATCTGCGGGCGGTGGCGGGGGAGTTGAAGGAGCGCAGGGACACGATGACGGCGGCGCTGCGGCTGCGCCTGCCGGAGCTCGCGGTGCCGCACGTCCCGGCGGGCGGCTACAACCTGTGGCTGCGGCTTCCCGACGGCGCGGACGAGTCCGCGTTCGCCTCCGCGGCCCTCCGCGCGGGGGTTGCCGTGGCCCCCGGCCGCCCGTACTTCGCGGCCGAACCCCCGGCGGGACACGTCCGCCTGAGTTTCGCGGCGGTCGCCGGGCTGGGGGAGATCACGGAGGGGGTACGGCGGCTGCGGGTGGCCTGCGACGAAGTGCTGGGGTGAGCGAGGGGTGCCGTCCGCCGGCCGCGGGCGCCCGTCCCGCCAGGTGAAATCCGCTCGACGCGATTCGGTGGCCGCTGCCAGGCTCGTGCCCATGAATGACAGTGCCACGTATGACAGCGCCACGTTTCCCGACGGCTACGAGATGTCCGCCGACCCCGCCCGCATCGACGCCGCCCGCGTCCACCACTGGCTCTCCACCGACGCGTACTGGGCGCTCGGCCGCACGCGCGAGAAGCAGGACGCGGCCATCGCAGGATCGCTCAACTACGGTGTATACGAGGGGAGTTCGGGTGCGGGGGAGCAGGTCGCGTACGCCCGGGTGGTGACCGACCGGGCCACCTTCGCGTGGCTCTGCGACGTGTACGTCGCCCCCGAAGCGCGCGGCAAGGGGCTCGGCACCGCGCTCGTGGGCGCGATCTGCGAACACCTGGAGCCGTTCGGGGTGCGCCGGATGCTGCTCGCCACGGGCGACGCGCACGGCGTCTACGAAAAGCTCGGCTTCAAGGGGCTCGAAGCCCCGGAGAAGTGGATGGCGCGCGGCAACCAGTAGGGGTCCGCCCGCGGCGAGGCTGGAACTTCGACATGCGCCCCCTCCCGACCGTCACCCTCACCCGGCACGGCGGCCGCTGGAACCTCCGGCTCGATCCAGCCGGTGGTACTCCGTGACGAGCAGCAGGTCCTTGGCCGGACCGCCGACCCGCCACCGGGTGCGCCAGCGGTCCGCGTCGACCACCTCGAACTCGCCGCGGTAGAGGTCGCGCACGCAGGGGTGCTCCGTCGTCCAGCGGCCCGAGCGCAGGTCGAGGTCGTGGAAGAAGCGTCCGTCGGCGAACTCCACGCGTGCGGTGCCCGCCGCCTCACCGGGCAGGAAGCGCAGCGTGCGCTCGGCGGGGCGGGCGGTGCCGCGCCAGGTGAAGGTGCCGGACTCGTGGTGGAGGAGTCCGCCGGCCTCCGGGGCGGGCAGCGGCGAGAAGAGCGTCGTCCCGGTGAAGCGGCCCTCGGAACCGTCCGCGAGGTCGTACACCGTGCGCTCGACACGCCACTGCCCGGCGAGGTGCTCCAGAGCCCGGGGCACGGGATGGAGAGCCTGGGGCGCGGGATGAGAGGACATACCCGCAGGTTACGCGGGCCAATACATCTAGGCCCTAGCCGTTCACCACCGTCAGGCTGCGCTCGTCGTAGCGCGGGCCCGCCACCTCGTCCGCGGGCGCCGCCGCGTCGATCGCGGCGAGATCGTCCGCGGACAGCTCGATCGCGACGGCCCCGACGTTCTCCGTCAGGTACTTCTCGCGGCGCGTGCCCGGGATCGGCACCACGTCGTCGCCCCGGTGCTGCACCCAGGCCAGCGCCAGCTGCCCGGCCGTGACGCCCTTCTCGGCGGCGAGCGCGTGCAGGGTCTCCACTATGGACAGGTTCTGTTCCAGGTTGCCGTCCGCGAAGCGGGGCTGGGTGCGGCGCAGGTCGTCCTGCGGGAGCCCGTCCAGCGAGGTGTAACGGCCGGTGAGGAAGCCGCGCCCGAGCGGCGAGAACGGCACCAGGCCGATGCCGAGCTCACGGCAGACCGGCACGATCTCCGCCTCCAGGTCCCTGGTCCACAGCGACCACTCGCTCTGCAGCGCCGTGACCGGGTGCACGGCGTGCGCCCGCCGGATGGTGCGCGCACTGGCCTCGGAGAGCCCGAGGTGGCGCACCTTCCCGGCCGCGACCAGCTCGGCCATCGCGCCGAAGGTCTCCTCGATCGGCACGGTCCTGTCCACCCGGTGCAGGTAGTACAGGTCGATGTGGTCGACGCCCAGACGGCGCAGCGAGGCGTCACAGGCCTCGCGCACGTACGCAGCGTCGCCCCGGATGTGCGGCGCCTCGCCGAGCCGGTTGGCGAAGCCGAACTTCGTGGCGACGACGGCCTGTTCACGACGGGCGCCGTCGAGCGCACGGCCGATGAGCTGCTCGTTGTGGCCGTTGCCGTAGAAGTCGGAGGTGTCGAGCAGGGTGACGCCGAGGTCGAGGGCGCGGTGGATCGTCGCGACCGACTGCGTGTCGTCCGACGTGCCGTAGCCGTGGCTCATCCCCATGCAGCCGAGGCCCTGCGCCGAGACGGTCAGCGCGCCGAGACGGCGCGTGGGAAGGCTGGTCATGCGGGTACCTCCTGGGATGTTCCGGGTGATCCGGGATCTTCCCCGTGATCGAGAACGACACTAGGAGTTGGAGCGGACTCCAGGTCAAGGCGTGATTCTCCGGAGAACCGGAGGCCGGGTACGGGGGCTGGCCCCAGGGGCGTTCGGCCCGCCAGCACGATGGTCCGGCGGCGTGGACCTTCCTAGCGTGGTGATCAACCCGCAGGCCGGGCGACCGGACCAGGGACCGTCGAAACGAGGAGCACCATGCGCGTCGCGTCAGCAGTCACCGCGGGACTGGGTCTTGTCGCGTTACTCGGGGGATCGGTGGCCGCCGCGGAGAGGCCCGCATCCCCCGACAGGCTGCGGAAGACGCTCGGTTGGGGCCCCTGCTCCGCCGGCCAGAAGGAACTGAACGCGGCGGGCGCGCAGTGCGCGAAGGTGACCGTGCCTCTCGATCACGCGGACCCCGGCGGCCGTACGATCGAGATCGCCGTCTCCCGCATCAAGGCGAAGTCACCGGGGAAACGGCGCGGCATCCTGCTCTCCAACCCGGGCGGCCCGGGCGGCACCGGGCTCGCCAACACCCTGGCCCTGCGGCCCGCGTTGAAGGACGTGGCGGACCGCTACGACCTGATCGGCTTCGACCCCCGCTTCCTCGGCGAGAGCACGCCCCTCACGTGCGGCAAGGCCCCCAGGCCCACGCCGCCCGGCGCGACCACCACCCCGCGCAGGGACTTCGAGGACTCGGTGCGGTCGTCGCGCGACACCGCGCGCCGGTGCCAGGAGCACGGTGACAACGCCACGTTGCTCCCGCACGCGTCGACGCGGAACGTCGCCCGCGACATGGACGCGATCCGCGCGGCGCTCGGCGAACGCAAGCTGTCGTACTACGGCATCTCGTACGGCGCCGACCTGGGCGCCGTCTACACCCAGCTCTTCCCGCGGCGGGCGGACCGGATCGTCCTGGACTCCTCGACGGATCCGGCGGCCACGCAGTACGAGCTGTTCCAGCGGTCGGGGGCGCCGGCGGAAGCCGCGCTGCGCGGCCTCGACGGTCAAGTGGGCGCGGACGTAAGGGCGTTGCTCGCACAGGCCGAACGGCACCCCATCGCCGTCAAGGGGCAGCGCCTCAACGCCCCGGTACTGCGGATGATCCTCAAGCAGCTCGTCCAGCACGAGGAGTACGACCCGCAACTGCTCAGTGTCGTGGCCGATGTGAAGAAGGCCGCCGCGGGCGAGGAGGTCGAGCCGGGACCCGCGCTCGCCGCAATGCTGGAGCTGCTCTCCTCGCCCGAGCTCGCGGACAGCATGGTGGGCGGCGCGATCTTCATGTGCGGCGACGGGGGCTGGCCCGCGGGCGGGTGGCCGAAGAATCCCGCGACGTACTGGAAGAACATGCAGCGCAGCCGGGCCGCTCAGCCGGTGTTCGGGCCGTACGTCAACGGGATGATCGCCCCGTGCGCGTTCTGGCGGGGCGAGCCGCGCGAAGCAGGCACGGAGATCGGCAACGACGTGCCGCTCCTCATGCTCCAGGCCCGCCACGACAACAACGTCCCCTACGAAGGCGCCCTCGCCCTGCACGCGAAGCTCACCGCCTCCCGCCTGGTGACGGCCGACATCCGCTCGCACGGCGTCTACGGACGCGGCATCGAGGGGCTCACCCCCGTCCCGTGCGCCGACCGCACGGTCAACACCTACCTGCGTGACGGGAAGCTGCCCGCGGCGGACCGCACGTGTGCGAAGCCGGAGGGTTCCCGATGACGCGGATCAGCAGGCGTACCGGTCTTACGGCCACCGCGGCGGCACTGTTCACGGGAGCGGCCGCCGCCCCCGCTTCCGCCACTCCCGCCCCCTCCCGGCGGC
The DNA here is from genome assembly GCF_042880275.1 of Streptomyces sp. NPDC058308. Taxonomy (NCBI): domain Bacteria; kingdom Bacillati; phylum Actinomycetota; class Actinomycetes; order Kitasatosporales; family Streptomycetaceae; genus Streptomyces; species Streptomyces sp. NPDC058308. Next base: position 88,188 of record NZ_JBHVZA010000024.1, read on the forward strand.
ACCGCGCCCTCCAGCACCACGTCGACGCGATCCGCGCCACCGGCGCGACCGGCGTCATCGCCGAGGTGAGCGGCGGCCCGCTGGGCCGCACGACCGCCCGCGCGGGCGTCGCCGACCGCACGGCCGGGCAGCCCGTGCCCTGGGGCTCGTACTACCGCATCGGCAGCGACACCAAGACGTTCACCGCGACGGTCGTCCTCCAACTCGTCGGCGAGGGACGCCTGAAGCTCACCGACACCGTCGAGCGGTGGCTGCCCGGAGCGGTCCGCGGCCACGGCAACGACGGCCGCCGGATCACGGTCTCCAACCTGCTGCGGCAGACCAGCGGCCTCAACGACTACATCAGCGCGGACAGCGGGGACTTCACGCCCGAGGCGTACCGGCGCAACCGCTTCCGCTCGCAGACTCCGGAGGAACAGCTCGCGGTGGCTCTCGGCGCGCCGCCGCAGTGGCTGCCCGACGCCGACGACCCGGCGGGGGAGCGGCGCTGGGAGTACTCCAACACCAACTACGTCGTCGCCGGGATGATCGTCGAGGCGGTCTCCGGGCACCCCTGGGCCCAGGAGGTCCACGAGCGGATCATCGAACCGCTCGGTCTGCGCGACACCTTCGCGCCGGGCACCTCGGCGTACGTGCCGCGGCCGACAGCCACGGGCTACACGTACTTCCCCGGGGAGACCCGCCCCATCGACACCACGCTCGGCTTCGGCGGCGGAGCCGACGGCTGTCTGATCTCCACGACGCGCGACCACGGCGTCTTCTTGCGCGCGCTGCTGGGCGGCCGGCTGCTGCGGCCCGCGCAGCTGACGGCCATGAGGCGGACCGTGCCGGTGAAGGACTGGATACCCGCCGACGGGGTCCGCTACGGCCTGGGCATCGCGTGGCGGCCCGTCGCCGGGCGTGCGGACGGCCTCTGGTTCCACGGTGGCACGAGCCTCGGCTGTGTCAGCGAGGGCGGCGTGACCCCGGACGGCACGACATCCGTGACCAGCGCGGCCTTCACTCTGCGGATCGACAGCCCCGAGCCCCATGAGGCGCAGGCGCGGGCGACGCTCCGGATGGTGGACGCGGTGTTGAGTCCGGGGCTGGGGCCGTAGCCGGGTTCGGGTTCGGGTTCGGGGTGAGTGTCGGCGTGCGCGTCGCCAGCAGGGTGCCGAGTGCCGCCACCACGGCCAGGGCCGTCAGCGTCGGGGGCATCGCGGGGAGGAACGCGTCGCCGGGCCGGCGTGGATGACCCGCCGCGGGGGAGGCGAGCGCGGTCATCAGCGTGGTCGCCAGGGCGATGCCCAGCGCCGGGCCCACGTTCATCGCCGTCTGCTGGAGGCCGCCCGCCACCCCGGCGTCGGCCACCGGCGCATGGCGTACGACGACAGCCGTGGCCGCGACCATCACCGTCCCGAACCCCGCCCCCACGAGGACGAACGCGCCGCCGGCCGCCACCGGTCCCGACGCCTCGTCAAGGCGGGAGAGGGCCAGCACGCCGAGGGCGAGCACCGCCATGGCGCCGGTGAGCGTCCGGCGCGGGCCCGCCCGGCGCAGCAGGACGGCCGAGAGCGGCGCGCCCACCACCATCATCACGGCGAGCGGCAGGGCGGTGAGCGCGCTGTGCAGCGGGTCGAGCGCCAGCACGTCCTGGAGGAAGTACGTCGCGACGTAGAGCGCCCCGAACATCGATGCGGACGCCGTGACGAGCACGCCGAGCGCGGGGCCGACCGCGGCCGAGTGGAGCAGGCGGGGCGGCACCAGCGGCCCCGCCGTACGCCGTTCGTGCCGGACGAACGCGCCGCCCGCGACCACCGCCACCAGGGAACCCGCCGCGGTGGCCGTCGTCCAGCCGCTCTTCGGGACGCCGACCAGCGTGTGCACGAGGCAGGCGAGCGCGAGCGCGAGCAGCCCGGCACCGGGCAGGTCGAGCCCGGGCGCCGGTCCTTGCCCGCGCGGGTCCGGCACGCGCACGACCAGCGCCAGGACGCCGATCACGAGCGCGGGCACGACGCTGAGGAAGAACACGGAGCGCCAGCCCAGGTGGGTGGCGAGTGCCCCGCCCAGTACGGGTCCCGCTGCGGCCGCGAGGCCGATCGCGCTCGTCCGCAGCGCGATCGGCATGCCGAGCCGGTCGGGCGGGAACGCGGCCCGCAGCATGCCGAGCGTCGCGGGCTGCAGCAGCGCCCCGAAGACCCCTTGGGCGACGCGCAGCGCGATCACCGAGCCGACGTCCGGGGCGAGGCCGACGCCCGCGGAGGCGGCGGCGAAGCCGAGCGTTCCGACGGCGAAGAGCCGCCGGTGCCCGTACCGGTCGCCGAGTCGCCCGGCGAAGACGAGCAGGCTCGCCACGGCGATCAGATATCCGGTGCTTGTCCACTGCACCTGGGCGAACGAGGCGTCCAGGTCGTGCCGCAGAGCGGGCTGGACGACGGTCAGCACGGTGCCGTCCAGTGCGACGACCATGGCGCCGACCACGCTGCAGGCGAGGGTGAGGGTCCGCCCGACCGCGTTCGGCCGGGTCATGTGCGCTCCGGCCCGAGGTGCGCCTGGAGCGCGGCGTCGATCAGCGGCTCCACGTCGTCCGCGCCCGAGGCGAGACGCAGGCTGCCCCACCCCCACAGCTGCGCGATCCCGTGCAGGTTCGCCCACAGCGCGGCCGCGGCGACCCGCGCCCCCGAGCCGGCGGCGGCGGGCCGGGCCTCGGCGACGAGTCCGACCAGGACGTCGAAGAGCGGCAGGCTGGTCTCCCGCAGGCCGAGCTGATTGCTCTCCAGGAGGTCGTGGCGGAACATCAGCTCGAACATGCCGCGGTGCGCCGCGGCGAACCCGAGGTACGCGCGGCTCAGCGCCTTCAACCGCGTGCGCGCGTCCCCGTCGGCCCCGTCCCCCGCGGCCTTCTCCGCCTCGGCCGCCAGCTCGGCGAAGCCGCGCCGGGCGATGGCGGACAGCAGCGCCACATGTGTGGGGAAGTGGCGCCGGGGCGCTCCGTGCGAGACCCCGGCCCGGCGGGCGATCTCCCGCAGCGTCAGCGCCTGCACCCCCTGCGCCGCGAGGAGCTCCACCCCCACGTCCACCAGCCGGGCCCGCAGCCCGGCGTCCTGTTCGTTCCTGCCCGCCGTTTCCGTCATAGACACTGTCTACTACATCGCGTAGACAGTGTCTACGAAGATTGGGGGCCCGAGGGCCCTGTCCGGGACGGGGGAGGTAGGAGATATCTTGATGTCGAGCAATGTTGCAGACGCGGAGCGGAGCACCCGGTGACTGACTCGACCATCATCTACACCCACACTGACGAGGCCCCGGCCCTGGCGACCCATTCGTTCTTGCCGGTGATCCAGGCCTACGCCTCGACCGCCGGGGTCAGCGTGGAGACCCGTGACATCTCGCTCGCGGGGCGGATCATCGCGAGCTTCCCGGAGCGTCTGGAGGAGGGCCAGCGCATCAACGACGCCCTCGCCGAGCTCGGCGAGCTCGCCAAGACGCCCGGGGCGAACATCATCAAGCTGCCCAACATCTCGGCCTCGATCCCGCAGCTGAAGGCCGCGGTCGCCGAGCTGCAGGGCCAGGGCTACGCGCTCCCCGACTACCCGGACGACCCGAAGACCGACGAGGAGCGCGACATCCGCGCCCGCTACGACAAGGTCAAGGGCAGCGCCGTCAACCCGGTCCTGCGCGAGGGCAACTCCGACCGCCGCGCCCCCGCGTCGGTCAAGAACTACGCCAAGGCCCACCCGCACCGCATGGGCGCCTGGACGGCCGACTCGAAGACGAACGTCGCCACCATGGGCGAGAACGACTTCCGCTCCACCGAGAAGTCCGCCGTGATCGCCGACGCCGGTTCGCTGCGCATCGAGCTCACCGGTGACGACGGCTCCACCACGGTCCTGCGCGAGTCCGTACCGGTCCTCGCGGGCGAGGTCGTCGACGCCTCCGTGATGCGCGTCGCCGCCCTGCGCGAGTTCCTCAAGGAGCAGGTCGCCCGCGCCAAGGCCGAGGGCATCCTCTTCTCCGTGCACCTCAAGGCCACGATGATGAAGGTCTCCGACCCGATCGTCTTCGGCCACGTGGTCCGCGCCTTCTTCCCGAAGACCTTCGCGGCGTACGGCGACGTCCTCGCCGCCGCCGGCCTGACCCCGAACGACGGTCTGGGCGGCATCTTCAAGGGCCTGGAGTCGCTCCCCGAGGGCGAGAAGATCAAGGCGTCCTTCGAGGCCGAGCTGGCCGAGGGCCCCGAGCTCGCCATGGTCGACTCCGACAAGGGCATCTCGAACCTGCACGTTCCGAGCGACGTCATCGTCGACGCCTCCATGCCGGCCATGATCCGCACCTCCGGCCACATGTGGGGCCCGGACGGCGGCGAGCACGACACCCTCGCGGTCCTGCCGGACAGCAGCTACTCCGGCGTCTACCAGGTCGTCCTCGACGACTGCCGCGCCAACGGCGCCTTCGACCCGTCGACGATGGGCTCGGTCCCGAACGTCGGCCTGATGGCGCAGAAGGCCGAGGAGTACGGCAGCCACGACAAGACCTTCGAGATCCCGACCACGGGCAACGTCCGGGTCCTCGACGGCGCGGGCAACGTCGTCCTGGAGCAGACCGTCGCCGCCGGTGACATCTTCCGCATGTGCCAGACCAAGGACGCGCCGATCCAGGACTGGGTCAAGCTCGCCGTCACGCGCGCCCGCGCCACCGGCAACCCGGCCGTGTTCTGGCTCGACGAGAGCCGCGCCCACGACGCCGTGCTCATCGGCAAGGTCGAGCGCTACCTCGCCGACCACGACACCGACGGCCTGGACATCCGGGTCATGTCGCCGGTCGACGCCACCGCGTTCTCCCTGGAGCGCATCCGCCGCGGCGAGGACACCATCTCCGTCACCGGCAACGTCCTGCGCGACTACCTCACCGACCTGTTCCCGATCCTGGAGCTGGGCACCAGCGCCAAGATGCTGTCGGTCGTCCCGCTCATGAACGGCGGCGGCCTCTTCGAGACGGGCGCCGGCGGCTCCGCCCCGAAGCACGTCCAGCAGCTGGTCAAGGAGAACTACCTGCGCTGGGACAGCCTGGGCGAGTTCCTCGCCCTCGCGGTGAGCTTCGAGCACCTCGCCACCACCACGGGCAACGCCCGCGCGCAGATCCTCGCCGACACCCTGGACCGCGCCACGGCGACGTTCCTGGAGAACGACAAGTCGCCGAGCCGTCGCCTCGGTGGCATCGACAACCGCGGCAGCCACTTCTACCTCGCCCTGTACTGGGCCCAGGAGCTGGCCAGGCAGACCGACGACGCGCAGCTCGCGGAGGCGTTCGCGGCCCTGGCCAAGACGCTGACCGAGCAGGAGCAGACCATCGTCGACGAGCTCGTCGCGGTGCAGGGCTCCCCGGCCGACATCGGCGGCTACTACCAGCCGGACGCCGCCAAGGCCGCCGCGGTCATGCGCCCGTCCGCGACGCTCAACCAGGCGCTCTCGATCCTGGGCTGACGCTCCCGGTACGCAGTGAACACAGGGGCCTCCCGCCGATGTGGCGGGAGGCCCCTTCGCGTACGACGTGACGATGCGGTGCTACGAGCGGCGCCGGGGCTTGCCGCGCTTGGCGGGCTTGGGCCGGGCGGCGGCGCCGCGCTGCGGCTTCCCGGCCGTCCTGCCCCCCGACTTGCTCCCCGCCTTGCCCGCCGCGGGCTTCCGCCTCGGCTGGGCCGCCGCCTTGGCCTGCTTCTTGGCCGGGGCCTGGGCGCGGCCCCGCGAGCTGTTGACCGTCCGGCCGCGGACGATCCCGATGAAGTCCTCGACCAGATCGGTGGTCTCGTGCTCCGGCCACGACAGGGCGACGCGCGACTCCGGGGCGTCCGTCACCGGGCGGTAGGTGAGGTCCTTGCGGTGGTACAGGCGGGCGAGCGACTGCGGGACGACGAGGAGACCCACGCCCGCCGCGACGAGCTCGACGGCGTCCTCGGTGGTCGCGGGGCGCTCGTGCGCGGCCCGGCCGGGCCGCCGCTCCCACTCCAGGGTCTCGTCGAGCGGGTGGAACACGATCTCGTCGGCCAGGTCCTCGCAGGACACCTCGTCGACCGCGGCCACGACGTGGTCCTTGGGGGCCACGACGACGGTGGTCTCGGTGTAGAGGGGGATCGCGCTGAGGTCCGTACGGTCGAAGGGCAGCCGCACGAAACCGGCGTCTGCGCCGCCCGCGCGCAGCACGCCGGGCGCCTCGTCGGCGGAGACCGGGAGGAGGGTCAGTGGGATGTCGGGCAGCCGCTCGTTCCAGATCCGCACCCATTTGGCGGGCGTCACTCCGGGGACGTAGGCGAGCCGGAACGAAGGGGAGCTTTCCGAGCCTGTCACCTCGCCAGGCTACCCGGCGTGGTCAGGAGTAGCGCACATGCTCGATACCCTTGACCCATGACGTCGCACCAGACCACCCAGACCATGAAGCCCGCGACCGCGGCGAAGAAGCTGGGTGTGTACCTCGAGGCCACGCCCGCCGAGTTCCAGGAGGGTGTCGTCTCGCGCAGCGAGCTGAACGCGCTGCAGACCGACCCGCCCGAGTGGCTGCAGGAGCTGCGGCGCAACGGCCCGCACCCCCGCCCCGTCGTCGCGGCCAAGCTCGGGATCTCCATCGCGGGCCTCGCCCGCGGCGGGATCACCGAGGCGCTGACCACGGAGCAGATCGACGCGCTGAAGGAGGAGCAGCCCGGCTGGCTGCGCCAGGAGCGCGCCACCCAGGCCGAGGTCCGCAAGGAGACCGTGCGCATCAAGGAGAAGCGGGCCGAGCAGGCGGAGAAGCGCGCGGCACGCGGCGAAGACGGCCGCTGACCCCCGCTGCCCCCCCCCGGCTGACCCCTGCTCCGCCGACTCCGGCCGCTCCTTGCTCCTGAGGCGGTCAGCCTCCCGTACGGAGCGTGCGGAAGAACCTGCGTACGTCGGCCACCAGCAGGTCCGGCTGCTCCATCGCCGCGAAGTGACCGCCACGGTCGTACGTCGTCCACTGCACGATGTTGTTGGTGCGGTCCGCGATGTGGCGCAGCGGGATGAAGTTGTCGCGGGGGAAGTCGGCCAGGGCGGTCGGCGTCGGTGACGGCGCGGGCGGGTTGCCGGTATAGGCGGCCTGCGCCCGCTCGTAGTAGATCCGGGCGGACGAACCCGCCGTGCCGGTCAGCCAGTACAGCATCACGTTCGTGAGCATCCGGTCCCGGTCGACGGCGTCCTCCGGACGGTCCTCGGAGTCGGTCCACTCCTTGAACTTCTCGACGATCCAGGCCAGTTGGCCCACCGGCGAGTCCGTCAGGCCGTACGCGAGGGTCTGCGGGCGGGTGGCCTGGATGTCGGCGTACCCCTGCCGGTCCCGGCTCCACGCCCGCATCCGCTCCCAGGAGGCCAGCGTCCGCTCGCGCTCTTGAGCGTCGAGCGCGGCCAGCTCCCGCGCGTCCGGCTCGTGGGTCTGCGCCGAGTTCGGCAGCAGGTTCAGATGGACGCCGATGACGTGGTCCGGCCGCAGCCTGCCGTGCTCGCGGGAGATGCCCGCACCCCAGTCGCCGCCCTGCACCCCGTACCGCTCGTAGCCGAGCCGTGCCATGAGTTCGGCGCAGGCGAGGGCGACCCGCCGGAACTCCCAGCCGGTCTCCCGGGTCGGACCGGAAAGGCCGAACCCGGGAATGCCGGGGAGTACCAGGTGGAAGGCGTCGGCCGGATCGCCGCCGTGCGCCCGCGGATCGGTGAGCGGGCCGACGACGTCGGCGAACTCCACGATCGAGCCGGGCCAGCCATGGGTCATGAGGAGCGGCGTCGCGTCCGGCTCGGGGGACCGGATGTGGGCGAAGTGGATGTTCGCCCCGTCGATCGTGGTCGTGAACTGCGGCCACTCGTTCAGCGCGGCTTCGGCGGCCCGCCAGTCGTACGCGTGCCGCCAGTAGTGCACGAGTTCCTTGAGGTAGTCACGGGGGATGCCGTACGCCCAGCCGACTCCGGGCAGTTCGTCGGGCCAGCGCGTGCGGTCGAGCCGGGCGTGGAGGTCGTCCAGATCCGCCTGGGGTATGTCGAGGCGGTAGGGCCAAAGGGTGCTGTCGTCCAAGGTCGTCATCGCTGCGCATGCTACGTCGGGTGCCCCGGCCCGCCCCCTATGACCTGGATGATCGCCCGTGGCGGAATCCCACGGCCGGACCCACGGCACTTCGGAAGGCGTCGGCGGCCCGTGTCATCCCGTCATCCCGGCGAGCGCGGCCCGCAGCGCCGCGTTGAAGCGGTGGGGGAGCTCTTGGTGCGGCATGTGGCCGGCGTCGCCGATTACGTCGAGCGTGGCGCCCGGGGTGAGGGCGGCGCAGGCGCGGGCCACCTCCACGGGGATCGCGGTGTCCAGTTCGCCGTGGAGGTAGTGGACCGGTGTCCGCAGCCCCGGCAGCGCGGGGCGCGGGTCGTAGCGGTGGGCGGTGGCCTGGTGCGCGTCGATGTGGACGCCGGATGCCAGGATCTGGCGGACGGTCCGGTCGATGAGGGCGGGCGCGGTGCCCGGCGCGAACCAGGTGGGCACCCAGTCGGCGACCGTGCCGGCCCGGTCGCGGCGCAGGGCGGCGACGAGTTCCGCCTGGGCCTGCTCTGACGGCCAGTACCCGGGCGCGTCCACCGAGACGATGCCCGCGATCAGCTCGGGCCGCCGTACCCCCAGTTCGACGGCGAAGGCCCCGCCGATCGACGAGCCGACGACCACGGGCCGCGCCAGCCGCAGCGCTTCGGTCAGCGCCACCAGGTCGTCGACCACGTCCGGGACGGTGTTGCCCCGGGCCGGGTGGGCCGACCGCCCGCAGCCTCGCCAGTCGACAGTGACCACCCGGTGGTCCCGGGCGAACTCGGGCACCTGGGCGTCCCAGGCCCGCCCGCTGGTGCCCCACCCGTGCAGGAACAGCAGCGCGGGGCCGCTCCCCTCGTCCTCGTAGTGCAGGGTCGTGTCGTTGACGTCCAGGCTGGGCACGGTTCTCCTCGGCCTCGTGGGCCCCGGCGGGGGCCGCGCGGTGGGTGATGGCCTTAAGCCAACCGCGGTCGCTTCCGCCGGCCAAGAGGCACTTCGCGCGTGCAGCGATCATGGATGGTGATCGCCGACCGGGGCATTCGCCGGGGCATCCGCAAGGCAGCACATTGCATAAAACTGTGGCGAAACGTATAGTCATGCCATCCAAGAGGAGGGTTCCATGAGGGTACGCGCAGCGGTGGCAGGGGCGAGTGGGTACGCGGGCGGCGAGCTGCTGCGTCTGCTGCTCGGGCACCCCGGGGTCGAGATCGGCGCCCTCACCGGCAACTCGAACGCGGGGCAGCGCCTCGGCGCGCTGCAACCGCATCTGCTTCCGCTCGCCGACCGGGTTCTGGAGCCGACCACCGCCGAGGTCCTCGCCGGGCACGACGTCGTCTTTCTCGCGCTGCCCCACGGGCAGTCCGCCGCCGTCGCCGAGCAGCTCGGGCCCGACGTCCTCGTCGTCGACATGGGCGCGGACTTCCGGCTGACGGACGCGGGGGAGTGGGAGAAGTTCTACGGCAGCCCGCACGCCGGGACCTGGCCCTACGGCCTCCCCGAACTGCCGGGCGGCCGCGCCGCCCTGGAGGGTGCCAAGCGCATCGCGGTGCCCGGTTGCTACCCCACCGCGGTCTCCCTCGCGCTCTTTCCCGCGTACGCGGCGGACCTCGTCGAGCCCGAAGCGGTGATCGTCGCGGCGTCCGGCACCTCCGGCGCGGGCAAGGCGGTCAAGCCGCACCTCCTCGGCTCGGAGGTCATGGGGAGCATGTCCCCGTACGGCGTCGGGGGAGGACACCGGCACACGCCCGAGATCGTCCAGAACCTCTCCGCCGCCGCGGGCACCCCCGTCACCGTCTCCTTCACGCCGACCCTGGCCCCGATGCCCCGCGGCATCCTCGCCACGTGCAGCGCGAAGGCCAAGGCGGGCGTCACCGCGGAGTCGGTGCGGGCCGGGTACGCGAAGGCGTTCGCCGACGAGCCGTTCGTGCGGCTGCTCCCCGAGGGGCAGTGGCCCGCCACCGCGGCCGTGTACGGCTCGAACGCCGTGCAGGTCCAGGTCGCGTACGACGAGGCGGCCGGGCGCGTGATCGTGATCGGCGCCATCGACAATCTGACCAAGGGCACCGCGGGCGGCGCCCTGCAGAGCATGAACATCGCCCTCGGCCTCGACGAGGCCACCGGGCTGACTACGATCGGAGTCGCGCCGTGAGTGTGACGGCAGCCAAGGGATTCACGGCCGCGGGCATCGCCGCCGGAATCAAGGAGAACGGCAACCCGGACCTGGCCCTCGTCCTCAACACCGGGCCCCGCCTGGCCGCCGCGGGCGTCTTCACCTCCAACCGCGTCAAGGCCGCTCCCGTCCTGTGGTCGGAGCAGGTCCTCAAGGGCGGCCTGGTCTCCGCCGTCGTCCTCAACTCCGGTGGCGCCAACGCCTGTACGGGCCCGCAGGGCTTCCAGGACACGCACGCCACCGCCGAGAAGGTGGCCGACGCGCTGTCCGTGAACGCCGGAGAGGTCGCCGTCGCCTCGACCGGGCTCATCGGCGTCACGCTCCCCATGGACAAGCTCCTGGCGGGCGTCGACAAGGCCGCCGGTGAACTCTCCGCGCACGGCGGCGAGAAGGCCGCCATCGCCATCAAGACCACCGACAGCGTGCACAAGACGTCCGTGGTCACCAAGGAAGGCTGGACCGTCGGCGGCATGGCCAAGGGCGCGGGCATGCTCGCCCCCGGCCTCGCCACCATGCTCGTCGTGCTCACCACCGACGCCGACCTCGAAGCCGACGTCCTGGACCGGGCGCTGCGCGACGCCACCCGGCTCACCTTCGACCGTGTCGACTCCGACGGCTGCATGTCCACCAACGACACGGTCCTGCTGCTCGCCTCGGGCGCGTCCGGAGTCGCCCCGGAGTACGCCGAGTTCGCCGCCGCCGTACGCGAGGTCTGCGACGACCTCGGACGGCAGCTGATCGGCGACGCCGAGGGCGCGAGCAAGGACATCAAGGTCGAGGTCGTGAACGCCGCGAGCGAGGCCGACGCAGTCGAGGTCGGCCGCTCCATCGCCCGCAACAACCTCCTCAAGTGCGCCCTGCACGGCGAGGACCCCAACTGGGGCCGCGTGCTCTCCGCGATCGGCACCACGTCCGCCGTCTTCGAACCCGACCGGCTGAACGTCGCCATCAACGGCGTCTGGGTCTGCAAGAACGGCTCCGTGGGCGAGGACCGCGAGCTCGTCGACATGCGCTACCGGGAGATCGTCGTCACCGCCGACCTGGCGGCGGGCGACGAGACCGCGACGATCTGGACCAACGACCTCACCGCGGACTACGTGCACGAGAACAGCGCGTACAGCTCATGAGCCAGCCGACCGCGCGCAAGCACACCGCGCTCCCCAAGGCACAGATCCTCATCGAGGCGCTGCCCTGGCTGACCCGGCACCGCGGCAAGACCGTCGTCATCAAGTTCGGCGGCAACGCCATGGTCGACGAGGAACTGAAGGCCGCCTTCGCCCAGGACGTCGTCTTCCTGCACCACGCGGGCCTCAGGCCCGTCGTCGTGCACGGCGGCGGACCGCAGATCAGCAGGGCCCTCGACCGGCACGGCATCGTGAGCGAGTTCAAGGCGGGCCTGCGGGTCACCACCGAGGACGCCATGGACGTCGTACGCATGGTGCTCGCCGGACAGGTGCAGCGCGAGCTCGTCGGGCTGCTCAACCAGCACGGCCCGCTCGCCGTCGGCCTGACCGGCGAGGACGCGCACACCATCACCGCCACCAAGCACCAGCCCCGCATCGAGGGCGAACTGGTCGACATCGGCCGCGTCGGCGAGATCACCGAGATCGACACGGGCGCCATCGAAGCGCTGCTCGCCGACGGCCGCATCCCCGTCGTCTCCTCGATCGCCCGCTCCCAGGACGACCACCATGTCTACAACGTCAATGCTGATACGGCGGCTGCGGCACTCGCTGCGGCGCTTGATGCCGAGACCCTGATGGTCCTGACCGACGTCGAGGGCCTGTACGAGGACTGGCCCCACTCCGACGAGGTCATCAGCAGGCTCACCGCCGCCGAGCTGGAGAAGCTCCTGCCCGAGCTGGCCAGCGGCATGGTCCCGAAGATGGAGGGCTGCCTGCACGCCGTGCGCAACGGCGTCGAGACCGCCCGCGTCATCGACGGACGCGTCCAGCACTCGATCCTGCTGGAAATCTTCACGGACGAGGGAATCGGCACGATGGTCGTGCCCGACGAGGAGGGGGAGTCATGAGCAACCAGGAGCTGACCGCGCGCTGGCAGGGCGCGCTCATGGACAACTACGGCACGCCCAGGCTGCCTCTCGTGCGCGGCGCGGGCACCAAGGTGTGGGACGCCGACGGCAAGGAGTACCTCGACTTCGTCGGCGGTATCGCGGTCAACGCCCTCGGTCACGCCCACCCGGCCGTCGTCGAGGCCGTGAGCGCGCAGATCGGCGCCCTCGGGCACGTCTCGAACCTCTTCGTCGCCGAACCGCCCGTCGCGCTCGCCGAGAAGCTGCTGCAGCTCTTCGGGCGCGAAGGCCGGGTGTACTTCTGCAACTCCGGCGCCGAGGCCAACGAGGGCGCGTTCAAGCTCGGCCGGCTGACCGGCCGCCGGCACATGGTCGCCACCGAGGGCGGGTTCCACGGCCGGACCATGGGCGCGCTCGCCCTCACCGGTCAGCCCGGCAAGCAGGAGCCGTTCCTGCCCCTGCCCGGCGACGTCACACACGTCCCGTACGGCGACGCCGAGGCGCTGCGCGCGGCGGTCACCACCGAGACCGCCCTCGTGGTCATCGAGCCGATCCAGGGCGAGAACGGCGTCGTCGTGCCGCCCGCGGGCTACCTCAGGGCGGCCCGGGAGATCACCGCGGCCACCGGCACGCTGCTCGTCCTCGACGAGGTGCAGACCGGAATCGGCCGCACCGGGCACTGGTTCGAGTACCTCGCGCACGACGGCGTGGAGCCGGACGTCGTCACGCTCGCGAAGGGTCTTGGCGGCGGTCTTCCGCTCGGCGCGACCGTCGCGTTCGGCGCCGCCGCGGAGCTCTTCAAGCCCGGTCACCACGGCACGACGTTCGGCGGCAACCCCGTCGCGTGCGCCGCGGGCCGTGCCGTCATCGACGCCGTCGAGGCCGAGGGGCTCCTGGAGAACACCAAGCGGGCGGGCGAGAAACTGCGCGACGCGATCGAGTCATCGGGGCACCCGCTCGTAGGTCATGTAAGGGGCTCGGGGCTGCTGCTGGGTATCGTGCTCACCGAGCCGCTCGCGCCGCGGGTGCAGCAGGTGGCTCAGGACGCCGGCTTCCTCGTGAACGCGCCCGCCCCCGATGTCGTACGGCTGATGCCGCCGCTGAACGTGTGCGACGACGAGGTGGACGCGTTCCTGGAGGCACTGCCCGGCATCCTGGGCAGGGCTTCAGAAGCCGACGGGGACGGACGATCCGGAGAATGAGACGACGATGAGCCAGGCGCAAGGCAACGAGCACGGCGACCACGCGGGTCCCGCCGTGCCGCAGACCCGCACCGCACGCCACCGCCGGATCGTGGACATCCTCAACCGGCAACCGGTGCGCTCACAGAGCCAGCTGGCGAAGCTGCTCGCCGACGACGGACTGACCGTCACGCAGGCGACGCTCTCCCGCGACCTCGACGAGCTGAACGCGGTGAAGATCCGCAACACCGAGGGCGACCTCATCTACGCGGTACCGAGCGAGGGCGGCTTCCGCACCCCGCGCGCGCCGCTGGGGGAGTCGGCCAAGGAGGAGCGGATGCGGCGCCTCTCCGCGGAGCTGCTGATCTCCGCGGAGGCCTCGGCGAACCTCGTCGTCCTGCGCACCCCGCCGGGTGCGGCCCAGTTCCTGGCGTCCGCCATCGACCAGGCCGAACTGCACGACATCCTCGGGACGATCGCGGGCGACGACACGCTGATGCTGATCAGCCGGGAGGCTACCGGGGGGCAGGCGCTCGCGGACCATTTGCTGCGGCTGGCGTCGAACGAGCACTGATTCTGGCCCGGGGGCCTTGGGCGGCGTTGATCACCGGCTCCGCCGGGTTCGTCCTCAAGCGCCGGACGGGCTGGACGGGCTGGACGGCGGCGTTGACCACCGGCTTTGCCGGGGTCCTCCTCAAGCGCCGGACGGACTGCTCGAATTCCGCCGCGCCAGCCACGCCGCGACCAGCGCCCCCGAAACGTTGTGCCACACGGAGAACACCGCCGCAGGCAGCGCCGCCAGCGGGCTGAAGTGGGCCGTGGCCAGGGACGCCGCGAGGCCCGAGTTCTGCATGCCGACCTCGAAGGCCATGGCCCGGGAGGCGGGCGGGCCGAGGCGGGCCAGCTTGCCCGCGCCGTAACCGAGCGCGAGACCGAGCCCGTTGTGCAGGAACACCGCGAGGAACACCAGGGCCGCGGCCGACTTGATGGCCGCGGCGCTGCCCGCGACGACGATCGCCACGATGGCCGCGATGGTCAGCGCCGACAGCCACGGCAGCGCGCCGAGCACCCGGTCGACGTACCGCCCGAGGAGCAGCCGTACGACCAGCCCGGCGAGGACCGGAAGCAGCACGGTCTTGAGGATGTCGGTGACCATCGAGCCCGCGTCCACCGGCAGATACTCGCCCGCGAGCAGCAGCGTCAGCGGGGGCGTGACCAGTGGTGCGAGGACGGTCGAGACGGTGGCGACGGAGACGGACAGGGCCACGTCGCCGCGCGCGAGGTAGGTGACCACGTTCGACGCCGTGCCGCTCGGCGCGCAGCCCACCAGGATCACGCCGGCCGCCAGCTGCGGCGACAGGCCGAGCGCGTGGGCGATCAGCCAGCCGAGCCCCGGCATGATGACGTAGTGCGCGACGAGGCCGAGCGCGACGGCCCAGGGACGCTTGACCACGCCCTGGAAGTCGAGCGGGGTCATGGTCAGGCCCATGCAGAACATCACCACACCCAGCAGGTACGGGACGTTCGTGCCCCAGCCTTCGAAGGCGTCCGGCAGGGCGAGGCCGAGCGCGCCCGCCGCGAGGACGAGGACGGGGAAGACGGTGACGGCGCGGCGGGCGGCCTTGTCGGCCGGGTCCGCGCCGCCGGTCGGGTCCGCCCCGCCGGTCGGGCCGGTGAGCGTCTGGTCGGGTCGCACGGGCTGTTCGGATCGCACGGCGCGATGCAACGCCCCGGCCGGGCGCGCGTGCAACCCCGTCTCGGTATGTGGTCGCTACACGGAGGTCCGCGTACGGGGGACGCCGGGCGGCAGCGGCAAGGGCAGCCCCGGCAGCCCGTCGATGCTCTGCGCGATGTGGTCCTTCTTGGCGAAGTATGCGCTGAGTGACTCGTCGTCCTCCCGCGAGAACCGCTTGCCGTGCAGGTCGCGGTCCTCGTCGTACGTCATGAACGGCACCCCGTACCCGCAGGTGTCGCGGATGAGATCGGCCGTCACTACGATGATGGCGCGCAGGCCGTGCGGCGTCGGGTCGATGCCGGGGAAGTGGCCGAGGAGCTCCGCGAAGCGCGGGTCGTCGCGGAAGACGGGCTCGCCCGCCCCGTGCACCCGCACGATGTTGGGCGGCCCCTGGAAGGCGCACCACATGAGCGTGATGCGGCCGTTCTCCCGCAGATGGGCGATGGTTTCGGCGTTGCTGCCCGCGAAGTCGAGGTAGGCGACGCGCAGTTCGTCGAGGACCACGAAGGACCCCTGGAGGCCCTTGGGGGAGAGGTTGATCGTGCCGTCGTCGGCGAGCGGGGCGGTCGCCGCGAAGAACATCGGCTGCGCCTCGATGAAGGTGCGGAGTCTGCCGTCGATGCGTTCATAGGTTTTTCCCATGGCCAGTGATTATTGGGCAAGGCTTTTTGTTTGTCTAACGAAATGGGCCACCGCCCGTGCAGTGCCTCGATTGACGAAACATACGGAGTACTGCATACTCATGCAGGACGGTGCATGCAGGCAACGGCCTTGAGGAGCACGTGCAGTGAGCAGCAACAACGGCGGTGACGTCCGGCTCTGGGGCGGAAGGTTCGCCGACGGGCCCGCGGAGGCCCTGGCGAAGCTTTCGGCGTCGGTCCACTTCGACTGGCGCCTGGCGCCGTACGACATCGCCGGTTCCCGCGCCCACGCACGCGTGCTCCACAAGGCGGGCCTGCTCACCGACGAAGAGCTCGCCGGCATGCTGGACGGACTCGGCCGGCTGGAGGCCGACGTGGCCGACGGCTCCTTCGTCGGGACCATCGCCGACGAGGACGTCCACACCGCCCTGGAGCGGGGCCTGCTTGAGCGGCTCGGCCCCGACCTGGGCGGCAAGCTGCGGGCCGGCCGGTCCCGCAACGACCAGGTGGCGACGCTCTTCCGGATGTACCTGCGCGACCACGCCCGCATCATCGGTGGCCTGCTCGCCGAACTCCAGGGCGCGCTCGTCGGCCTCGCCGAGGCGCACCCCGACGTCGCCATGCCCGGGCGGACGCACCTGCAGCACGCCCAGCCGGTGCTCTTCGCGCACCACGTCCTCGCGCACGTCCAGTCGCTCTCCCGGGACGCGGAGCGGCTGCGCCAGTGGGACACCCGGACGGCCGTGTCGCCCTACGGCTCGGGCGCGCTGGCCGGTTCCTCGCTCGGCCTCGACCCCGAGGCGGTCGCCAGGGACCTCGGCTTCGAGCAGGGCTCGTCCGCCAACTCCATCGACGGCACGGCCTCCAGGGACTTCGTCGCGGAGTTCGCGTTCATCACCGCGATGATCGGCGTGAACCTCTCCCGGATCGCCGAGGAGGTCATCATCTGGAACACGAAGGAGTTCTCCTTCGTCACCCTCCACGACGCCTTCTCGACCGGCTCCTCGATCATGCCGCAGAAGAAGAACCCGGACATCGCCGAGCTGGCGCGGGGCAAGTCGGGCCGCCTCATCGGCAATCTGACGGGCCTGATGGCGACGCTCAAGGCGCTCCCGCTCGCGTACAACCGCGACCTCCAAGAGGACAAGGAGCCGGTCTTCGACTCCTGCGACCAGCTGGAGATCCTGCTGCCCGCCTTCACCGGCATGATGGCGACGCTCACCGTGCACCGCGAGCGCATGCAGGAGCTGGCCCCGGCCGGTTTCTCGCTCGCCACGGACATCGCCGAGTGGCTGGTCAAGCAGGGCGTGCCGTTCCGTGTCGCGCACGATGTCGCGGGCGCGTGCGTGAAGGTCGCCGAGGCCGAGGGCAAGGAGCTCGACGACCTCACCGACGATCAGTTCGCCGAGATCTCCGAACACCTCACCCCCGAGGTGCGGACCGTCCTGAACGTCCCCGGCGCCCTGGCCTCCCGCGACGGCCGCGGCGGCACCGCCCCCTCCGCCGTCGCCGTCCAACTCGCCGAGGTCAAGGCGGACCTGGCGGTGCAGCAGGAGTGGGCGGGCGCCCGTAAGTGACGGCCGGTGTCCGCGAGGACAACGGTGACACCGGGTGCCTGTAGGTGACAAAAGGGCGTCGCGGGTTACGTTGACGGGGAACCCCCTACGACGAGGAGCCCGCGATGCCCTTCGCACGGCTGGCCGCAGCCACGACCCCGACCGCCCACCTGGGACTCGGCCTCGCCGCCGTCGGCAGGCCCGGCTACATCACGCTGGGCCGTGAGACCGACCTGCCGCCCTCCCGCAGCGTCGATGACCTGCGCGAGCGCGCCCTCGAACTCCTCGACGCCGCCTACGCGTCGGGGGTCCGCTACTTCGACGTGGCACGGTCGTACGGCAGGGCCGAGGAGTTCCTCGGCGACTGGCTGCGCGCCAGGCCCGACCTCACCGACGTCGTCATCGGCAGCAAGTGGGGCTACACGTACACGGCGGACTGGCGCACCGACGTCGAGGGCCCGCACGAGGTCAAGGACCACAGTGTCGCCGCGTACGCCCGCCAGCGCGCCGAGACCGCCGAACTGCTCGGCGACCGGCTCGACCTCTACCAGATCCACTCCGTGACGCCCCAGAGCCCGGCGCTCACCGACAAGGAACTCCACGGCCACCTGGCCGCGCTCGCCGCCGAAGGCGTCACGGTCGGCCTCTCCGTGAGCGGTCCCGACCAGGCGGCCGCGATCCGCGCCGCCCTCGCCGTGACCGTCGACGGCGAGCCGCTCTTCCGCACCGTCCAGGCCACGTACAACATCCTGGAGACCTCGGCGGGGCCCGCGCTCGCCGAGGCGCACGACGCGGGACTCACCGTGATCGTCAAGGAGGGCATGGCCAACGGCAGGCTCGCGGGGCCGTACGCGCCGCCCGCGCTGCGCGAGGTCGCGCAGGAGACGGGGCTCGGCTGCGACGCGGTCGCGCTCGCCGTCCTCCTTGCCGAGCCGTGGGCGGGCGTCGTGCTCTCCGGCGCGGCCACGTCGGTCCAGCTCGTCTCCAACCTGCACGCCGCAGCCGTCGATCTGGACGCCGGGCAGCTGGAGCGGCTCGTGGGGCTCGCGCAGGACCCCGCCGCGTACTGGGAGGGCCGGGCGCGGCTGCCCTGGAACTGAAGAGCCTGTCCTCTCGAACGGAGGTCGCCCGGGTCGCGACGGCTCGACGATGGCTCCGCCCCGGCCCCACGAGGGCCCGGTGACGGCTCACTGACACCCAACCCATGAGACATTCATGTCTCATGCGGCTTATGGTTGTTTCATGTCAGTCGATCGCGAGCAGGTCCTGCGCAGCGCCGCGGCCCTGCTCACCCGTAAAGCCACCTCCACCATGGACGAGGTCGCCCGCGCCGCGGGCATCAGCAGGGCGACCCTCCACCGCCACTTCGCGGGCCGCGACGCGCTCGTGCGCGCCCTCGAAGACCTCGGCCTGCAGGAGTGCGAAGCCGCCGTCGACCGGGCCCGCCTCCGTGAGGGCAGCGCGAGCGACGCGCTGCGGCGCCTGGTGAAGGAGATCGAGCCGGCCGCCGGTCTGCTCGCGTTCCTGTACACCGAGAACCAGCTGTTCGAGGGCGACACCCAGCACGTGGGCTGGTCCCGCATCGACGACCGGCTCGCCGCGCTCTTCCGGCGCGGCCAGGAGAACGGTGAGTTCCGCATCGACCTCACCCCCGCCTGGCTGACCGAGGCGCTGTACGGCCTCGTCGGCTCCGGCGCCTGGGCCGTGCAGGACGGCCGGGTGGCCGCCAACGACTTCTCGTACATGATCGCCGAGCTGCTGATCGGCGGCGCACAGCGGAGAGTGGACTCATGACCAGCACCCATCAGCAGACGGCGGGGCCCGAGGCGGAGCGCAGCCCCGGCCGCTGGCTCGCCCTCGCCGTACTCGCCCTCGCGGTGCTCCTCGTCGCCGTCGACGCGACCGTGCTCGGCCTGGCGACGCCGTACATCAGCGAGGACCTCAAGCCCTCCGGCACCCAGCTGCTCTGGATCGGCGACGTCTACTCCTTCGTCATCGCCGGCCTGCTCGTCTCCATGGGCAGCCTCGGCGACCGCATCGGCCGCAAGAAGCTGCTGCTCACCGGGGCCGTCGCCTTCGGCGCGGTCTCGGTGCTCAACTCCTACGCCACCAGCCCCGAGCTGATGATCCTGGCCCGTGCGCTGCTCGGCGTCGCGGGTGCGACGCTCATGCCGTCCACGCTCGCGCTGATCCGGAACATCTTCCACGACCCGCGCGAGCGCAGCCTCGCGGTCGGCATCTGGGGCGCCATGGCGTCCGCGGGCGCCGCCGTCGGGCCCGTCGTCGGCGGCTTCCTGCTCGAACACTTCTGGTGGGGCTCGGTCTTCCTCATCAACCTGCCCGTGATGGCCGTGCTCGTGCTGGTCGGCATCAAGTTCCTGCCCGAGTCCAAGAACCCGGCGCCGGGCCCCTGGGACCTGGTCAGCGTCGTGCTCTCCCTCATCGGCATGATCGCCGTCGTGTACGCCATCAAGGAGGCGGCCGCGCACGGTCTGCGCTGGGACGCCGTCGCGGGCGCCGTCGTGGGCGTCGCCGCGCTCACCTGGTTCGTACGCCGCCAACTGACGCTCAGCGCGCCGCTCCTTGACATGCGGCTGTTCCGCAACCGCGGCTTCTCCGGGGCGGTCCTCGCCGACCTGCTCACCGTCCTCGGCCTCTCCGGCCTGGTCTTCTTCCTCTCCCAGTTCCTGCAACTCGTCCAAGGCCGACGGCCGTTCGAGGCGGGCCTCGCCGAACTGCCCGCGGCGGTCGGCGCGGTGGGGGCCGGTCTCATCGCGGGCATGGTGGCGCGGCGCTTCTCCGTACGGATCGTGGTCGCCGGCGGCCTCGCGGCGGTCGGCCTCTCCCTCGCCGCGCTCACGGGGCTCAGCCAGCACACCGGCTATCCGCTGCTCGGCGCCTCGCTCCTGGTCGTCGGCATCGGCGCGGGCTTCTCGTTCACCGTGACCGCCGACGTCATCCTCTCCAGCGTCCCCAAGGAACAGGCGGGCGCGGCGTCCGCGGTCTCCGAGACGGCGTACGAACTGGGCGCCGCGCTCGGCATCGCCCTGCTCGGCTCCATCGTCACCGGCGTCTACCGCGACTTCACGGCGCCGCCGGGTACGCCGCCCGATGTCGCGTCGGCCGCGCACGAGTCGCTGGGCGGCGCGGTGGAGTCGACGGCGGGCCTGCCGGCGGGGCAGGCGGACGTCCTGCTCTCAGCCGCCCAGACGGCCTTCGTGGACGGTCTGCGCCTGGCGGCGGGCGTGGGGGCGGCGGTGCTTCTCGCGACGGCTGCGGTGGCGTGGTTCCTCCTGAAGGGCCAGGAACTGGAGTCGGGCGTCGATCACTAGGGGCTCCCCGGGGGGGCGGGTGTATGCCGTGCGGGCTGCGGGCGCTACGTGGCTGGTCGCGCAGTTCCCCGCGCCCCTGAGGGGGTTGTGTTGTGCCTGCGGGCCGTGTGTGGCTGGTCGCGCAGTTCCCCGCGCCCCTTGAGGGGTTGAGTGTTGTCTGCGGGTCGTGGGTGGTTGCTCGCGCAGTTCCCCGCGCCCCTGGTAGTGCGTGGTTGCTCGCGCCGTTCCTCGCACCCCCGCTGGGGGATTGCCCCGGCAGGGGCTCCAGGGGCGCGAGGAACGGCGCGACCAGCCGAATCCAACCCGCAGACGACGAACCACCTTCTAAGGGGCGCGGGGAACGGCGCGAGCCACCCCACACGACTTGCAGGCGACGAACAGAGGCCCAGCCCCCAGGGGCGCGGGGAACTGCGCGAGCAACCACCCACGACCCGCAGGCGACGAGCAATGGCCAGCCCCCAGGGGCGCGGGGAACTGCGCGACCAACCCCGCACGGCCCGCAGGCGACGAGCAATGGCCAGCCCCCAGGGGCGCGGGGAACTGCGCGACCAACCCCGCACGGCCCGCAGGCGACGAGCAATGGCCAGCCCCCAGGGGCGCGGGGAACTGCGCGACCAACCCCGCACGACCCGCAAGGGACGAAGAACGCCCGCCCCGGCGCCGGGGGAAGACCCCGACCCCGGCGCGGGCGCGCCGATAAGAACCGTTACCCGGGCGGCTAGGCCGCCTTCGCCTTGGTGGCGTACATGTCCACGTACTCCTGCCCCGACAAGAGCATGACCTCCGTCATCACGGAGTCCGTCACCGCACGCAGCACATACCGGTCACGGTCCATGCCGTCATACCGGGAGAACTCCATCGCCTCGCCGAAGCGGACCGTCACCTTGCCGGGCCGCGGCAGCCCCTTGCCACCGGGCTGGAGCTTGTCCGTGCCGATCATCGCGAAGGGGACGACGGGCGCACCGGTCATCAGGGTGAGGCGAGCGATGCCCGTACGGCCCCGGTACAGCCGCCCGTCGGGCGACCGCGTGCCCTCGGGGTAGATGCCGAAGACCTTGCCGTCGTCGAGAATGCGCCGACCGGTCATCAGCGCGGCCACGCCTCCGCGGCCACCGTCACGGTCCACCGGGATCATGCCGACGCCCGTGAAGAACCAGGCCATGAGGCGCCCCTTGAGGCCCTTGCCGGTGACGTACTCGTCCTTGCCGATGAAGAACACCGGACGGTTGGTCACCAGCGGCAGGATCATCGAGTCGATGAACGTCAGGTGGTTTCCGGCCAGGATGACGGGCCCGGTCCCAGGAATGTTCTCGGCGCCTTCTACCCGTGGGCGGAACATCAGGCGCAAGATCGGTCCGAGCACTGCCTTGATGAGCGCTAGACGGGACAACAGGCCCTCCGGTGTCAACGGGTCGACGACGAGTAAATGCAGGTGAGGACGATACTCGCGGGCCACCGCCCTTTGCACATCGGGTTCATGCACTCGATACGCAGTGTTGACCTGACTTTGCGGGATCTTGCCCTGAGCCGTCGCCTTTGTGACGACCGTATCCCCGCGGGATCGTTGTGGCCCGAACCAGTGGTCCTTGTCACGCACACCCGTCGCTCTGCGTGGCGGGCCGCGGGGCGCGGGCCGCCACCTCCATGGTGCGCCCACTCGCCACGCCGCGTCATCCCGCCGTTCCGTCAGGGGTCTCCCACACGTCACTCCCGGCCACCTACGATCAGTCCCGCTTTGTCAGGTGCAAGGCGGCAGCACATCGGGAGGAGCGCCAATGGCGACGCAGGGATCGGGTCAGCAGCAGCCGGGGACGAGTCCGGGGCGGCGGGCGGTGCTGGGGGCCGCGGTCCTCGGCGCGGGCACGGCGGTGGCAGGAGTGCCCGGCGTGGCAAGAGCCGGCGAGCGGCACGGCGGCGGTCACGGGGAGCACGGCGGGCACGGCGGTTACCGGAGCCTGCCCGTGCCGACGGTCGTCGCGCACCGGGGGACCAGCGGTTACCGCCCCGAGCACACGCTCGGCTCGTACCAGCTCGCCCTCGACATGGGCGCGCACGTGATCGAGCAGGACGTCGTGCCCACCAAGGACGGCCACCTCGTATGCCGTCACGAGAACGACATCACCGCGACGACGGACGTCTCGGCGCACACCGAGTTCGCGTCCCGCAAGACCACCAAGTCCGTGGACGGCGTCAAGCTCACCGGCTGGTTCACCGAGGACTTCACGCTCGCCGAGCTGAAGACGCTGCGCGCCAAGGAGCGCATCCCGGGCACCCGCCAGCGCAACACCCTCTACGACGGCCGCTGGGAGGTCCCCACCCTCGAAGAGGTCCTCCGCTGGGCGGAGAAGGAGGGGCGCCGGCGCGGCAGGCCGGTCTGGCTGCACATCGAGACCAAGCACCCCACGTACTTCCGCAAGCTGGGCCTGGGCCTGGAGGAGCCGCTCGCCAAGCTCCTGCGCCGTTACGGCCGGCACAAGAAGAACTCGCCGAACTTCCTGCAGTCCTTCGAGCCCTCCAGCCTCCAGCGCCTGGCCGAACTGGTCTCGGGCCCCCGCGTCGTGCTGCTCTCCACCGCGAACTCCCGCCCCTGGGACTTCGTCGAGGCGGGCGACCCGCGCACCGTCGCCGACCTGATCACGCCCAAGGGCCTGCGGTGGATGGCGGGCTTCGCCCAGGGCATCGGCCCGACCCTCGACCTGGTCATCCCGAAGAAGGCGGACGGCAGCCTCGGCACCCCGACCACGCTGGTCGACGACGCGCACGCGGCGGACCTGATCCTGCACCCGTACACGATGCGCAACGAGAACACCTTCCTGCCCGCGAACTTCAGGAAGGGCACCGACCCGAACGCCTACGGAGACGCCTTCGGCGCCTTCAAGGCCTACTTCGAGACGGGCATCGACGGGATCTTCTCCGACAACTGCGACACCGCGCTGCTCGCCGCCGCGGACTTCGCACAGGACTGACGGCCCCCTCGGGCGCCGGGTGACTCGCGTCAACGGCCGAGCGCCCGGCCCCGGTTGGGGTGAGAAGCGGCCGCTGGGGAAACCTCGTACCGCGGCGGCCGCGTCCCGCCGGGCATGACCCACGAACTGATCCCCACCCTGCGGCCGCTGCTCGCCGCCGAGGCGTCCGCGGAGGCCCTCGGCTCCGGCGCGGACCCCGGCGATCTCGAACAGGCCGTCTGGCTGCGCCTGTTGGAGCGCCTGGAGGTGGCGGGGCCGCCCGCCGACCCGGCGCTGTGGCTGCGCGGCGCCGTCCGGTCCGAGGCGCGCCGCACCCGGCACACCAGTCGGCGCGAGGCGGCGTACGCGAGCGAGCCCGCCGACGACGCCGACCGCGGCCCCGAGCAGCGCGCCCTGACCGCCGACCGGCACCGCACCCTGCACGACGCGGTGCGCAGACTGCCCGGCCGCTGCCCCCGCATCATGGCCGCACTGCTGTCCCCCGAGGACCTCACCTACCGGGAAATCGCAGGGGCGTTGGGAATGTCACAGGGCAGTCTGGGGCCGGAACGTTCCCGATGCCTGGGATGCCTGCGCAGAATGCTGACGGCGGAGGTTGCGGCTCCTGCTCCGTGGGGAATGGAGCGGTAGACAACCGGTGGAGCAGGTGAGCGGGAGGCATGCACACATGGGCATGAGCGTGACCATCTCGGTGGCGGCGGCCGACGACAAGGACGCCGTCGAGCAGATCCTCAAACTGCAGTACCTCTGCTACCAGAGCGAGGCCGAGGTCTACGGCGACTACTCGATCGAACCCCTGACGCAGTCCCTCGACTCCATCAGGGCCGAAGTGGCCGCGGGCACGGTCCTGGTGGCCCGCCTCGGCGACGAGGTGGTGGCCTCCGTGCGCGGCACGGTCGACGCGGACGGCACGGCACGGATCGGCAAGCTCATCGTCCACCCCCGCATGCAGCGGCACGGCCTGGGCGGCCGCCTGCTCGACGCGATAGAACAGCACCTCGGCGCGGCCGGCACCGCCAAGTGCTTCCAGCTCTCCTCCGGCCACCGCAGCGAGCAGAACCTCCAGCTGTACCGCAAGCACGGGTACGCCGCGGTGGACACCCAGCGCGTGAACGAGCGGCTCACCCGGGTCACTCTCGCCAAGGACGCACCGGCAAGCGCGTTCGTGACGAGCGCCTGAGGCATACGCTGGCCCCACCCGCACCGTCGTCCGGCTGCGTGAGAGCCCCGGCCGGTTTCCGAAGCAGTCCCTGCGGGAGTCGGTGCGGTGTGGCAGCGGGGCGGTCGGTGGTGGTCCGAGACTGACGTCCGAGTGGACATATCGCCCCGGGGCTTCACGAATTCCGCTCGGCTTTCACCTCGCGTTCCGTGACGCTCCCGGGGCGCGGTACATCGCGGCATGGCCGATTCTCGCCGCGTAGATCCTTCGCGACGTGCCCTCCTGTCGGATTCGCACTGACACGAGAGGGCAGCCTGTGAGTCCGCTGTGAGCCTCACATCCGCCCAAAAGGGCCTCAGACTCCTTGCGTTGTCGGGAAGTTGAAGGCTGGCCGGGACGCATCTTTGGGCACTACGGTCGGTCACTGTTCGTGGCCTTGCGTCATGCGCGTGTGACGTGGGTCATGTTGACGGGTTATTGAGGCGAAGCATTAACTCACCCCGCTGTGAACATCTGGTGGATGTTCCGTGACTCTGGGGTGGGGCTGTGGAGTTGAACAAAGACCTGCGCGGAGGCGCGCGGGTGACCAAGTGGGGAACCGTGGCGGCCCTCGTGATGGCCGCCACGGCGTCCTTCTCTTTGGGCGCGCCGCCCGCGACCGCCGCCTCGTGCACCGCCGGAGTGGGGTCGGACTTCAACGGTGACGGCATTCGCGACATGGCCGTGGCGGATCCCGAGGCCACCGTCGAAGGCAAGGCGAACGCAGGTCTGGTCCGCATCGTGCTCGGCGGAGACAAGGGCGTCACCGAGCTCTCCCAGGCGCTGAGCGGCATGACCGCCAACCCGGAGGCGGGCGACAAGTTCGGCGCGTCGATCGCCGTGTACGACGCGGACAAGGACGGCTGCGACGACTTGGCGGTGGGAGCGCCGTACGAGGACGTCAGTACCACCGAGGGGGCACAGGCGGACGCCGGAGCGGTCTACGTGATCCACGGCCGGCCGACGGGCCTGGGCGAGGGGTCCACGGTCGAGAGCTACACCCAGGCGGGCCTCGACGGCGCCACCACCACCGAGGCCGGCGACCTCTTCGGCTACGCCCTCGCGGCCGGTGCCACGTCGGGCGGCAAGCCGTACCTCGCCGTCGGCGTACCGGGCGAGGCCATCGAGGACCGCTCGGATGCGGGGTGCATCCACTACGTGCAGGGCACCACGAAGACCACGGTCAACCAGGACGATCCGGACGTGCCGGGTGTGGCCGAGCCTCATGACCGGTTCGGACACTCCCTTGCCGCCACGAGTCGTTTCATCGCCGTCGGAGCGCCCGGTGAGGCCATCGGCGAGGAGTCGTTCGCCGGGGCCGTGACGCTGTTCAACCACGCTCTGGTGGCCGGACGTCCGACAGCACTGGACGGAGTGGACGAGGACCATCCCGCCCTGGTGTCCGGTGCGTCCGCCAAGGACGACCGGTTCGGCACAGCGCTGTCGATGGTCCCGTACCGCCCCTCGGGTGCGGATGCCGAGACGGACGCGCTGGTGGCCGTCGGAACTCCCAACGAGAACATCGGCACGGTTGCGGACGCGGGCGCCGTGACCGTCATCCGGATCAAGCCCTCAGGTGCCGTCACCGAGGTCAACTTCGTGGACCGGCTGGCATCCGGCGGTGACGAGCGGCCGGCGACGGCTGACTTCTTCGGCCAGCGGGTCGCCCTCGCCAACACCGTTCCCGGTGAGGTCGGTACCACCGAGACGATCAAGCTGGCCGTCAGTGTTCCCAACCAGGAGGTGGGGGCCGCGGAGAACGCCGGCGCCGTGCACGTCCTGTCCGCACTCGACCGCTCCGGCGGAGGCGGCAAGGCCCTTACGCGGGGCAAGGGGCTCCCGGGCACCGCGCAGGCCCGCGACTTCGCGGGCCTCGGGCTGTGGGCCTCGTACAAGGACCTGTATGTCGGGGTGCCCTACAGCAAGACGCCGGCCGACCGTAAGGGTCTGGTGTACGCGATGTCGTGGAAGCACGTCGAAGACGGCACCGGCTCGGTGCGCACGCTCAAGCCGGGCGCCGACGGCATCCCGGACGAGGGCAAGGCTTTTGGTTCGGACGTGAGGTAGGCGGACGCGGGCGCCGTGCACACGGCGGCGCCCGTGGTGGCTTCCCGGCCTGCGGCGTCACCGCGGGTCCAGACGCAGGGGGATCAGGGGGAATGGTGAAGAGCAGGGCAGCGCGGCGTGCGCGAAGAGCGGCCGTCGCGGTCGGCTTGATTACTTGCGTGCTGGCGTCCGGAATCGGCGGACTGCCCGCGGCGAGCGCGGCATCGTCCGAGCCGTCGGCTGAGCCTCAAAGGGCCGCATCGGCCGCCGAGTTCACCGATGACGCGGCAGTCCGGCGCGCGGACGAGGCCGGGAAACGGATCGAAGTCCTCGGGCGGCGCACAGAACGCGGCCAGACGTTCGCGAATCCGGACGGCACCTTCACCACCAAGGAGTACGCGCAGCCGGTCCGAACGCTCAAGGGCGACAAGTGGACGGACATCGACACCACGCTGGTCGAACAGCCGAACGGAGCCTTCGCCCCCAAGGCCACCCCCACCGCTGTGACGCTCTCCGGCGGTGGTGACGGTCCGTTCGCCACGATGGTGCGCGACGGCAAGACGCTGTCCCTGTCCTGGCCCGGCCGGCTGCCCGCACCCGAGGTAGCGGGCCAGACGGCCACGTACCGCGCGGTCCTGCCGGACGTCGACCTGGTCGTGCGTGCGGAGCCCGAGGGATTCGCGCATCTGCTGGTCGTCAAGACCGCGAAGGCGGCTGCCAACCCGAAGCTGAACGGCATCGAGCTTCCCGTCGCCACTCGTGGTCTCGCCGTACGCAAGGCGTCCGGCGGTGGACTCGTGGCGAAGGATGCGGCTACCGGCGGCACGGTCTTCGAGGCGCCGCAGCCCGTCATGTGGGACTCCAGCGGTGACAGCAGGACCACGGTGCGGGGGAAGGGCGCGCCGGGCGCGGCGCAGGCCGCCCCCGCCGACGGCGCCCGAGTCTCGGACGTCGACCTCGGCCTGCGGCGCGATGTCATGACCCTGAAGCCTGATCTGAGCCTGCTCAGGGGGGAGCACACCCGCTATCCGGTGATCATCGACCCGGTGGCCAGAACGAAGAGCCGCACCGCGTGGACTTGGGTGTCGTCCGCGAAGCCGGGCCTCGAGGGCTGGAAGTTCCCCAACTCGGACGACGGCGTCGAGTCCGGCAAGGGTGTTGGCCGCTGTCCGGCGAACTACTCCGTGCGCTGTACCGGAAGCAACGACGTTCAGCGTCAGTACTACGCGCTGCCGACGGGAAGTTTCGAGGGCAAGAGGATCCTCAAGGCAGAGTTCGCGATCACGCTGGTGCACACGTACAACAGCGAGGCGCGCTCGGTGCAGCTGCACCGCGTGAACAGTTCCGGCGGCAGTGCGATCAACTCGCGTACCAATTGGTCCAACCGCCCGTCGAGCAAGGACCACATCACTTCCGAGTCGCCGACCAATCCGACGGGGTCCTGCTCGGCGGCCAACCAGAACGTGCGCTTCAACGTCGAGGGCACCATTCAGAAGGCAGCGTCCAGCGGGTGGGACACGACCACGTTCGGCCTCCAGGCCGCCACTGAGGATTCGTACGTCTCGTGGAAGCGGTTCTGCAACAACGCGGCGCTGGAGGTGACGTACAACCGGCCGCCCTACCAGCCGAAGATGGACGAGCTCTCCATGGACCCCGGAGGCAAGTGCGCCTACGGAGAGGCATCCAAGCACTACACGAAGAAGGCGCCGACGCTCTCCGCGATCGTTTGGGATCCGGACCACGGCGACGTGAAGGGCAACACGGAGAAGATCAGGGCGCAGTTCGAGATCTTCTGGACGGACAAGAACGGTAACGAAAAGAAGTACGTCGTCACGACCGGCTACCAGCAAACGAACACTGACCGGAGCCGTGACAGTGGATATGAGGAGTTCACCTACAAGGTGGGCGAAGACATCCGCGGTGACGGCACGGGTTCCTTCGCGCTACCTCAGAACACCGTGATCGGCTGGTGGGTGCGCGGCGGTGACGACATCGGAGGGTCGGGCGAGTCCTGGGGGCCCTGGAGCCACGAGGGATCCGGCACCCGCTGCGAGTTCATTCTCGATTCGACCAAGCCCGACGCGCCGGAGGTGAAGTCCGAGAAGTACCCCAACGACGAGAAGTGGCACGCGGGCGTCGGTGAGTACGGCAGCTTCGAACTGCACTCCGAGGGAACCGACGTCGTCAAGTACCGCTATCAGTTCACGGGTGAGGCAGAGCACACGATCACACCGGGCGCGCCCGGCAGGCCGGCCGTCGTGCGCTGGATGCCGCAGCGGGAGCGGCCGGTGACTCTGTACGTCGAGGCAGAGGACCGGGCAGGCAACAACCGGGAGATCACCAAGTCCTATCGCTTCCGGGTGGCCAAGGGGCGGTCCGCGAAATCCTCGTGGGCGCTGGCGGATCCCGAGGGTTCCGGGCAGGCCGCGGGGGGCGACGGTACGCAGGCGGCGACCGCAGGACCCGGCGTGACCTTCGGCGAGGACGGCCCGCACGGCTCCGTGCGTACGGCGGCGACGCTGGACGGCAGCAGTGGCGCCTACCTCAACACAGGCCAGCACGTGGTCGACACGGACAAGACCTTCTCGGTGGCGGGCTGGGTGCTGCTGCCCGAGCTGCCGAAGAAGTCGATGAGCGTGATCAGCCAGGACGGATCAGCCCAGTCGGGCTTCTCGCTCGGGTACGACGCCGCCTCACACCGATGGTCCTTCCTGGCACCCGACAGCGAGATCGACTCGACGATCTCCTGGGAGGTGCAGGGGCCGAAGCCGGTTCCCGGTGAGTGGACGCATCTGGCCGGCGTCTACGACAAGGACGAGAAGAGGGCCGGCTCCTCGGGCACGATGCGCATGTACGTCAACGGCATTCTTGTGCAGGGCGACATCCAGGAGCGCCCGACGACCTGGAATGCCACGGGTTCCCTGCAGATCGGGAGGGCTCTGGAACCCGCCGGCTACACGGCGAACCTCAAGGGAACCGTGGCGGACGTCCAGGTCTTCGACCGTGTCCTTTCCGCCGGCGAGACACAGAGCCTGGGCGGAATCCCGCCGTTGCAGCGCGCCTACTGGGATATGGACGAGTCCGACGGCGGGACCGTGCCGGATCGTACGGACGGCACAGGAATGACCTTGCGCGGTGGTGCCTCCGTGTACCAGGCGAACGACACCTGCGACGTCTTCGATCCGAACTGCAAGCCGGCCGAACAGCCCGTCTGGGGTGACGGCCACCTGGCCCTGGACGGCAAGGACGGGTATGCGAGTCGCGCGGCGGGGCTGCTGAAGGCCAAGGCCAGTTTCACCGTCACGGCACGAGCCAGGCTCGGTTCCCCCGACGCCACGGCCACCCAGACGGTCTTCTCGCTGCCCGGCACCAAGGGATCGGTGGCCTCTGTCCGGTTCGACAAGGACAGTAAGCGGTGGAAGCTCAGGCTGACCGAAAAGGACACCTCCGACGCCGTCGTGACGGAATCCGAGGCAGGCACTGCCCAGCCCAGCAGTGAGGGACGGGGTGACCATCTCGCTCTCTCCTACAACGCGTTGTTCGAAGAAGCCCGCTTGTACGTCAACGGTCAGTGGACGGGCCAGGTCGTGCGGTGGTCCAACGACTGGGACTTCTCCACGGCGGGCCTCCAGGTGGGGCGCGCGGGCCTGACCTCGGGATCGCAGTACTTCTCCGGGGCGATCGACGAGGTACGCGTCTTCGAGGGCGCACTGGACGAGCCGCTGGTGGCAGCCGTGGCGAACCTGAAGTCCGGCGCGAATCTGGACGGCACGGTGACCTAGCCGCCAGGAGGCCGGGCGGGGACTCCATGGAGCCCGCCCCGCCCCGCACTCTTCTACCTCTCTCTTCCTGAGCCTCCTGGAGACGAAACATGTCTACGCCACAGCGGTTCCGCCTGCCCTCCTGGTCCACACGCCCTCATTGGCGACGTCATGTCGTACTCACTCTCGGTGTCTCCCTCGCCGTGGGGCTCCTGCCCCAGTACGTCCCGCAGGCGACCGCCGACGACAAGGGACGTACCCGTCCGGGCGTTCAGGAGGACCTCGGCGCGCCCGTGCCCGGCACCGACCTGAAAGCCGGCAAGGGCCGGCCCAACCCGGCGGAGAAGGCGCGGGTGAAGGAGGCAGCCGAGGTCTCCTGGCCCAGGGGGGCGAGCGACACCGTGCCCCTCGGCAGTGAGCCCACCCGGCCGGTCAAGGCGAAGGGCCTGCCCGTCAAAGTCGGTCCGCCCGAGAAACGCACACGACACAGACCGGCGGCACCCGAATCCGTAAAGGTCGTAGTCGCCGGCCGGGACCAGACGGAGGCCGCCGGAGTCGAGGGAGTACTCCTCACGCTCGCCGACGTGGGGAAGAGCGCCCGGGCAGACGGCACCACGAAGCGGGCCGGGGAGTCGACCAGATTTGGCACGACGCGTCTCACCCTCGACTACTCGAAGTTCGCCGATGCGTACGGCGCGGGTTACGGTTCCCGCCTCCGCCTCGTGGAGCTCCCGCAGTGCGCCATGAGCTCTCCGGAGAAGAAGAGCTGTACGACCGCGCGTGAGCTGCCCGCCACCAACGATGCCGCTGCCTCGACGCTGAGCGCCGATGTCCCGGTGAAGGCCCGCGGTGGCCGGTCCTCGGGCCCCGCCACCGTGCTCGCCGCGACCGCCGGCGCCTCCGGCGACCAGGGCAGCTTCGGCTCCACCCCGCTCGCGCCCTCCGCCGAGTGGAGCGTCTCCAACTCTTCCGGTGCGTTCAACTGGTCGTATCCGCTGCGCACACCACCCGCCCCGGGCGGACTCGTGCCGTCGGTCGCGCTCTCCTACAACTCCCAGTCCGTGGACGGCCAGACCGCCGCCACCAACAACCAGGGCTCCTGGATCGGACAGGGCTTCGGGTACGAGCCCGGTTTCATCGAGCGGCGGTACAAGCCGTGTGCCGACGACGGTCATGCCAAGACCAACGGTGACCAGTGCTGGGCATACGACAACGCCACGATCCAGCTGGGTGGTGGCAGCGCCGGTGAGCTGATCAAGGATGACGACAGCGGCGAGTGGCGGATCAGCGGCGACGACAACAGCAAGGTCGAGAAGCTGACCGGTGCGAGCAACAGTGACGACAACGGAGAGCACTGGCGCGTCACCACGACCGACGGCACTCAGTACTACTTCGGCCTGGACAACCTGCCCGGATACACCTCGGGCAAGGAGCAGACCGGCTCCACCTGGACGGTTCCCGTCTACGGCGACGACGCGGGCGAGCCTTGCTACGACGCCACGTTGGCCGACGCCCACTGCAAGCAGGCCTGGCGCTGGAACCTCGATTACGTCGTGGACCCGCACGACAACGCCATGGCCTATTACTACGGCAAGGAGACCAACTACTACACCCAGGGCCTGAAGACCGACGAGGACGGCAAGTCGTACACGCGCGGCGGTTACCTCAAGCGGATCGACTACGGCCAGCAGGACGGCAAGGTGTACAGCACACCCGCCGCGGGCCGCATGCTGTTCGACACCGACGAGCGATGCCTGGCCACGGCGGCGGACTGCGAGCCCGGCGACCTCACGGACGCGACCGCGGGACGCTGGCCCGACGTTCCCTGGGACCTCAACTGCAAGTCCGGCACCAAGTGCAAGGGGCAGAACAGTCCCACGTTCTGGACCCGCAAGAAGCTGAGCAAGATCACCACGCAGATCCGCTACGGCGACGGCTACGCGGACGTCGACTCCTGGTCCCTCGGCCATGTCTTCACGGACAATGGAGACAGCTCCAAGTCGCTCTGGCTCAACACCATCAAGCAGACAGGGCATGCCGGGTCCGGCACGGTGAGCACGCCGGCCGTTGAACTGCTCGGCCAGCAGCTGCCCAACCGGGTCGACAAGCCCGGCGACCAGATCCAGGCGATGAACCGCTTCCGTCTCGCCGGCGTCGACAACGGCACGGGCGGCAGGCTCGACGTCCTGTACCGCGACGCCGAATGCAAGGCGAGCGATCTGCCGTCGGCCGACTCACCGAAGACGGCTTGCTATCCGGTCAAGTGGAATCCGCCGGGGGCTGAGGAGCCCATCACTGACTGGTTCCACAAATACCTGGTCGCCCGGGTGGTCGAGGACGACGTGACCACGGACGCGCCCAACAGCGTCAGCGACTACGACTACATGGGCAGCGCAGGCTGGAAGAAGGCCAAGTCCGACGGCATCACGAAGGACGAGTACCGCACGTACAGCGACTGGCGGGGTTACGGAAAGGTCCGCGTCACCAAGTCAGGCGGCACCGTCAGTGCAGCCGACCAGCGGACGGAGCACGTCTTCCTGCGCGGCCTCGGCGGCGAGGTCGAGGACTCGACCGGCGTCAAACACGCCGATGACGAGGAGCTCTCCGGCCAGGAGCTGGAGACGATCACGTACGACGGCGGTTACTCAGCCGACAAGATCGTGTCGAAGAACGTCAGCACCACCTGGTCGCGAGCCACGGCGACCCGCACCAAGGGCTGGGGCACGCGTAAGGCGTATTACGTGCGTCCTCAGACAACGAGGACATACACGGCCCTGGAGGGCGGCAAGTGGCAGGAGGTCGCCGCGACCACTCGCTACGACTCCGCGACCGGCCGTGCGGTGGAGACCGACGACTACGGCAAGATCGGGGACGCCTCCGACAACCAGTGCATCCGCACCGAGTTCGCGGACGACAAGACCAAGCACCTCTACGAACTGGTCTCTCGGGTCGAGAAGGTCGCCGTCACCTGCGAGATCAAGCCGGACCGCAAGACCCAGGTCATCTCCGACGACCTGACGTTCTACGACGGCAAGGGCCTGGGCGAAGCACCGGTCAAGGGTGATGTGACCAAGGCGCAGCGGCTTTCGAAGCACGACGGCACGAAGGCCACGTACCAGACGGTCACGGAGTCGGCGACGACGGACTTCGACCGGTTCGGGCGCCCGCTGAAGGTGAAGGACGCCAAGGGCACCGAGACGAAATTCGCGTACACCGAGACGGACGGGCTGACCACCAAGCAGACAGAGACCAACCCGCTCGGCTGGCAGGTCTCGACCGAGTACGTCCGGTCCTGGGGCAGCCCGGTCGCACAGGTCGACATGAACGGCAAGCGCAGCGAGACCGCCCACGACGCACTCGGCCGTGTCACTGACGTCTGGCTGCCCGACCGGTCGCGGAGTGCGCCCGCCTCGATCAAGTACACCTACTTGGTCCGCAAGAGCGCGCCGACCGTGGTCAAGACGGAGAAGAGCGAGAGGCACGGCACCTACGGAGTCGAATACACGCTCTACGACGGCTTGCTGCGGCCCCGCCAGCAGCAGTCCGAAGGCCCGGACGGCGGTCGTATCGTCGCTGACACGCACTACGACGGCCTCGGCAATGTAGTGGAAACAGCTTCGGACTACTACGCCGCCAAGCCCCCCACCGACGCCGTCTTCAAGCCGACCGGCGAGGTCGACGGCCAGACCGTCACGCGGTACGACGGCGCCGGGCGCAAGACAGCCGAGATCGTCCAGGTCGCCGACGAGGAGAAGTGGCGCACCACCTACTCCTACGGTGGCGATCGCGTCCACGTCGACCCGCCGGCCGGCACGCCGCCCACGACGACGATCACCGACGGACGTGACAGGACGACGGAGATCCGCCGCTACAAGGGCGACAAGCCTCTGCCCAACGGCCCGTCGGCGGAGTACGAGAGCACGTCGTACGGCTACACACCGGCGGGGCAGCTCAAGTCGGTCGAGGACACGGCCGGCAACTCCTGGTCGTACGGCTACGACCAGCGGGGCCGCAAGACCTCGTCCAGCGACCCCGACACGGGCAAGTCGACATATACGTACGACACCCTGGATCGCCTCCTCTCCACGACGGACTCGCGGGGCAAGACGGTGGCCACGAAGTACGACGTACTCGGACGGCCGGCCTCCACATGGGAGGGCGAGCCGGATACGGGCACGCAGCTGACCGCAACGACCTACGACCACGTGGCCAAGGGGCAGTTGTACGGCACGTATCGATACGCCGGCGGGAAGGTGCAGGCCGCGACGGTCAACGTCCACTTGGACGAGTTCTACCAGCCGGAACTCACCAAGGTCGCGTTGGGCGGCGACGTGGCCGAAGAGCTCCAGGGCACCTATGAGTACAGCACCGAGTACAACTCGGACGGCACCGTGCAGTCGCAACAACTCCCGTCGGGGGGCGGCCTCGGCCCGGAGACCCTCACCTACACCTACGACGACCTGCAGCGTCCGACTCAGCTCCTGTCGAACCTGGACGGAAAGCAGCAGGGGGCTTACGTCGGGCTGGCGTCCTACGCCCCGACCTCCCAGCTCCAGCAGTTGGAACTGGGCACGGTCGGCGGCTCCGACGGCAAGAAGACGTGGCTCACCTATGAGCACGAGCGTGGCACCGACCGTCTGACGAACTCCAAGGTGGATGTCTCGGGCGTCGACCCGGTGACATACGACGCCGACTACACCTATGACGCGTCCGGCAACGTCACCTCCGTAGCCGACACCCCGACGGGCGGCCAGGCGGACGTCCAGTGCTTCCGCTACGACTGGCAGCGGCGCCTGAAGTCGGCTTGGGCCACAGCCAATGCCTCTGACGAGGCCACAGGCACCGGCAAGCAGAACAAGGCGTGCGCGAGCGCCCCGAGCCCCTCGACCCTCGGTGGCCCGGGGGCCTACTGGCAAGACTTCGACTTCGATGCGTCGGGCAACCGGAGCAAGCAGGTCCTGCACGGTGTGGGCGGCAAGCCCGATGTGACGCGGACGTACACGTACGGCAAGGACGCCGAAGGCAACGGTGGCCCGCACACCCTCAACAAGGTCGTGACGGACACCCCGGCCAGCGGCAGCGGCCCGGCCGTCAAGTCCCAGGACACCTTCGCCTACGACGCCGCGGGCAACACGAAGCAGCGGGTGGTGAACGGAACTACCCAGGACCTGACCTGGAACGCCGAAGGCAGGCTGACGAATTCGTCGAAGCCGGACTCAGAGGCCACGTCCTTCCTGTACGACACAGCGGGCGAGCGTCTGCTGCGCAAGGAGCCCGGCAAGCAGACGCTTTATCTGCCGGGCATGGAACTCACCCTGAACACCGAGACGCGCGCGGTGGAGGCGACCCGTTACTACAGCTTCGCCGGCCAGACGGTGGCGATGCGTACGCCCAAGGGCGTGCAGTTCCTGGCGGGCGACCATCACGGGACGTCACTGGCGGCGGTGGACGCGAAGTCGGGCGCGGTCACCCGGCGCCGCATGGACCCGTTCGGCAACGAGCGCGGGTCCGCCGTGACCGATCCCTGGGTCGACGACAAGGGCTTCCTCGGCAAGCCGGTGGACGCGTCGACCGGCCTGACGCACGTAGGGGCCAGGGAGTACGACCCGGCGAACGGCCGCTTCATTTCGGCCGACCCGCTGATCGACTTCACTGATCCCCAGCAGATCAACGGGTATGCGTACGCCAACAACAGTCCGGTGACGCAGGCCGACCCGACGGGACGGATGCCGGACGACTGCAAGCTCATGGGCATGCAGTGCTGGATGAAGAGCAATGGCGGCTGGGAAACCAAGACCTCCAAGACCTATTACAACTACTACCAGTTGGACAAAACCCCAGCACAGCGGAAGGCCGTGGCCGCACGGTCCAGAGCCAACGTCGAGCAGAGCTTCGCGGTCGCAGCCGCCAAGGAGCTCGGCAAGATCATCTCGGACGAGCTGGGCATCACGGATGCCCTGGACTGTTTCAGTACGGGCAGCCTCGGTTCTTGCGGCGCAACAATTCTGAATGTCGTAGTGAGCGCGATCGGCGCGAAGATCGGCCAACTGGCCAAGAAGTACTTGTGGAACTGGAAGAAGGGCACCGCACTCGCCAAACGAGTCTGGGGGCTGCTCGACAAACTCAAGGGCAGTTACGGCAAGTGGCGCGCCCTGGACAAGAAGGCCGACAAGCTGGAGGACGCCGCCAAGTGCTCGGTGAACAGCTTCACGCCGGGCACCAGGGTCCGGATGGCGGACGGCAGTACGAAGTCCATCAGAGATGTCGACATCGGTGACAAGGTCCTGGCGACGGATCCGAAGACCGGAAAGACGAAGGTCCGTACGGTCACGGCGGAGATCAGGGGCGAGGGCGCCAAGAACCTGGTCAAGGTCACGATCGACACGAACGGTGAGCGGGGCGGGGGGAAGGCCTCCGTCACGGCGACGGACGGACATCCGTTCTGGGTGCCGGAGCTGGGCGAGTGGATCGACGCGACGGATCTGCGATCGGGCCAGAAGCTGCGGACGAGTGCCGGCACGTATGTGCAGATCACGTCGGTAGCGCGATGGACGCAGGCGGCGGCTGTGTACAACCTGACGGTTGCGGATCTGCATACGTACTATGTGCTGGCGGGCACCACGCCGGTCTTGGTACATAACTGCGGCAACGGTGGCGGCGTAGAGCAGGCTGCAAAGCGTGGACGGGCGGAGGATCTTCAACCGCAGGAAGGCGCTACAGGCGATCACACGATTTTCGAGCGGGATACAGATGGCAAGGTTACGCGCTATCAGACCTGGATCAAGAACGACAGGGCTCCGTCCGGTTGGCAGAAGGGACCAAGGTTCCGCGGGACTGGTGGCAGCCACTCCGGAATCGAGCCGCCGATCTATTACCAAAAGGGTGGCGGTAGGGGAGTCCCAGGCGCCGACGTACCGGAGAACATCCCGCCGGGCTACCTCCTTGGGTGATCTGAATGAACCAGCACATGATTGCGCACCGCATCCTCCATGAATCTTTCCCCTATGTGGATGCCGAAGATTCTGTGTCGTATTTCAGCGAGGCAGGAGATGCCACGCAGGCTCTGATGTACGGCTGGCTGTACTGGCCTGATCTGGTAGAGATCCACGGTGCCGTATTCATGGCGCTGAGTGGGGATGATGAAGCGGAAATTGCTCAGCGTCTCGCTACTCCACTGGCTGATGGGCATCCCGAATGGCCTGTGATGTCGTGGGTACAGATGGTGGATAGCTACAATATTTTCGAGATCCAGCACCTGTTTCGTCAATCGCGCGGACCAGTCGAGTTCTCCGAGGATACGCACCGGATACTCGGTAGTATCCTTGTGCAATCATGGCGGGCCCGGCTGATGGCGAGCTACCCTGATCGTCAGTTCGCGGTACGGATGATCGAGGCTGACGCCTCGATGGATCTGCGGATCGCGGTGTCTCAGGAGACGCCACTATTGATACCTCCGAGAGGGTGGGATGGGCAGCGTCGCGGAATCATCATTGATCCTGATCGTCCGGAATAAACCTCCTCGCCTGGTGGTCGTTGCGAGCGTTTGACGGCAACGCCGACGGTAACGCGGTTGGACGCCGGAGCCCCCACGTGGTTCTCGTGGGGGCTCCGGCGTCTCTTGCATGGGTCTCAGTGGAGGGCTGCGGCAAGGGGCGGGTCGTCGGGCTCTCAGGGTCTCGAAGCACACTGCCGAGGGTGTCGATGGCTTGGCGCTATAGCCAGGGTCGGACGTGGGTGTAGACGGCGGCGGTGACGCCGATGTGGGTGTGCCCGAGGAGTTCCTTGGTCACGACGAGTTCGACCCCCTGCTCTAGGAGCAGGGTTGCGGTCGAGTGCCGGAGGTCGTGGAAGTGGATCGTCTGGAGCCCTGCGGTCAGGCCCTGGCTGCGGGTGCGCTGGAGGGAGCGGTGGATGGTGGCGGTGCCGCCGTCGAGGTCGAGAACGGTGATCCCCGACCGCCGTGCGCTCAGGTCGCCGATATCCTCCGCCGGGAAATCTTGGAGGGCACCTACCCTCCAGGCTCCCAGCTCCCTCCAGCCCGGGAGATCCAAGAGCGGTTCAAAGTCGTCAACTCCACGGTGCAGAACGCCTATCGGCGTCTCAAGCAGGACGGGCTGGTGTACGCGGTAAAGGGGCGTGGCGTTTTCGGCGGCAGGTACCGGAGCCGGGCAAGCACCACGGGACGATCACGAACTGCCTGCTGCGCGATGAGATCGCCCGCGAGGCGCGTGCTGCCTCCACCGAGTTCGCCGACCTCAGCGACGAGGAGCTGCTGGCGCGGGAAGCGGAGCTGGACCGGCGATGGGACGTGGTGCGGGAGGAGCATCAGCGGCTTTATGGCGAGCGCCGGAAGGTCAAGCGGGAGAAGAGCCGACGCGGCCTGTTCCTGCCACCCTCTTCCGCCACTGGACCACCTTCGGACCGCTCACCGTCGGCATGAAAGGCGTCGAGGACGCCATGGTCCTGGGCGACGCCCGCACCGTCGTCCGCAAGTCGGCCGAGGACGCCATGTCACCCAAGGCGTGGGAACACACCGGAAGGCCCAGTAACGACAACTGGAACCGCCACCGCCTCGATGTGGCCCGCGCCCATGCCCGCACCGGCGATCTGACTGGCGCGATGGAT
This sequence comes from Streptomyces sp. NPDC058308, assembly GCF_042880275.1. NCBI lineage: Bacteria > Bacillati > Actinomycetota > Actinomycetes > Kitasatosporales > Streptomycetaceae > Streptomyces > Streptomyces sp. NPDC058308. The sequence goes on from NZ_JBHVZA010000024.1 coordinate 127,471, forward strand.
GAACTGGCAGGTGTCCGCCATGCCTCCCCGGAATGGCTGCGGCACCAGCGGATGGCCGCCGAGACCATGCAGGAGATCCTTAAGAAGCGCAAGCGCACCCTCACCGCCGACATGCGTGAGATGGCCGACCACCTGGGCGTCGTCGGCTAACTGCCACGCAACGCATCACTTTCCGCACCGTGTGTCACCAACTGCCGTGCCAGATACGTGGAGTGACGGCTCATCAGTTCCTAGGGCCTTCGTGTCCCAACCAGCGACCAGGCCCGGGGGTACACGGTGAACCAGCCAAGGAACGACGCGGACCGCATGCGCCGCAGGGATCTCCATGACGCGGCAGCAGGACTGACAGGACCGCGCCTGCTGCCGTGGACCACCCCCGAGGGAAAGCCCTGCTACCTCAGCACCGACGGCTGCGGCTATCTTGCCACCCTCGCCGACAACATCGAGTCGGTGCAGATCGGTATGGGCAAGGAACTGCTGGAGTACGCACGAAGCACCACGGCCCCCGGCACGAAGATCCTGACGGCCACCGAATACCGCTGGCTGGCCTGCCGGTTGACCGAAGCCCTCGCCGACGCGCTTCGGGTCGCCGACTCCCGGGGCCAACGCCTCCCGGACCCGGAGGACGAAGCAGAGGAGGAAGAGGGGGACGGCGATGTCTGACGCCACGAACACCGACGCACCGGTCCGCAACATCGCCCGCGGCCGCTACCGATTCCGCGAGTACCACGTGACCACCGTCCCCGACTCCCTGGCTCTGCCGGCCTTCACGGCGCTCTGCGTCACCGGCGAGGAACACAACTGCGGCGCCGAATCCGGCACCCTGCACACCCCGGACGACCTGACCCGCTGGATCGCCGAACACTGCGCCGCCACCGGCCATCAGGACTACGAGCAGATCGTCCGCGCCATACTCCGTGCCGAGCCCGGAGCGTGGCAGTAGAGTCCCCCTGCGTCGACACCGCGCCAGCGGTTGCGCCATCGTGCGCCCCGCGCTCCTGACGGCAGTAGCGACGGCAACACCCACGGATTCCCCCACACAACCACGGACACCAGCGGAACCCGAAACAGCCGCTGATCTGCGAATACGCAGATGGAGAGGGGCCGCGTAGCACACGTACTACGTGGTGGCGGGGGCTACGCCGCTCCTCGTTCACAACTGCAACTTGGGCGACTATGCCGACAGTGTTCGCAACGAACCTGGAGTGAAGTTTGCCTCCGAGTGCACGTCTCCTTCAGGAGCGAAGTACTACGGCCGCAATAAGCATGGCCAGCAGGCGGAAGGGCCGTTGACGGATGGGCATGGTGAACCGGCTCACCCCTGCGGTCGTTGTGGCCGACTGCTGGAAGACCTGGAGATCAACTGATGTCCCTGATTCGCTTCGACTCGCTCAGCGAGGATCTGCTTGGGGCGCTTGTTGCGTCCGGATGGAGCGCAGGCAGGAAGGTTGATCCAGGTCAATGGGTCGTGCCGCTGGAGGGGGGAAGGGTACCGGTCCCATCCATTGGCAGAGGAAATCCTCGCGGCGGTGGGTGGGCTCTCAATCGAGCCGGTCAATCCAGTCGGCCCGAACTTCAGTAATGACGAGCCTTACAATTTCGACCCCATCGCCGCTGGATCAGGGCAGCGTGATCTAGCAACAGACGTGGAGAGTGTTCTCGGTGGGGACTATTTCCCCATCGGTGAGTGGCTCAGTTGTTCAAGCGTGTTCGTAGAAGCTGGGGGGAGGGTGGTTGCTGCTGGCATGGGTTGGGTTTGGGAGCTTGGTTCCACCTTTGAAGACTCCCTAGAGTTGGCAGTCTGCGCGAATCGCCCACTGAATTGTCTGCACTCTGATCCGGGACTCGATCCTTGGCCGAGACCTGATTCTCGTCAGTGAATCTCGGCCGCGTAGAGCTTCATGCAACGGGGCTTCGGGCCGGGTTGACGGCAGTAGTTGACGGCAACGGCGGCGGACACCCAGGTGTCCGCCGCCGTTGCCGTACGTATGTCAGGGGTGGTCGAGGGCGCGTCCGAGGGAGTCGATGGCGTCTCGCTGGAGGCGGAGTCGAACGTGGGCGTAGACGGTAGCGGTGACGCCGATGTGGGCGTGGCCGAGTAGTGCCTTGATCACCACGAGGGCGTGAGTCGGGATGCGGCGGGCGCGGCCGAGGGTGATCGAGGCGAGCTGGCGGGTGCGGAGCAGGTCGTAGACGGCGGAGCGGCCGAGCTGGAGGTGGGCCATGACCTGGGGAACCGTCAGTAGTTCCTCCGGCGTGCTCGGCCCGTGCTGGGGCGCGGCGGGTGCATGCGGGGCCATCAGCAGCCCCCTTCCGCGATGAACTGCCGGGCGAGTCCTCTGCGGTGCCAGACGGCGGCGGCGAGAAGCGTGGCGCCGGGGCTATAGCCGGTGCCGAGGTATGCCCAGTGGCCGATGACGAGCGTGGTGTCCGGGTCGGGCTCGGGCAGGCCGGCGTGGGCGCGGGCCTGTTCGGTGCGCCAGGCGCGGCGGGGGCGCGCACCGCGCCGAGGGTGGAGAAGTGGCCCCGGAAGCCGAGCATCTGCGCCCACTTCCAGAGCTTGAGGTCGGCGAACTCCGGCAGCCTGCCGAGTTCCCAGTAGGTGCGGATCATCTGACGCACGTGGCGGACGACGGCGAGCCGGGCCAGCGGGCCGGATTGTCCGGTGCCGTCGCACGCACTGCATGGCAGCGGCGTTCCGTGGGGCAGCACGGTGGCGCCGCGCCCCTGGCAGGGACGGCAGAACAGGGCACGGTCGAGGGCGCCGGAGGCGTCGGCGGACTTGGTGGCGTACCCATCGACCTACAGATACTCGGGCAGGCAGCAGAGCCCACCCAAGACACCGTGACCCGTTGGTGAAGGGGGCGAATGAGCTGAAGCAAGTTGCAGAGGAGCCGACGTGGCGAGGCGCACGCCGCAGACTGGGGGCGGCGCTGCCCAGGCCGAGTCAGCCCGCCCGCTACCGCGTGCCCCGCCGCCCCCGCCGAAGCCAGAAGATCGCCGTAACCGGCAGAATCACCGGGATGAAGAGATAGCCCATCCCGAAGTCCGACCACACCGTCGCGTCGGGGAAGGCGGACGGTTCCGCCAGGGTCCAGGTGCCCACCACGAGGACGCCCAGCAGTTCGGCGGCGCAGCACACCAGTGCCGCCGAGCGGGCCGCGGCACCGCCGCGCACCAGGGAGTACGTGATGAAGCCGTAGACGACGCCCGCCAGCGCGGACAGCGTGTACGCGAGCGGGGCCTTGCCGAAGTCCGTGGAGATCTGCACGGCCGAGCGGGACACGGCGGCGACGACCATCACGCCGTACAGCCACACCAGCAGGATGCCGGGGCCGGTGATCAGCTTCTGGCGCGCGGGGGATCCGCCCCGGGCGGCCTCGTCGTTCCTGCCGGGTTCGGTCACCGTCACCTCAGCCTCCCCAGATGTCGTAGAGCCGCACTTCGAGCACGGCGAGGACCACGCCGCCCGCGGCGACCGTCAGGGAGCCCCAACGGCTGCGTTCGACAAGGGACATGAAGCCCGCCGCGGGAACGCACGCGAAGGCGCCGATCAGGTACGACACGAAGATCGTCGTGCCCTGGTCCGCCTCCTCGCCGCGTGCGAGCTGGACGATGCCGACGATCAGCTGCACCGTGGCCAGGAGGGTCACCACGGCCATTCCGATGAAGTGCCAGTCCTTGGTCGGCTGGTCGCGGTACGCGGCGAAACCGCACCAGGCGGCGAGGGCGAGCGCGGCCACGGAGACCGCGATCGTCAGGGCATCAACCATGCCCGTGACTTTATTACGGGACCTTCGGCCCCCCGCCCACCGCCCCTCGCCCCGATGCGCGTCCCCGGGGCCGGGCCCGTACCCTCGGACAGCATGAAGATCCACGCTGACGCGCTCCTGTTCGACAACGACGGCACCCTCCTCTCCTCCATGGAGTCGGTGCTCCGCTGCTGGTCGCGGTGGGCGCGGGAGTACGGGATCACCGCGGAGGAATTCGGCAAGGTCGAGCTGCACGGGCGGCCCGCCGTCGAGATCGTCGCGGACCTGCTGCCCCCGGAGCAGGTCGCCGAGGCCGTCGCCCGCATCGAGGAGCTGGAGGTCTCCGACGTGGCGGGCGGTGTCGTCCTGCTGCCCGGCACCCGTGAGCTCCTGGAGTCCCTGCCTGTCGAGCGCTGGGCCGTGGTGACCTCCGCGACGCGCGCCCTGGGCGAGGCCCGCCTCGCCGAGGTCGGGATCCGTCCCGGTCTCGTCATCGCCGCCGACGACATCACGCGCGGCAAGCCCGACCCCGAGCCCTTCCTGCTCGCGGCCGCCAAGCTCGGCGCCGACCCGGCGCGCTGCGTGGTCTTCGAGGACGCGCCCGCCGGGCTCCAGTCGGGCCGGGCCGCGGGCATGACGACCGTGGCGTTGACCACAACCCACCAGGCGTCCGAACTCTCCGCCGACGTCGTCGTCAAGGACCTCTCCGCCGTGTCCGCGCAGGCCACGGCCGGTGGCGTGGAGATCGAGATCGCCGGCTGACGAGCAGAATCCGGACGTCAGGCGCCGTCCCACCGCTGTCCGCTATACGGACAGCAGTGGTGGACGGCGCCCCTACGCATGTTTTACTTGGGCCCATGACCACGACGAGCAGCCGCACCCTTGCGACCGAGGCGATCACGACGCCCGGTGCTCGTTGTATGTGTCGAATGTGCGCCTTCTGAGGGCCCCCGCACCACCCGAGAGCATCGCGCCCCGAAGCGAAGCCGCTGTGCTACGCCCCTGCACGACGTACGAGACGAGATCCGTACTGACGTAGGAAGCGAGCCCGCCCCGCGCACACGTCCTCCGGTTCCACCGCCCCACCACCGCGAGAACCGTGCCGCGTTCCGAACGAATGCCCCGTGCCCGGCCACATCCGCGCCGCGCACTCGACAGTGACGGAATCCCCTGTGATCACCACTTCCGGCCTCACCAAGGTCTACCGCTCACGCGGTCGTGAAGTAACCGCTCTCGACGGAGTCGACCTGCACGTCCGCGAGGGCGAGGTGTACGGCGTCATCGGCCAGTCCGGCGCCGGCAAGTCCTCCCTCATCCGCTGCGTCAACCTCCTTGAGCGCCCCACCTCCGGCACCGTGACCGTGGCCGGCCAGGACCTCACCGCCCTCGCGGGACGCGGCTCGCGCGCGGGCAGGGAACTGCGCCAGGCCCGCAGCCGCATCGGCATGGTCTTCCAGCACTTCAACCTGCTGTCCTCGCGCACCGTGCAGGACAACGTCGAGCTGCCCCTGGAGATCCTCGGCCTGAGCGGCCAGGAGCGCTCCCGCAAGGCCCTCGAACTCCTCGACCTCGTCGGCCTCGCCGACAAGGCCAAGTCCTACCCGGCCCAGCTCTCCGGCGGCCAGAAGCAGCGCGTCGGCATCGCCCGCGCCCTGGCCGGCGACCCGAAGGTGCTGCTCTCCGACGAGGCCACCAGCGCCCTCGACCCCGAGACCACCCGCTCCATCCTCCAGCTCCTGCGCGACCTCAACCGGCAGCTCGGCCTGACCGTCCTGCTCATCACGCACGAGATGGACGTCGTCAAGAGCGTCTGCGACTCCGCGGCCCTCATGGAGCGCGGGCAGATCATCGAGTCCGGCACCGTCACCGAGCTGCTCGCGACGCCCGGTTCCGAGCTTGCCGCCGCACTCTTCCCGGTCAGCGGCGAGGCCACCGGCGAGGACCGCACCGTCGTCGACGTGACCTTCCACGGCGAGGCCGCGACCCAGCCGGTCATCTCCCAGCTGTCGCGCACGTACAACATCGACATCTCGATCCTCGGCGCCGCGATGGACACCATCGCGGGCCGCCAGGTGGGCCGCATGCGCATCGAACTGCCCGGCCGCTTCGAGGAGAACGTCGTCCCGATCGGCTTCCTGCGCGAGCAGGGCCTGCAGGTGGACATCGCGGGCGACGCGCCCGTGGCCGCCCCCGGTGACGAGACGCTGCTGGTCAAGGAAGGTGCCAAGTGACCTGGTCGGAGATGCAGCCCCTGCTGGAGCAGGCCTGTTGGGACACCCTCTACATGGTGGGCTGGTCGACGCTGATAGCCGTCGTCGCCGGACTGCCGCTCGGCGTCCTGCTCGTGCTCACCGAGCGCGGCGGACTGCTGCAGAACGCCGTCCTCAACAAGGTGATCGGGCAGATCGTGAACATCGCGCGGTCGATGCCCTTCATCATCCTGATGGTCGCCCTGATGGGCTTCACGCGCTGGATCACCGGCACCACGATCGGCCGTGAGGCCGCCCTCGTGCCGCTGGCCGTCGGCGCCATCCCGTTCTTCGCGCGCCTGGTGGAGACCTCGATCAGGGAGGTCGACGGCGGACTCGTCGAGGCCGTGCAGTCGATGGGCGGCTCCACCTGGACCGTCGTGCGCAAGGTCCTCGTCCCCGAGTCGCTGCCCTCGCTGATCTCGGGCGCCACCACCACGATCGTCGCGCTCATCGGCTACTCCGCGATGGCGGGCACGGTCGGCGGCGGGGGCCTCGGCGACCTCGCCCTGCGCTACGGCTACCAGCGCTTCGAGACCGAACTGATGTGGATCACCGTGGCGATCCTCGCCGTGGTCATCTCGATCATCCAGTTCGCCGGCGACTACGCGGCCCGCCGGCTGCACAAGCGCGGCGGCGGCTCAGCTCCGCGGCTGCTCTTCCGGCCGCTGCGCGGCGTGCTGCCCGGCACCGCGGCCGCCGAGTCGGTCAGCAAGACCGGATGATCAAGGCTGGCTGATCAAGGCCGGATGATCAAGACCGGTCGGCCGGGGCCGGCCGGTCCCTGGCGGGAGCGCGACGTCCCGCCCACAGGCTTCCCCGCGTACCACCCCGCGGGGCTGCACCACCCATGGAGAAAGGCACTTTTCGTGCGTAACACCACCAAGATCACTACCGCTGTCCTCGCCGCCGGAGCCCTCGCCCTCGGGCTCACCGGCTGCGGCTCCGACAAGGACGCCGGCGACAAGGACGGTCCGCTCATCGTCGCCGCGACGCCCACGCCGCAGGCCGAGATCCTGGACTACGTCCAGAAGCACCTGGCCAAGAAGGCCGGTCTCGACCTCCAGGTGAAGGAGTTCACCGACTACATCACGCCGAACACCGCCGTCCAGCAGGGCGAGGTCTTCGCGAACTACTTCCAGCACAAGCCGTACCTGGACGACTTCAACAAGAAGCGGGGCACCGATATCGTGCCCGTCCCCGGGGCCACGGTGCACCTGGAGCCGCTCGGCGTGTACTCGAAGAAGGTCAAGAAGCTCGGTGAGCTGAAGGACGGCGCCACCGTCGCCATTCCGAACGACACCACGAACGAGGCCCGCGCGCTCAAGCTCCTCGCGGACAACGGCATCCTCGAGCTCAAGAAGGGCGTGGGCTACGAGGCCACCCCCAAGGACGTCGCGAAGAACCCGAAGAACATCAAGTTCAAGGAGCTGGAGGCGCCCACGGTGCCCCGCACCCTGGACGACGTCGACGCCGCGGTGATCAACGGCAACTACGCCCTGGAGGCCAAGCCCGCGCTCAGCCCTGCCAAGGACGCCATCGTCGCCGAGCCTGCCAAGGGCAACCCGTACGGCAACTTCCTCGCCGTGCAGAAGGGCGACGAGAACGACCCGCGCGTGAAGAAGCTCGCCAAGCTGCTCACCTCGCCCGAGGTCAAGAAGTTCATCGACGAGAAGTACGACGGCGCCGTCGTCGCCGCGTTCTGATCATGCGTACGCGCGTCATCTCCGCCGGGGCGGGGGCCCTGGCCCTCGCCCTCGGCCTCACCGCGTGCGGCGGGGACTCGGCGGGCGCCGACGGCACGCTCGTCGTCGGCGCCACCCCGACCCCGGCCGGCGAAGTCCTCACGTACATACAGAAGCACCTGGCGAAGAAGGCCGGACTCGACCTCCGGATCACGGAGTTCACCGACTACAACACGCCGAACACCGCGCTCCAGGAAGGCTCGCTCGACGCCAACCTGTACCAGCACACCCCGTACCTCGAGAACTTCAACAAGGCCAGGAACACGGACCTGGTGCCGGTCACCGAGGTGTACCTGCCTCCGATGGGCGTGTACGCGAAGAAGACCGACGACGTCTCCCGGCTCCGCTCCGGTGCGACCGTCGGCGTTCCGAACGACACGACCAACGAGGGCCGGGCGCTCCAACTGCTCGCCTCCCGGGGCGTCATCGGGCTCAAGAAGGGGGCCGGCTCCGAGGCGACCCCCGAGGACATCACGTCCAACCCCAAGAAGCTCACCGTCAAGCCGCTCGACCCGGCGCAACTGCCCCGCTCGCTCGACGACCTCGACGCGGCGGTCATCAACAACAACTACGCGCTCGACGCCGGGCTCAGCCCCAAGAAGGACGCCATCCTCCTGGAGTCCCCGAAGGGCAATCCCTACAACAACGTCCTCGCCGTCAAGAAGGGCGACAAGGACGACCCGCGCGTGAAGAAGCTCGCCGGACTGCTCACCTCGCCCGAGGTCAAGAAGTTCATCGAAGAGAAGTACGAGGGGTCCGTCCTGCCCGTCGGGGCGGGCTGAACGGCCTCTCGCGCACGTGACGTCCACGGGGTCCTCTCCCGCACCGGGAGAGGACCCCGTGGTGCGTCTGGGCCCGTGCATGCTGCATGCTGGGCACTTCAGAAGACCGAAAGGTGAAGGTCCTTCAGGTCTATGAAGGTTAGGGAGCGGCGCATGACTACAGCCTCCTCGGGCACATCGGGCACATCGGGGTTCCCCGACATCTCCATCAGCACGGAGCGGTTGGTGCTGCGCCCCCTCGAAGAGGCGGACGTCCCCGCGTACGCGGAGATGATGAACGACGAGAACGTCACGGCCTGGACCTCCGTGCCCCAGCCCTACACCGAGGCCGACGCGCGCGACTGGATCATCCGCCTCGCCCCCGCCGAGCGCTCCGCGGGCCACGGCCTCGTCCTCGCCGTCACCGAGTTCCTCACCCAGCGCCTTGTCGGCATCATCCAACTCCGTGACACCGACTGGCGGGTGCGCTCGACCGAGCTCAACTACGTCGTCGCCCCCTGGGCCCGCGGCGAGGGGTACGCGTCGGAGGCCGCGCTCGCCACCGCCCAATGGCTCTTCCACGACCAGAAGTTCGAGCGCATCGAACTGCGCACCGCCGCCGACAACACCGCCGCCCAGCAGGTCGCGCAGAAGATCGGCTCCATCAGCGAGGGCGTTCTGCGCGGCGCCTGGATAGCGCGCACGCGAAACGGCGGCGACCCGTTCGGCGGCTGGCTGGACGTGCGCACCGACCTCATCGTGTGGAGCCTGCTCCCCGAGGACCTCGAAGGGGTCTCGGAGAGCCTCGCCGACAGCGGGTTCTCGGCCTACTCCGACTGGAACTGACCCGCCAGGCCCCAGCCGCGTCGGCCCGCGCCGCCCCGCGGAGGCACGCGGCCTCCGGTACCCGGCCACATCCGGCCCCCAGCAGGTACGCTCGCCCCTGGCCGCGTGCACGGTTGCACCTGCACAGCCACCGCCCCGCACTGATCGACCCGCGAGAACCCAGGAGACAGACGACGATGGCCGACCGGGTCACGGTGATCGGCTGGGACGGTACGCCGCTGACCGCCGCGGCACGCTCCGCGCTCAGCGCGGCGACGCTGGTGGCGGGCGCCGCCCACCACCTGGCCCTGGACGAGGTGCCCGCGCGCGCCGAACGGATCCGCCTCGGCAGCGTGAGCCTCGCCGCCCGCCGCATCGCCGCCCACCGCGGCACCGCCGTCGTCCTCGCCGACGGCGACCCCGGCTTCTTCGGCGTCGTCCGCACCCTGCGCGTCCCGGAGTTCGGTCTCGAGGTCGAAGTGGTGCCCGCCGTCTCCTCCGTCGCCCAGGCCTTCGCCCGCGCGGGCATGCCCTGGGACGACGCCGAGGTCGTGGTCGCCCACCGCCGCACCCTGCGCCGCGCCGTGAACGTCTGCCGCGCCCACACCAAGGTCGCCGTCCTCACCTCGCCCGGCGCGGGCCCCGCCGAACTCGGCCTGCTGCTCCAGGACGTCCATCGCACCTTCGTGATCTGCGAGGAGCTCGGCACCGCGCGCGAGCAGGTCTCCGTCGTCACCTCCGACAAGGCCGCCGACCACGCCTGGCGCGACCCGAACGTCGTCATCGTCATCGGCGGCACCGCGTCGTCCGCCGACACCGGCTGGATCATGGGGCGCGAGCCGGGCAGGGGCCCGCGCGGCTGGGCGCTGCCCGCCGCCGAGTACGGCGGTGACATCTGGCTCGGCGAGGGCGAGACCGACCGGCTCCGCTCCGCCCAACTCGCGCGCCTGGGACCGCGCCCGGGCGACCTCGTCTGGGACATCGGCTGCGGCAGCGGCGCCTTCACCGCGGAGGCGGCCCGCTTCGGCGCGGCCGTGATCGCGGTCGACCGCGACGCCGACGCCCTCGGCCGCACCACGGCCGCCGTCCGCCGCTTCGGGGTCCAGGCGCAGACCGTGCACGGCGTCGCCCCGCACGTCCTCGAAGACCTTCCCGAACCCGACGTCGTACGGGTCGGGGGCGGGGGAGCCGCAGTGGTCTCCGCGGTCGCCGACCGACGGCCGGAACGCATCGTGACGCACGCCGCGACACGCGACGAGGCCGAACTCGTCGGCAGGGATCTGAGCGAGCACGGATACGTCGTGGAGTGCGCACTCCTGCAGTCCGTGGAGCTCGATACACGCGCCTGGCGCGAAGAGAAGCGGACCGTGGTGTTCCTGCTCTCCGGGCGTCTTCCCGACCGTTCCCCGTGACCCTTTCGCCACGCGGTGCGGGGTAGGCTGGCCGATCGTTGTACTGCACCCGGGTGCCAAGGAGTTCGTTGGCCGATGTCCGGAAAGCCCGCCCTTTTCGGGGGGGCTGTGTGGTACGGCATGAACGGAGGACGCGCAACGTGGCGCAGTCCACAGCGGGCCGTGACCGATCCGTCCGCCACGGTGGCGGACGGACAGGGAGAATGCCTGTAGTCCGGTGCGCGGTTCGTGCCGCGGGGCGCGCACGCTCGTTGAGGATGACGGGCGGTCGGTGCGCCGCTCCGGGCGATGGGGCCTCCCCGGCCGAAGGCTGAGGGACGGTCGAAGAAGCACTAACCGATGGGCGAGGGGTTACGCATGACCGACACCGGCCAGGTCCCGGGTGAGGGACTGCCGGAGGGCGCAGGCAACGGTGTACCTTCCGGGCCCGCGCAGGGCATGGGGGCGCAGCAGCCGGGCGTTCCCGCACCGGGTGCGTACACCTTCGTCGACCCGACCGACCCCTCCGAGAACCCCGCCGATGACGACGACCTGCTGCTGATGCCGGGCGCCCAGGGGGCGTGGACCGAGGCGCAGATCGCGTCGGCCCGGGCCCAGCAGGCCCAAGGCCATCAGGGGCACGTCCCGGGTCATCAGGGTCAGGTTCCGGGCCATGGGCAGGCGTCCGGTCAGGGCCGCTTCCCGGGGGAGGCCGCGGCCGACCGGCCGGCGCCCGCCGCCGCCCAGCCCGCCCACCAGCCGGGTCCGCACGAGACCTCCGGCCGTGACAGCGGCTCGATCGACCTGAACGGCATCCGCATGCCCGGTGGCACCCCCGCCCCGTCCCACCCGGGACCCGCCCGCCGCCCGCTGCACCACGGCCCGTCGGGTCCTGCGGTGCCGGACGGCTCGGCGAGCCCCGTACGTTCGCTCGCCGACCGGGGGCCTGCGGGCGCGGCCCCGGCCAAGGAGTCCGCCGCGCCGGCGCGGCACGCGGGGCCGCCCACGATGCCCGAGTACCTCGACATTCCGCGTGACGCCGCGGGAGTGCCGGGACCGCAGCTCGGTGAGATCCCGCCGCAGGGTGCCGCGCCGTGGGGAGCGCCGGAGGGGCAGGACGAGGGGCAGGACTACGGGCAGGGCCCTGAGCAGGAGCGGGCGGCCCAGGAGTACGTGGCTGATGCCGGATCCGGCGAGGCCGCCCATGCCGCTCCAGCAGAAGCCGCCCATGCCGCCCATGCCGCACCAGCAGAAACGGTCGTCCCAGACGTCCCAGACGTCTCGGCCACCCCGGAAGCCCCGGCCGTCGCAGATGCCCCGCAGTTCGCGGATGCCTCAGGTTCCGCAGAGGCCTCCGCTGCACCGGGCTTCACCGAAGCCCCGGGTGTCACACCGGCACCGCAGGCTCCGGGCGCCGACGCCGAAGCCGACGCCTTCTCCGCCGAGCTGCCCGTACCCACGCACGCTCCGGAGACCACCGCGTTCCCGAACGCCGCGGAGTCCGGCCAGGCGCCCGTGGAGGAGCAGCAGTTCCCGGTCGAGGAGCAGCCGTTCGCGACGGGCGAGTACCAGTTCCGGACGGGGGAGCACCAGTTCCCGCAGCCGGAGCAGCAGCAGGTGCCGGTCGCCGAGCAGCCGGCGTTCGCCCACGCAGTGCCCGCCGCCGTCGGCCAGCCCGCGTTCGCCGTCGCCTCCGCCCAGCCGTGGCACGGGGCGCAGCCCCCGCACGCCGAGGAAGAGGCGCAGCCCGGCTTCGCCCCCGACGCCGCCCAGGGCGCGCACGCCGCGCCGCACGCCCAGCAGTTCCCCCCGATGGACGGCGGCCGTCCCGCCGAGGCGCGGCACGCCGCGCCCGGACCGCAGCACCCCGAGCCGCAGGGCCCGCAGGAGGCGGCGGCGCCCCTGAACGCCCCGTTCCAGAACGAGCCCGGCGGGGCCCAAGGGCCCGCGCCCCTCGGTCAGTTCGTGCCGGTCGACGGTTCGGTCCCGACCACGCCCCACCTGGCCCCGACGCCGCCGCACCCCGTGATCGTCCCGCAGGAGGACCCGGCCGCCGAGGACGTCCCCGAGGCCGCCGCACCGGCCGCGCCCGCTGACCCGGCGGACGGCGCCCCCGTGCCCGTACCGCAGGACGAGGCGACGGACGCCGGGGCCGCGGCTCCCGAAACTGAGACTCCCGCGGCCGCGACGCCCGGGACCGTCCAGGACCCGGCCGCCCCCGAGGCGACGCAGGAAGCGGTGCGGCAGCCCGCCACCGTGCCCGCCCCGCGTGACGGCGCCGAGCCCACGGCGGCCCCCGTCGCCGGTGCGACTCCCGCGCCGGACACGGCGGTTCAGGAGAGCGGCGCGGGCTCCGTGGCCGAGGGCGGCGAGCCGGTCCCGGCGGCGGACGGGGCGACGGTCGAAGCCGGTGAGGCCCCCCAGGGCCCGACCGGCTCCGCTGTGCCCCGTATTGTCTCCTCCGTGGCGGCTCCGGCCGAGTTCCCGGCCGCCCCGGAGACGGCCGACCCGGCCGACGAGTTGGACGAGGCCGACGAAGTCATCTCGTTCGAACCGATCGAAGCGAACGAAGTGACCGAAGTGGCCGAAGCACCCGAGATGGCCGAAGCGCCTGAAGCCTCCGTACCCGTGCCCGTCGCCGGGCCGACCGAGGCTCCCGAAGTCCCCCTCGCCCCCGTCGCCGCGCCGGAAGCCCCCGTGGCGGGCGAGGCACCGGACGCCCCCGAAGCCCCCGGGCTCCTCGTGATGGAGCCTGCCGAAGCCGCCGGGTTCCCGGCGGCGCGGGAAGCGGGCACCGAACTCCCCGAGCCCCCGGTGTCCGCCGGGAGCGCCGCTCCTGGGTACGCCGACGCCGAGCGCGAGGCCGTCCTGCGCGTCATGCGCGAGCGCCGCGACATCCGCAACGGCTTCCGCTCCGACGCCATCCCGCACGAGGTGCTGCTCCGCGTCCTGGAGGCCGCGCACACCGCCCCGTCGGTCGGTCACTCCCAGCCCTGGGACTTCGTCGTCATCAAGTCCGCAGAGACCCGGCGCACCATGCACGAACTGGCCGTCCGCCAGCGCGACGCGTACGCCAAGTCCCTGCCCAAGGGCCGCGCGAAGCAGTTCAAGGAACTGAAGATCGAGGCCATCCTCGACACCCCGGTGAACATCGTCGTCACCGCCGACCCCACCCGCGGCGGGCGCCACACCCTCGGCCGGCACACCCAGCCGCAGATGGCCCCGTACTCCTCGGCGCTCGCCGTCGAGAACCTCTGGCTCGCCGCGCGCGCCGAGGGCCTCGGCGTCGGCTGGGTCAGCTTCTTCGACGAGCGCGAGATGGTCCGCGCCCTCGGCCTGCCCGAGCACCTCGAAGTCGTCGCCTACCTCTGCGTGGGATACGTCGACGAGTTCCCGGCCGAGCCCGAGCTGATGCAGGCCGGCTGGTCCAAGCGCCGCCCGCTCTCCTGGGTCGTCCACGAGGAGACGTACGGCCGCCGCGCCCTGCCCGGCGAGGACCCGCACGACCTGCTCGCCGAGACCGTCTCCAACATCCGCCCGCTGGACGCCAAGGCGCTCGGCGAGGCTTGGGAACGCCAGAAGCGCATGACGAAGCCGCCGGGCGCGCTCGGCATGCTGGAGATCATCTCCGCGCAGCTCTCGGGCCTGTCCCGGATGTGCCCGCCGCCGATCCCGGAGCCCGCGGCCGTCGCGATCTTCGCGGGCGACCACGGCGTGCACGCCCAGGGCGTCACCGCCTGGCCGCAGGAGGTGACCGCGCAGATGGTCGCCAACTTCCTCGGCGGCGGCGCGGTCTGCAACGCCTTCGCCAACCAGGTGGGCGCCGAGGTCTGCGTCATCGACGTGGGCGTGGCGAGCGAACTCCCGGCCACGCCGGGCCTGCTGCCCCGCAAGGTGCGCGCGGGCACCGCCGACATGACCACCGGCCCCGCCCTGACCAGGGAAGAGGTCAAGGCGGCCATCGAGGTCGGCATCGAGACTGCCCGCGACCTGGTGGCGGCCGGCAACAAGGCGTTGCTCACCGGCGAGATGGGCATCGCCAACACCACCGCGTCCGCGGCCCTGATCTCCGTCTACACGGAGGTGGACCCCGCCGAGGTCACCGGCCGCGGCACGGGCATCAACGACGAGATGCACACCCGCAAGGTCGAGGTGGTCCGCCGCGCTCTGGACCTCCACCAGCCCGACCCGGCGGACCCGATCGGCGTCCTCGCGGCGATCGGTGGCCTGGAGCACGCGGCCATGGTGGGCCTGCTCCTCGGCGGTGCGTCCCTGCGGACGCCGGTGATCCTGGACGGCGTCAGCGCCGGAGCGGCCGCCCTGGTCGCCCGCGCCATCGCCCCCGAGGTCCTCGCGGCCTGCATCGCGGGCCACCGCAGCGCGGAGCCGGGCCACGTGGCGGCGCTCAACAAGCTGGGCCTGCGCCCCCTGGTCGACCTGGACCTCCGTCTGGGCGAGGGCACGGGCGCGCTCCTGGCGCTGCCGGTCGTCCAGAGCGCGGCCCGCGCGATGCACGAGGTCGCCACGTTCGACTCGGCGGGCGTCACCGAGAAGTAGCAGCCGTGGGGCGAAGCCCCCGTTTTCGGCACCGGGGCGGGGCTGGGGGAGACCTCCGGCCCCGCCCCCGCCATACTGAACCCGCACGTCAAGCAGCCGCTCCAGCGCAGCAGCGGTAGCGCACCATGAAGACTCCGCCCGCACGAGGAGCCCCAGAGCCATGGCCGAAAACCCCGCCTACCCCGTAGGTCTCCGCCTCGCAGGACGCCGCGTCGTCGTCCTCGGCGGCGGCCAGGTGGCCCAGCGCCGCCTCCCGGCACTGATCAAGGCAGGCGCCGACGTCCTCCTCGTATCGCCCTCGGCGACCCCGTCCGTCGAGGCCATGGCGGACGCGGGCGAGATCACCTGGACCAGGCGCCGCTACGAGGACGGCGACCTCCAGGACGCCTGGTACGCCCTGATCGCCACCAGCGACGCCGAGGCGAACACCGCCGCCTCGGCGGAGGCCGAGGCGCGCCGCGTCTGGTGTGTGCGCTCCGACGACGCCGAGGCGGCCACCGCCTGGACGCCGGCCACCGGCCGCTCCGAGGGCGTCACCGTCGCCGTCCTCTCCAGCGACATCCACGACCGTGACCCCCGCCGCACCGCCGCCATCCGCGACGCGGTCGTCGAGGGCCTGCGCGACGGCAGTCTCGTCGCCCCGCACCTGCGCACGCGCACCCCGGGCGTCGCCCTCGTCGGCGGCGGCCCCGGCGACCCCGACCTGATCACGGTCCGCGGCCGGCGCCTGCTCGCCGCCGCGGACGTCGTCATCGCCGACCGTCTCGGCCCCCGCGACCTCCTGGACGAACTCCCGGCGCACGTGGAGGTCATCGACGCCGCGAAGATCCCGTACGGCCGCTACATGGCCCAGGAGGCGATCAACGACGCCCTGATCGAGCACGCCAGGCAGGGCAAGGCCGTCGTCCGCCTGAAGGGTGGCGACCCCTACGTCTACGGCCGGGGCATGGAAGAACTCCAGGCGCTCGCCGAGGCGGGCATCGCCTGCACGGTCGTCCCCGGCATCTCCAGCTCGATCTCCGTCCCCTCGGCCGCCGGAATCCCGGTCACCCACCGCGGCGTCGCCCACGAGTTCACGGTGGTCAGCGGCCATGTGGCGCCGGACGACGCGCGCTCCCTGGTCGACTGGGCGGCCCTGGCCAAGCTGCGCGGCACCCTCGTGATCCTGATGGGCGTCGACAAGATCGGCAAGATCGCCGAGGCCCTGATCGCCCACGGGAAGGCCGCCGACACCCCGCTCGCCCTGATCCAGGAGGGCACGACGGCCGCCCAGCGCCGCGTCGACGCGACCCTCGGCACGGTCGCCGATGCGGTGCGCACCCACGAGGTGAAGCCCCCGGCCGTCATCGTCATCGGCGAGGTCGTGAAGGTCGGCCCCGAGCCCCTCGCGTAACGCGCCCGCACGCCCCCAAGTAACCAGCGGTAACGGAACCCGTCCGGAGCCGTTGGCACCCCACCCAGGACAAGGCAGTATCACCCTGTGGCTGATCTCATCACCGTCGACGACCCCGACGACCCCCGCCTGCGCGACTACACAGGCCTGACCGACGTCGAACTGCGCCGCAAGCGCGAACCGGCCGAGGGCCTGTTCATCGCGGAGGGCGAGAAGGTCATCAGACGGGCCAAGGACGCCGGTTACGAGATGCGCTCGATGCTGCTCTCGGCCAAGTGGGTCGACGTCATGCGCGACGTCATCGACGAGCTCCCGGCCCCGGTGTACGCGGTCAGCCCCGACCTCGCCGAACGCGTCACCGGCTACCACGTGCACCGCGGCGCCCTCGCCTCCATGCAGCGCAAGCCGCTGCCCACCGCCGACGAACTCCTCGCGACCACCCGCCGCGTGGTCGTCATGGAGGCGGTGAACGACCACACCAACATCGGCGCCATCTTCCGCTCCGCCGCCGCCCTCGGCATGGACGCGGTCCTGCTCTCGCCGGACTGCGCGGACCCGCTGTACCGGCGCTCGGTGAAGGTCTCGATGGGCGCGGTCTTCTCGGTCCCGTACGCCCGCCTGGAATCCTGGCCCAGGGGCCTGGAGGGCGTACGCGAGGCGGGTTTCAACCTCCTCGCCCTCACCCCCGACGAGAAGGCCAAGTCCCTGGACGAGGCGGCACCGCACCGCATGGACCGCGTCGCGCTGATGCTCGGCGCGGAGGGCGAAGGACTCTCCACCCAGGCGCTGGTCGCCGCCGACGAATGGGTCCGCATCCCGATGGCCCACGGCGTGGACTCGCTCAACGTGGGCGCGGCCGCGGCAGTCGCGTTCTACGCGGTGGCGACGGGACGCCCGCAGCTCTGAGGCGCGCCCGGCACGTCCGACGCGGGCCCTAGTCCTCTCGCGTCACCGTCGACTCGTAGTGGATGGCCATGCGCTCCCCGTCCAGCGGGGAGAACGAGGGGCCGGGCCGCGTGTGCTGCTTCGTGTCGCGGCCGCGGTCGTCCCCGAGGCCCCGCGCGGGGCCCTGGCACCCCTGCGCCGCCGCGATGCCGAGGGCCACCAGCAGCGTCACGATCACGAACACCGTGAGCCGCTGCCGCAGCAGCCGCGGATTGGCGGGACCCCGGCGGCCCGTTCCCGTCGTGCGCGGCCCCTGACGTCCGGCGCCGCTGCGCGGGGCGGGCCTGCCGCCCGAGCGTGCGGTGTTGCGGGGCCCGGGGGGCCGGGAGCCGGACCGGGCGCCGCCGGTCCTCGACGAGCCGGTGCGGGACGAACCCGTGCGGGACGGTCCGGTACGGGGGGCCGACGCGGCACCTGGCGCGGAGCGCCGCTGGGTGCGTTCGTCCGCGTACGTCTCGACGTACCGGCCTGTCGGCTGATCGTGACTGTGCCGGGGCGCGGGCGGCCGTACGTCGGAGATCCCCTGGGCCTCGCGGGCGGCGATCTCCTTCAGCCGCAGCGACAGTTGGAGCGTGCTGGGCCGCTCCTCCGGGTCCTTGGCGAGACAGGCCCGGATCAGCGGCGCGAGCGCGTCGGGCACGCCGTGCAGCTGCGCCTCCTCGTGCACCACCCGGTAGAGCATGACCTCGGAACTGCCGTGCCCGAAGGGCGAGTCCGCCATGCCCGCGTACGCGAGGGTGGCCCCGAGGGCGAAGACGTCGGTCGCCGGGGTGACCGCGGCGCCGCGCACCTGTTCGGGAGCGAGGAAGCCGGGCGACCCGACGGCCGTCCCGACGTGCGTCAGGGTGGAGGCGCCGGTGGCCCACGCGATGCCGAAGTCAATGATCCGCGGGCCCTTGGGGGACAGCAGGATGTTCGACGGCTTGAGGTCGCGGTGGACGACACCCGCCTCGTGCACGGCCACGAGCCCCTCGGCCAGCGCCGATCCGACCACGGCGACGTCGGCCGCGGAGAGCGGGCCCTCGGCGGCGACCTTGTCGTGCAGGGAGGGACCGGGCACGTACTGCGTGGCGAACCACGGCCGGTCCGCGTCGAGATCGGCGGCGACGAGCCGCGCCGTGCAGCCGCCGCGGATGCGCCGGGCCGCGGAGACCTCGCGGGCGAACCGCGAGCGGAACTCCTGGTCCTCCGCCAGGTCGGGCCGGATCACCTTCAGGGCGACGCGCTGCCCCCGCCGGTCCGACCCCAGATAGACGACCCCCATGCCGCCGGCGCCCAGGCGCCTGTGCAGCCTGAACGAGCCGACGACACGCGGGTCCTCGCGCCGGAGCCGCATCATCGTCATGTCCATCCCCGCTACCCGGTCCGTTTGACGAGCCACAGCTTACGTTTCCGTGGCCGGGCACGTGCAGAGGCCGCGCCCTCGCGGGGCGATCGATTGTCAGTGCCGGGTGGGAAACTTGAAGAGTGGTCAGGGGACGGGGGACATGGGGGCGTTGCGGCCGACCCGATTCCCAACCATCCATCGCTGAAGGGGGATTGATCCCGTGAAGGGTGATCGTGTGGAGATAGTCGTGGATGCCGGTGACACGACTCGAACGTACGAAGTGGTGGCGAGCAGGGCGGGTCGCCGGGTGGAGACGGCGGTCCGCAGGGGAGTGGTGGAAGTGAGCGAAGTCACCCGCAGCGGCTCGGTGGTGCGTACGGCGCGCTTCATGGCCACGCGCGTCCTGGCCCTGGTCGAACAACCGGTCCCCAGGGAGGACTCCTCCGAGGCCGCGGCCACCCCCTCGGGGACTTCCCCGAGTCCTAGATGAGTAGTTCCGATGTGGCTCAGTGGTCGTAGGCGATCAGTGAGCGGGTGATGGGTGCGCCGATGGTGCGGTTGTGCCAGATCGCGCAG